>CBFGVC010000009.1:0-25530 GCA_965652255.1 uncultured Fibrobacteria bacterium | reverse complement strand
GAAAAGTTGGAGGCGACAAGCGGATTCGAACCGCTGAATAAAGCTTTTGCAGAGCTCTCCCTTACCACTTGGGTATGTCGCCGGGATGGGCAAAGATAGCAACGAAAGGCGGTCACGAAAATGGGAAGCGCCCGGCCCGCCAGGGCCAACGCCGCATCCCCTCGAAAGAAACCCCGGAAAACCCGGATTCGCGGAGGAACCCCCTTACATCGCCCGGATGAAGTCGTTCACGTCCTTGGCGAGTTCCAGCTCGATCCTGAGGTTCGTGATGTCGTCGTGCGCGAACGGCTGCTCGCGCACCGGAGCGCCGGCTTGATGCGCGGCGGTGGCCTCGTCGCGCCGAACCACGGCCGCGTGAGGCTCGGTCTGGCGGGCGCCGGGTCCCTGCACGAACCCCTGCACGGTGGTCATGTGGCGGCTGTCGCGGATCTTCTCCATTTCGCCCGAGTCGATGGGGAAGGTCTTGCCGTAGTAATACATCATGGCCTCGCCGCAGGCGGGGCAACGCATCACGATCATGCGCGCTTCCTTCTCGAGTGAAAGCGCCCTCGCTTCGCGGCAATGCGGGCATTCGATCCGGATCGGCTTCATGTGTTCCTCCGCGCGGGTGGAGTCCCTGTCCCAAGTGTATACCGGGGGAGGGGGCGTGTCAAGAAAATTTTTCGCGGGGTTCTTCGCGGTCAATCATCGCCCTCGAGCACAGCGAAGGCGATGGCGTGATCGCCCTCGTGCGAAATCGAGAGATGACAACGCGTTGCGCCGAGGGCGCTCATGCGGCGCGCCACCGCGCCCGTGAACGAGGCGCGCGGAGCGCCGCTTTCGTCGGGAAGTATCTCGATGTGCTTCCACGAGGCCCCGGAGGCGAGCCCGGTGCCCATCGCCTTGAGGACGGCCTCCTTGGCGGCGAAGCGCCCCGCGAAGCGCGCGGCCGCGTCCGCGTGCGCGCGGCAATATTTCCGCTCCCGGGGCGTGAACAGCCGCGAGAGGGCCGCCTCGCCCAGCTTTCTTATCCTTTCGATCCGCACGATGTCCGTGCCCACGCCCGCGATCATGCACCCAAAGTTAGCGTATCTGGCCTCGACCGAAGGCGAAACCCTCCTGCGCCGCGTCATGGACGACGGGCGCGACGACCTCGCGCTCGGATCGAGCGCATGGATGCGGGCCCTCGCGGCTTGGCAGCGCGCGGCGCTGCTGGAGCAGCGCGCCCTGCGAGCCCGCGCCCTGCGTCGCCAGCCGCGGGCCGCGGAGATGCTGTTCACCCCCGCCGGGCTGCAGCAGATGACAGCCGACGCGCTCGCGCTCCACAAGGCCTCGCGCCTTCCCGCCGGGTTGCGCGCGGTCGCCGACCTTTGCTGCGGCGTGGGCGGCGATTCGCTGCGCGTGCCGCCCGGAGTCGCGGTGATGGGGGTCGACCGCGACGGGGAGACCTTGCGCGCGTATCGCCACAACGTCGCGCTGTTCCGGGCGGCGACGGCCGTGCGCGCCGACGTGACGCGCTTCGAGGCGCGCGTGGACGGGATATTCCTGGATCCCGCGCGCCGGGCCGGCCTTTCCGGCTCGAGCCAGGGGACGCGCGGCGGCAACCGCAACGCGCGCGACTTCGACGAGGAGCCCGAGCCGGGATGGTCGGCGATGTCGGAGATCGTCCGCCGCTTCGGCAACGCGGTGCTCAAGCTCGGCCCCGGCGCGCGCCTGCCGGAGGACTGGATCGAGGGCGAGCGCGAATACCTGGGGCTTCGCGACGAATGCCTCGAACTCACGATTCGCACGGGAGCCTTCGGGCGGCCCGGCTGGGTGCGCGCCACCGAACTGCCCTCGGGCGAATTCGTCGAGGCGCGCGCGGTCGACCTGGAGGACAGCTTCGGCGAGGCGGGCGAGCCGGGAGAGTGGTTCTACGAGCCGGTGAAATGCGTCGTGCGCGCGCACCTCTTCGGGGTATTGGCGCAGCGGCACGGGCTTTGGCAGCTCGACCCGCGCACGGCCTACCTCTCGGGGAACGCGCGGGTGGACTCGCCGCTGCTCAAGCGCTACCGGGTGGTGAAAATCCTTCCGCCCGACGAGAAGGCGCTCCGCGCCGAGCTCGCCGAGGCGGAGATCGGCATCCTCGAGATCAAGAAGCGGGGAATGGACGTCTCGCCGGAGGAATGGCGCAAGCGGCTGAAGCCGCGAGGCCCGAACTCGGGAACGCTGGTGTTCACGAGGCTTGAGGGGAAACCCAGGGTCCTGAGAGTCGAACCTCACCCCTAACCCCAAGGCAGTCAAAGGTCGAGGACGATGCCCCCTTTCCCCTCTCCGCCACGCTTCGCGTATCGGGCGGAGAGGGGAAAGGGGGTGCCCGAAGGGCGGGGGATAGGGTGGAGCGGGACGACGCATGCGTCGTCCCTGCGGATCGTCACTTCTCCTTCTTCAGCAACGACAAAACCTCGGGCACCAGGTCCATCGCCTTGCCGATGATGTCCTTGTCGCGCGTTAGGCTGACGATCTTGACGTCTTCGCCCTGCACCACGACGAAGGCAACGGGCTCGACCGTCAGGCCGCCTCCCGAGCCGGCGGCTTCGCCCTTGCCCGAATGGCCTCCCAGGCCGAAGCCGACGGAGACGCGCGAGACGGGGACGAGCGTGACGCCCTCCGCCTGCATGGGCTTCCCAACGACCGTGTCCGTCTGGGCGATTCCCTTGAGCTTTTCCAAAAGCACCGAGGCCATGGCATCGAGGTTCATGGGTCTAATATAATCGGATAATCCGGGGGATAATCGGATGACCCGGGGGGAACCTTCGGGGGCATTCCCTGTTCGGTCAGGGCCCGGGGCCGAACGGAGGCGTGCCCTTTTCCGGATTTTCGGGGAGGCGGATCCACCGGGCACGAAACCCCGAACGACGTTTCCCCCGCGAAGAATCCCCCTCCGTCGTTGCGCGAATCCCGGGAAGCTGCGGAGATAGCGACGAGGAGCCGAAGGGAAAAGGAAAAGGCAAAGGCAAAGGCAAAGGCAAAGAAAAACCCCCGAGGCTTCGCTCGGGGGTTTCAAGGATGGTGCAAGCGCCAGGAGTCGAACCTGGAATCTTCTGATTCGTAGTCAGATGCCTTATCCAGTTTGGCCACGCCTGCAACGGGCAGAAAAGTATAGCAAAACTTTCAAGGGATTCCCTACCTTTGCTTCCGATGGCCCGAAAAATATTCCGGATGGCCCGCGGCGCGCTCAAGGCCGCGGGAGGAGGCTTGGCGGACTGGGTCCGCATCCTTCGGCGCGAGCTGCGGAAGCCGGGCTACCGCGCGCATGTCGGGTCGTGGTTGAAGTTCTTCGCGCTCGCGACGGGGGCCGCCGTGCTGGCGGTCGCGATGGTTTTCGGCTACTTCGCGCTTTCGCTGCCCCCGCTCGAGAGCCTGGAGAGGCTGAATCCCGGCCATATCACGCGGGTGACGGGCAAGGACAGCGCCCTGGTCCACGAGTTCTACATCCAGCGCCGCATCTGGATGCCCGAGGAGAAGATGCCCGAGCGGCTCAAGCAGGCCGTGATCGCGGTGGAGGACCGCTCCTTCCGCGAGCACTGGGGCGTGGACCTGACGGCCTATCCGTCCGCGCTTTTGCCGGCGGTGTTCGGCGGCCGCGCGCGCGGCGCCTCGACGCTCACCCAGCAGCTCGCCAAGAACCTTTTCCTCACGCCCGAGCGGAGCGTGGGGCGCAAGGCGCGCGAGATCCTCCTGGCCCTGCGGATCGAGCGGAACTACACGAAGCAGGAAATCCTCGAGTTCTACTTCAACCACGTGTACCTGGGCGCGGGGGCCTACGGCTTCGTCTCGGCGGCGGAGCGTTACTTCAGCCTGCCGCTCGACTCGCTGACGGTGGACCAGTACGCGCTGCTCGCCGGGCTCCTGCAGCGTCCCGAGTCGTACCGGCCCGACGCGTATCCCGACGCGGCGCGCGATCGTCGCAACGTGGTGCTGGGCGCCATGCGGCGGGCCGGGTTCATCACGCGCGAGGAGCACCGCGACGCCGTGCGGGCCCCGCTGGGCACCCGCGTCTATCGCGCGCCCTCCGACCTCGGGGCCTATTTCATCGAGCACGTGCGGCAGTTCCTCAGCCATCGATGGGGCGACGAGTTCGTCTACAACCTGGGCGGATCCGTCGAGGTCACCATGGACTCGGCGCTGCAGCGGGTCGCCGACAGCGCCTTGCGCGCGCGGGTGGGGGAGATCCGGACGCGCATGCGCGTGCGCACGGCTTCGGCCTATCACCTTCCGAGGCTTCTGGGAGTGTCGCAGGATTCGCTGCTGCGCGACTGGGACCGCCTTTACGCGCGCTTCGAGAAGGAGCACCTGACGGGCGACCCGGAATGGGTCGAACAACGCTTCCCGCCCGAGTTTCGCTACCGCAAGCCCCAGGCGGCGCTCCTGGTGATCGAGAACGCCACCGGCGCGGTGCGGGTGATGGTCGGGGGGGAGGATTTCGCGGTCTCGAAGTACAACCGCGCCGTGCAGGCGATCCGGTCGCCGGGTTCGTCGTTCAAGCCGTTCGTGTACGCGACCGCAGTGGAGCGCGGCGGGGGCCCCGGCGACATTCTCAATGATCAGCCCATCTCCATCCCCGAGCCCGGCGACACCGCGAAGGTCTGGGAGCCGACGAACTTCGAGCCCGGTTTCGAGGGACGCATGACCATGCGCCGGGCCTTCTATCGCTCGCAGAACCTGCCGGCCGTGGAAGTGGCGCTCAAGTACGGGCTGGAGAACGTCGTCGATCTCGCGCGTCGCGCGGGCTTTCGCCATCGCGTGAACCCCGTCCCCTCGCTCGCCCTCGGTTCGAGCGATGCGACGCTGCTCGAGTTGACCTCGGCCTATACGATCTTCCCGAACGGAGGCTGGCGCGCCATTCCTTACTTCGTCGAGCGGGTGCGCGACCGTTCCGGCAAGGAGCTTTACAGCCACTCCCCGCGCCGCGAGGAGGTGCTGGCGCCCGAGGTCGCCTGGATCGTGACGAGCATGCTGCGCGACGTGAACATCCGCGGGACGGGGGCCTCGGTGTGGGCCTCGGGTTTCCGGCATCCTTCGGGGGGGAAGACGGGCACGACCAACGGGTTCACCGACGCGTGGTACGTGGGCTTCACCAAGCGCTACACGGCGGGCGTCTGGGTGGGCCACGACGATCATGCCCCCATGGGACCCGGCAACACCGGCTCGGCCAACGGCATTCCCCTTTGGCTCGACGTGATGCGCGCCGCTTCTGTGGGGAGCCCCATGCAGGATTTCCCGCGGCCCCCGGGCGTCGAAGAAGTCCAGCTTTGTCCGCTTTCGGGCCACCGTGCGCGCTTTTTCTGTCCGGCGCCGATCACGGAGTACGTGGTCGCGGGACACGAGCCGCGCTCGTGCCTGCCCTGGCACCATGGGGACGGCCCGGCCCGCGGGGACGATCCGCCTCCCGAGGTCGAGGAGGAGCCGAGGCCCGAGGCCCCTGCGCCCAGGCGCGAGGATCCCAGGCTGAGAAGGACGTTCTGATCCTTTCGAGAGTGCATTTTTCCCAGCCATGACCGAGTTGATCCTGTCGCTCCTGCTCGTCGCCGCCGTCGCGTCGGGATTTCTTTTCTCCCGCCGCGAGTTCGCGCGCGGAAAGCGGGAAGCCGAACTAGAAGCCGCCCCGCTGTCCGGACGCACCCAAGACCTTGCCGCGCGGCTTGAGGCGGCCGAAGCCCGGCTTGCGAAGGCGGAAGAGGTCTTCCGCGAGTCCCAAAAGGAGAAAGGCGTCCTCGAAGCGAAGGCGGAGCGGCTCCTGAAGGCCGAAGAGGAACTGGCCTCCCTGCGGGAAAAACTCGTCGCATCGGAACGAGACCTCAGCGGAACGCGTTCCCGGCTGAAGCAGATCGAAGAGTCCCTCCCCCAAACCATGCAGGCCATGCGCCTCGAGTTCGCGGAAATCTCCGGCAAGCTGCTGAAGGAGAAGGGCGAGGACTTCGCGAAGCAGAGCAAGGAAGGGCTGGACGGCCTCCTGAACCCGCTGCGGGACCAGATCAAGGAATTCCGCGAAAAGGTCGAAAAGGTGCAGAACGACGGCAGCGTCCAGCACGGCGAGCTGAAGGAGCAGCTCAAGAACCTTCTGGGCATGAATGCCCGGCTGAGCACCGACGCGCAGAACCTCGCAGCCGCCCTCAAGGGCGAGAACAAGGCCAGCGGCAACTGGGGCGAACTCGTGTTGGAGCGCGTGCTGGAAATGTCCGGCCTCCAACGGGGGCGGGAGTACGAGCTTCAGGAAGGTTACCGGAACGACGAAGGAAAGCTCAAACTCCCCGATGCGGTGATCAAGCTTCCCGAAGAGCGCCAGCTCGTCATCGACTCGAAGGTTTCACTGGTGGCCTACGACCGCTATTGCTCGGCCGAGACGCCCGAGGCAGCCGTGACCGAACTTGCGGCCCATGTCGGCTCCGTGCGGCAGCACGTGAAGAAGCTTGCTGACCAGCGCTATCAGGATCTTCCGGGCATGCGAAGCCCGGATTTCGTCTTCCTGTTCATGCCGGTGGAACCTGCCTTCATCGTTGCCGTCAAGGAGGATTCGACGCTGTTCCAGGAGGCCTTCGAGCGGAACATTATCATCGTGTCGCCTTCCACGCTGCTGGCGACCTTGCGGACCGTGGCCAACATCTGGAAGCAGGAATACCGCCACCGAAATGTCCATAAGATCGCGATCGAAGCAGGGTTGCTGCACGACAAGTTCGTCGGCTTCCTCGAAAGCCTTTCGGGGATCGGCGACGGCCTTTCCAAGGCCCAGAGACATCTTGACGAGGCCCGTGGCCGCATCAAAGACGGATCCGGAAACCTGCTCGGCAAATTCGACAAGATCAAGCAACTCGGAGCGGCCGCGAAAAAGAAAATTCCCGCATCTTGGAGGGAAGACGCGGGGGAAACCGATGCCGACGAAGCGTCCCCCGGGGAACCTTCCGAGGGCGAAGAAGCCCCCTTGAAAGGGTAGGGGATACCTTCGCGGGAACTTCTTCGCTGCTTGTGGGTAGTGGGTAGCGGGTGATGGAAAGTCGAGAACCCTGCCCCTTCCCTTCCTTCCCGCCCCCCTACCACCCACTACCCACCTGCCCCGTCATCCCGAAGTACCCGCACTAGGTATATTGTCGACGTCATGAAATTCACGCGCAAGACCGATTACGCCCTGCGCGCCATGCAGAACCTGGCGCGGCGGTATTACGATGCCGCCGGGGAAGGCGTGGCGGCCAAGGCCGTTCCCGTGCCGGTTCTGGCCAAGGACTCGGGGCTTTCGCTGCGGTTCCTCAGCGGCATCATGGCGAGGCTTTCGCGCAGGGGCTTGGTGAAGGCGGTGCCGGGACCCAAGGGCGGGCTGACTTTGGCGCGCGAACCCGGCGCCATTTCGATCCTGGATATCGTCGAGGCGGCGGAAGGCCCGATCAACCTGATGGACTGCCTCACCCATCCGGAAGGCTGCAAGGACGCCAGCGGCTGCTCGATCATGGGCGTGCTGCATACCGCCCAAGGCGCGCTCGTGAACAGTTTGCGCAACACGAACCTCAGGCTGATGGTCAAGGCCCGTTCCGCGCCCTTCCAACCCATGCCCGAGGGGCACTACCTGACGCCGAAGTTCGGGTGTCCGGTGTTAAAGTAGCTTCGTCGCTACGCGCCTCACCCCCGTCCCCTCTCCATCCAACGCTGCGCGAGGATGGAGAGGGGGGGAGCCCCCCTTCCTTTCCCCAGCTGCCTTCAAAAGAACCGTGACGCCCCCTCCCCTCTCCGGATTTTCGATGACGAAGGTTTGATGTCATTGAGGAGAGGGGAGGGGGTAGCGCCGGAGGCGCCGGGGGTGAGAGCCTGCCCCGGCGCAGGCCGGGGTGAGGCGCTTTGCCGACGGAGAATCCCGCAGCCGAAGGCATGAGGCCGCTTGCCGGCCGAATCACCCTCCAGCGAAGAAACCCCGAAGAATCCCTGTTTTTCCATTGATACCCTCCGTCCCATAAAGCATTTTTCCCCCTGTCATTTCCGCATCCATACCTCGTTCACCCTGTGTTTAAAGGGGCGCGTCGCCCATGAAATTGCACGAGTACCAAGGCAAGGCCCTGCTGCGAAAGGCGGGCTTGCCCGTGCCGCGCGGCGAGGTCGTCTTCAACGCATCCGAGGTTCCCGAGGCGCTCAAGGCTCTCGGCGGGGAGAAGGGTGTCGCCAAGGCACAGGCATTCACCGGAGGCCGCGGCAAGGCCGGCGGCATCAAGCTCTTCGCGAGCGCGGAGGAAGCGAAGACCGTCTCGGAGAAACTGATCGGGATGACCTTGGTCACGCACCAGACCGGTCCCGAGGGCGTGAAGATCGAAGCCGTGCTGCTCGAGGAGCAGAGCCAGGTGAAGCGCGAGCTTTACTTCGCCGTCACCCTCGACCGCGCCAAGGCGAACATCGTGTTCATCCTGAGCCCCGAGGGCGGGATGGACATCGAGGAGATCGCGGAGAAGACCCCGGAAAAAATCCTGAAGCTGTGGCCTGAGTGGTCCACCGGTCCCGACAAGGCGCTCCTGAGGCAGGCGGCGGACTTCCTCGGCCTGACGGACGCGCAGGCGGCGCAGTTCGCCGACATCGCGCGCAAGCTGTACGATGCGTACATCAAGAGCGACTGCTCGCTGCTCGAGATCAACCCGCTGGCGGTGAACGCCGCGGGCGACCTCATCCTGCTCGACGCGAAGGTGCTCATCGACGACAACGCCGAGTACCGCCAGAAGGAAACCGGCGGCGATCCCGACGCCGAGAAGGATCCCGGCGAGATCGAGGCCGCCAAGCACGGCCTGAGCTACATCAAGCTCGACGGCGACATCGGTTGCATGGTGAACGGCGCGGGGCTGGCGATGGCGACCATGGACATCATCGCCCATTACGGGGCGCAGCCCGCCAACTTCCTCGACGTGGGCGGCTCCGCCAGCGAGGAGGCGGTGACCAAGGCCTTCGAGATCATCACTTCCGACAAGAACGTGAAAGCGATCCTCGTGAACATCTTCGGCGGCATCATGCCCTGCGACCGCATCGCCCGCGGCATCATCGCCGCGGTGAACACCACCGGCCTCAAGGTGCCGCTGGTGGTGCGCCTCGAGGGCACGAAC
This sequence comes from uncultured Fibrobacteria bacterium, assembly GCA_965652255.1. Taxonomy (GTDB): domain Bacteria; phylum Fibrobacterota; class Fibrobacteria; order UBA11236; family UBA11236; genus UBA11236. Next base: position 16,444 of record CBFGVC010000009.1, on the reverse strand, counting down.
GTGGAAGAGGGCAAGGCGATCATCGCCGCCTCGGGACTGGACATCGTGTCCGCCGATGACCTTGAAGACGCGGCCCGCAAGGCCGCGAAGCTGGTGAAGGGGTAAGCACCGTGGCCATTCTCATCGACAGCAACACGCGCCTCATCACCCAGGGCATCACCGGCAAGGCCGGCCTGTTCCACTCGCAGAAGTGCCGCGACTACGGAACGAACGTGGTCGGCGGGGTGACGCCCAAGAAGGGCGGCACCACGGTGGACGGCTTCCCTGTGTTCAACACCGTGAAGGAAGCCCGCGAGGCCACCGGCGCCAACGCGACCATGATCTTCGTCCCCGCGCCCTTCGCGGCCGACGCCATCCTCGAGGCCGCCGACGCGGGGATCGAGCTGATCGTCGCCATCACCGAGGGCATCCCGGTGATGGACATGTTGCGCGTGCACAACGCCCTCAAGGGAAAGCCCAATGTCCTCATCGGCCCCAACTGCCCCGGCGTCACCACCGCGGGCGTGTGCAAGATCGGCATCGCGCCCGGCCCCATCCACAAGAAGGGCAAGATCGGCATCGTGTCGCGCTCGGGCACCCTCACCTACGAGGCCGTCCACCAGACCACCTTGCTCGGCCTGGGCCAGACCACCGCCGTGGGCATCGGCGGCGACCCCGTGCACGGGCTGTCGCACGTGGACGTCGTGAAAATGCTGAACGAGGATCCCGAGACCGAGGGCATCATCCTCATCGGCGAGATCGGCGGAAGCGACGAGGAAATCGCGGCGAGCTACATCAAGGAGCACGTGAAGAAGCCCGTGGCGGCCTTCATCGCGGGCGCCTCGGCTCCCAAGGGGAAGCGCATGGGCCACGCGGGCGCGATCGTCGACGGGCAGTCGGGGTCGGCACAGGGAAAGAAGGACGCCCTGCGTGCCGCGGGCGTCGTGGTGGCCGAGACCGCGGCCGAGATCGGCCGCAAGATGGCGGAGGCGATGGGGACGAGGCGATAGGGCCGTCGGCCCTTCGACTCCGCTCAGGGACCGACGGCAAAGGCGCCGACGGACAATGCAAGGGCGAGCCACCCCTCGACAAGCTCGGGGACCGCGGCTCGCCCTCTCACGGAAGGGCGCACCGACGTGCGCCCGATCAGGAGGATATCCAGATGGCAAAGCGCACCAAGATCTCCCTCGTCGGCGCCGGACAGATCGGCGGAACCATGGCCCTGCTCGCGGCCCAGAAGCAGCTCGGCGACGTCGTGCTCATCGACGTCTCCGAGGGCGTGCCCCAGGGCAAGGCCCTGGACCTGCTCCATGGCGGCCCCATCATCCCCACGTCCTCGGCGCTCTCGGGCTCCAACGACTACGCGGCCCTCGCCGATTCGGACGTGGTGATCGTCACCGCCGGCTTGCCCCGCAAGCCGGGGATGAGCCGCGACGACCTGCTCGACGTGAACTTCGGCATCATCAAGACGGTGGGGGAGGCGATCAAGAAACACGCCCCGGACGCCTTCGTGCTGGTGGTGACCAACCCCCTCGACGCGATGGTCTATGCCATGCAGAAGGTGACGGGCTTTCCCGCCAACCGCGTCGTCGGCATGGCGGGCGTGCTCGACTCCGGGCGCTTCGCCGCGCTCGTCGCCGAGGAGCTGAACGTTTCCGCGGAGGACGTGCGCGCGCTGGTGATGGGCGGCCACGGCGACACCATGGTGCCGCTCATCCGCTATTGCACCGTGGGCGGCATCCCCGTCACCCAGCTGCTCTCGAAGGAGAAGCTCGACGCGATCTCGAAGCGCACCGCCAACGCGGGCGGCGAGGTGGTGGCCCTGCTCAAGACCGGCTCGGCGTTCTACAGCCCGGCGCTCTCGGCCATCCACATGGCGGAGGCCTATCTCAAGGACAAGAACAACGTCATCACCGCCGCCGCCATGCTTGACGGCGAGTACGGCTACAAGGGCCTGTACGCCGGCGTGCCGGTGATCCTGGGCGGCAACGGCCTGGAGCGCGTGCTCGAGGTGGAGCTCGACGAAGGTGAGAAGAAGGCGTTCGCGGCCTCGATGGAGGCGGTGAAGTCGCTGGTGGCCTACATCGACAAGAAGTTGGGGGAGTAGCCGGAAGGCATTTGACAACCCGATCTCGACTAGCCATATTTCGCGTCTCACCCGTTTCAAGGGATATCCCCATGCGTGGAATATTGCTCGTCATGCTGCTCGCGGCTTCGGCCCAAGCCTTTTTTCCGGTCAAGATGAAGGACGGGGTTCCCATCGAGGTCGAAAAGAATTTTCTGGGTGCGGAGTATTACAAGCAGAACGGAAAATCCCTTCGTGTGGGCAGCATGCATGAAGTGATGGGGAGGTATCCCGAGGCCCGGGCCGACGTTTCGGCGAGCCGCAACTGGATGTACGCCTCCATCGTTCCTTCCTTCGCGGGCGGGTTCATGATGGGATACGCGGCTTTCAGCCCGGAGTTCAATTCCCCCTTGTTTTTCTCGGGACTGGGCGTCGCGGCGATCGGGATACTGATGAACCGGGTGGCGAACAACAGGCTTGGCGACGCCGTCGAGAAGTACAACGCCGCATTGCCCGCGTCCGCGAGCCTCGACTGGGGATGGACGCCCGAGCAGTCGCGCGTCGCCTTGCGTCTCGGTTTTTAGCAGGTCCTGGCTGGGCATTTGGGCGGCTCGGCGAGCCGCCTTTTCTTTGCGTTCTTTTGCGGCGATAAGACGAGTAAAGGTCGCGAAAGACCAAGAGGACGCAAAGCCATGCGACCAAGGCTTAGATTTTCCCCATGAACCTCCCCGCCCATTTCCACGACACCTTCGGACCCGAACTCTCCGCCGAGATCGCCGCCAAGGCGCGGCTCGTAAGCCTCAAGGCCGGCGAGAGCCTGCTCGAGCCGGGCGATCCCGTGAAGGCCGTCCCGCTCGTGCTCTCGGGCCTGCTTAAGGTGTCTCGCGTCGAGGAGGACGGACGTGAGCTCTTCCTCTATCACCTCGGGCCTTCCGAAAGCTGCGCCATGACCTTCACCTGCTGCATGGACCGGCATGCGAGCGAGGTGCGCGCCGCGGCCGAGGAGGACACCGAGCTGCTGGCCGTGCCGACGGAGGCGATGGGGGAGTGGCTGGTCAAATACCCTGCGTGGAAGGCCTTCGTGATGCGCACCGTGCGCGAGCGCTTCAACGAGCTTTTGCGCACGCTCGACCTCGTGGCCTTCCAGGACCTCGACGCGCGCCTGGTCGCCTACCTCAAGGATCAAGCGGCGGCGACGGGTTCCCCGCTTCTCAACCTCACCCACGAGCGCGTGGCGAAGGACCTGGCCACCTCGCGCGTGGTGGTCTCGCGCCTGCTCAAGAAGCTCGAGCACGACGGCAAGGTGCTGCTGTTCCGGAACCAGATCCGGGTGATGGACGGGCTTTAAGAAAATGTCGGGAGTCGGGTGGCGGGAGCCGGGAGATATCTCGATCCAGGCTTCCGAGGGCGCCGCATAGGCTTATCAGCTCTCCACATCCTCGCTCTCGCGTTCTGTAACCCAGGTAGCGGACGCGCTTTCGATGCGCAGGTACCTTCCTGTCATCAATGCGATGAGAGGGGGCCGGCATGCGATCCGGAAACGCGGGCGGGAAGAACGAAGGCGGGAAGAACGAAAATTCGAGGCGGGGGAAAATCCTCCAGGCCGGCGCTGCCGTCGGGTTGGTCGGGCTTTGCGCCACGGGCGTGGCCTCCGGGGTCGCCTGTCCCATCCTGATGGGAGCCGCGGGGTTGCTGGCGTTTTCGGCCCTTCGCCGCGACGACGCGCAAGGGGTCGCCTGCGCGTCCTGCGCCCTGCCGACCCCGAAGTCCCCGGCGAAGGAAGGCCCGCGATGAACGCCCCCCATCGCGCTCCCCATGTGGTCGAGACCCAATGGATCGGCGGGATGCAATTCAACGCCGACGTGAACGGCCACACCATTCGCATGGACGCGCCCGAGCGCGCGGGCGGCGGCGACCTCGGCCCCATCCCCAAGCCTCTCGTGCTCACGGCGCTATCGGGCTGCACCGGCATGGACGTGGCGGCGATCTTGCGCAGGGCGGGGAAGGAACCGGATGAATTTTCGATCCGGGTGGAGGGGCGGCTCAGCGATCGCCACCCGATCGTGTACACCGCGATCCATGTGGCTTACGAGTTCCGCGGGCCGATGGATCACCGGGATGCGGCCCTTGCCGCCGTGGCGAAGTCGCAAGAGGACCTGTGCGGCGTGAGCCGCATGCTCAAGCGGATCCTGCCGGTGACCTGGACGGTCCTGTACAACGGCGAGAAGGCGTTCTCCAACGCTCCCGGAACGGCCGTCGCCGCCGCGGGCTGAATCACTACGGGAAAGGAATCATGATGTTCGATTTCCTCAAGAAAATCGCCGGAGCGGGCAGCGAGGCCGTGGACCTCGGCGCGCTGGTGCGCTCGGGCGCGCAGATCGTGGATGTGCGCACGCCGGGAGAATTCCAGGGCGGGCATGTGAAGGGATCGGTGAACGTCCCCCTCGGCGACCTCGATCGCTCCCTGTCGCGCATTCGCCGCGACAAGCCCGTGATCACCTGCTGCGCGAGCGGCATGCGCAGCGCCTCGGCCAAATCCATCCTGGAGCGGCACGGCTACGGGCCCGTCCACAACGGGGGAGGATGGGCCGGGCTGCAACGGCGCCTGGAGGGGTGATGAGGTCGGGGGGCCCGAAGAAAACCTCGCATCTCTTTAAATTCCAACACCTTAAGCATTTCGCGGGCGCGAACCCGCCTTGGGGCGATGCCGGTTCGCCGCGCAACCATTGCAACATTTTATTACAGAGGTCCTGTATCTTCCATCCAACCACCCCCAAGGAGGCCCCCATGAAAGCGAACGTCGGAAACCTGGATCGCGCGCTCCGCGCCGTCATCGGCATCGTGCTGCTCGTGTTGTACTTCAACGGAACGGTGATGGGCACGCTCGGCGTGGTGCTGGCCGTGGTCGGCCTCGTGCTGATCCTCTCGGCGCTCCTCAAGTGGTGCCCGATCTACCGGGTGCTGGGCATGAGCACCTGCCCAAGGTCCTAGCCCCTTCTCTCGCGGCCTGAAACGTGAAAGGGGAGGCCCCCGCCTCCCCTTTCTTCCCCCTTTCCGGGCGCCCTGCAGGGCGCGTCGGCTCCGGGAGAGTTATTTGCCGTACTGCTTGTAGAACGTGATCAGGATGACGTCGGCTCCTATTTGGCGTTCTTGGCGGCCGCCTCGGACATCAGCTCTCCGGTCGCCTCCGCCAGGACCGTCATGAGCAGGTCGAACCCTTCCAGGTTTTCTTCCCGGGTCTTGTCGTTGGAGAAGGGAATGCCTCCCTCCTTGCCGACCAGGTTCAGGTCGGCCTTCACGTAGCATTGGCCTTCGTAATATCCCGTCCCCAGGCTCTGGGAGACGTAGCGATGCCCTTCCTTTTTGGGGATGGGGTTCTTTCCGTTCAAGGCCCATTTGATGTGGTTCAGGGCGGTGATATTGCCATCCGTGGCGATGCCCAATCCCACGCTGAGCACGGCATCCACTTCCAGGGCCTCGGCAAGGCCATGCCCCAGCTCGATGCTTCGCTTCCAGTCCCATGCCGCGGAGACATCGAAGACCCGGTAACCGTCAGCCCCGGTGATCATCTGCTTGCTGCCGGATTCCAGGGCGATCGTCATTTGCCTTATGGCCCCGACCAAGCCCTTGCCGAGCTCAAGGGAGATTCCCTGGCGGTAATAGGTCGCCTTTTCCTTGGTGTCCAAGGCCTCCTGGATGGTCAGAAGCTGCATCCCCTGCTGCTCGAAGGACTTCTTCAGCGGGCCGATGGACGCTTGGAGGAACTTGTTGGCCAGGACGTTTCCTTCTTGCTCGCTAACCCAGGTCGTGCGGGTGTAAATCCAGTTTCCGGTTTCGGTGGTGGCGGTTTGACCCGCGTCGTAGATGTAAAAGGTGATCAGTCCGATCTTCTTCGGGAGCTGCTCCTTGCGGGTGAAGTAGGGCTGCACTCCATGCCCGGCGCTGAAGCTGGAAGTCCCGAACCCGCTGACGGGCTTCATGGCCGTCTTCTTGACGGCGTTCTTCAGCTTGTCGCGTCCCACGTCGTCATGGTAGCGCTTGATGGGCCCGGGCGATTCGGAGATGCGGGGACCGCCCGCGCAGGCGGAAAGCCCTGCGGCGAGCGCGAGGACGAGCAGGGTTGCGGGCAGCGAGTCGGTCTTTTTGTTGAACATCAAGGCGTCCTCCCGGAATGGTTCATATGATCGCACCCCGGAAGCCGGGGCTGCAGGTGAATCGGCGGTAGGCTTACTTAAATCCGGGACCGGTGAGCTGCCATCCCATGGACATGGGGTGGGGGCTGCATCGGGGCGATGGGATGTTCGGTGGGCTGTCGCGGTAGACGAGGCGCCCGGATGCAAAAAGCCCGGATCGGGGGGATCCGGGCTTCAAGGGCGGGCTTTCGCCCGCAAGTCGACGGGGTAACCCGTCGATGGAGGAAGGCGGCCTACTTGCCGCCCTTTCCTTCGCCCATCTTGGCGCGGATCGCGACCATGTCCACGAAGCCGTCGATGCTGCGGCGGCTGACGGACTCGAACACCTTCGGATCGACCTCGACGTTGTAGCGGGTGACGTCCATCTTCGTGCCGCCGCCGAGCATCGCGAGGCCGGTGACGAGGGCCGAGCCGACCTTGTCGCCGGTGGTGGTGGCGTTCACGACCTGCTTGTAGAACTTCTCGCCGGTGAACACCGGGCGCGCCGTGGCGTAGGAGGGCCACTTCCTGGCATCGGGGCCGCACTCGCGCTTGCCGAAGCGTTCCCAGCATTTCATGCCTTCGACGATCTTGACGCGCATCTGGCCGGTGACGCTGAGGCCCACGGTGCCCGAGACCTCGGCGGTGTTGCGCGAGGCGACCCCGGTGGCCTTGTTGCCGCTCGATTGCAGCTCGGCGAAGTCGACCAGGATGTTGATGTTGACGGCATCGGCCTGCAATTCGTCCATGATGCGCGCCTCGTGCTGCGCGGCGGATGTGCCCTTTGCGGCCTTGAAGGCCTGCCCGAGGCCCGAGACGGTCCCGATGTAGCGTTCGTCGAAGACGGTGGAACCGCCGGGGGCGAACACCTTGTAAACGCTCTGGCCTCCACCCGCGCCGCCCTTGTACTCGAACGGGCTGGCACGCCCGGCTTTCTGCAGTTCCTGATAGGCCGCGTTTTTGGCAAGGTCGGACTTCGGGACGAGGGTGAAGCCCGCCTTCTTGAGCTTGCCCTCGGCATCCTCGCAGATCGCGTCGGTCATGCGCTGCAGCGCCTTGTCGTCGATTCCGACGAGGGTGTAGTAGACGGAGACCTTGGCCTCGACCCGCTTGGTGCCGCCGGCATTGCCGAAGAGGCCGGCGGAGGTGGAGGCGCTGGCGCTGGAGGTTTGCGCGAACATCACGTTGCAGGAGGTGACGGCGAGCTTTTTCGCGGCCTTCATGTTCTTGTCGGAATTTTTGTCGGCGGGGGCGATGAACGAGGCCGCCTGGGCCTCGGCGGCCTTGGCGGGGTCGTAGGCCGGGGGCGGAGCGGCTTTTTTGCCGGCGCAGGCGGCGAAGACGAGGGCCGCGCAGATGGCGGCGGTGAGGCGAAGAACGTGCATGAGGGCTCCTGGGTTTGAGGGTGGTGTAATACGTAATATCGGGACAGAAGAAGGAAAACCCGGGAGATCGGGAAACGATAACGGGGTCGGATGGGTTGTTCGGCGGGCTGTCGAGGGCAAATGGTGCCCGGCGTGATTGACGGTGTGCCCGGCACGGAGTTAACAGTTCCATCAGTGACGCGGGAGGCATCATGTCGGCTGCCCTGACGCAAAACAAAGACCTCATGGAGGAGGCCCGCGACTCGTTGCGGGGCAAGTGGGGCCTGGGCGCCGCGGTGTTTTTGGTGGCCTATGCGATCCCGCTGGCCCTCGTCTCGGGTTTCGACTACGCGGTCAGCCCGGAAGACCCGAACCAGTCGCCTTTCGGCTCCCTCGCCTACCTGCTGGTCTCTCCGGCCATCCAACTGGGCGTGAGCATCTTTTTCCTCGCGCTCATCCGCGGCCGTGACCCCCGGTTCTCCGTCATTTTCGAGGGATTCCCGAGGTTCCTGACGGCCTTGGCCATCTTTGCCTTGATGATGCTCTACATCGTCCTGTGGGCCCTGCTCCTGATCATTCCGGGATTCATCGCCATGCTTTCCTATTCGCTGGCGTACTTCGTCTTGGCCGATGATCCTTCGATCGGCGCGAACGCCGCGATTCGCAGGAGCAAGGAGTTGATGCGGGGGCGCAAGTGGAAGTTGTTTAAGCTTCTCCTGCGCTTTTTGGGATGGTTTCTGCTGGGCCTGCTGACGTTGGGAATCGCGTTCTTCTGGATCGTTCCCTATTACCTGGCAGCTTTGGCGCACTTCTACGAGGACGTGAAAGGGGCCGAGTCTCCGGAAGCGGTGCTCGCGTAGCGGTCCGGAGGTCCGGCCTGCTCTCGGGGTTTGCGGTGCGGCAGCCTTTTCACCAATGAGCCATTTCGCCAATGGTTAAGCACCAGGCATCCTTCGCGGCCGAAGCTCCCCGAAATCCCCGTAAACCCCGCAGAATCCCCCCGAATCGCCCCCTGAAACTACCTTTGGCCGGACGATGATTTCGCCCGCCAGCCTCCCCGACGCCTGGGGCCGATTCGGCCCGTACGGCGGCAAATACGCCCCCGAAGTCCTCATGCCCGCGCTCGAGGAACTGGAAGGCTTCTACGCCAAAATCAAGGACGACGCGGCCTTCAAGGCCGAACTCGACGGGCTGCTCCGCGATTTCGTTGGCCGCCCCTCGCCGCTGTACTTCGCCGAGCGGCTCACGGAGCACTGCAAGGGCGCCAAGGTGTACCTCAAGCGCGAGGATTTGAACCACACCGGCGCCCACAAGATCAATAACTCCATCGGCCAGGTGCTCATCGCCCGCCGCATGGGCAAAAAACGCATCATCGCCGAAACCGGCGCCGGCCAGCACGGCGTGGCCACGGCCACCGCCGCCGCGCGCTTCGGCATGGAGTGCAGCATCTACATGGGCCGGGTGGACATGGAGCGCCAAGCCCCCAACGTGTACCGCATGCGCCTTCTGGGCGCCGAGGTCGTGCCCGTCGATTCGGGCAGCCGCACCCTCAAGGACGCCATCAACGAGGCGATCCGCGACTGGGTCACGCGCATCGGCGACACCCACTACGTGTTCGGATCCGCATTGGGGCCGCATCCCTATCCCATGATCGTCCGGGATTTCCAACGGGTCATCGGGGTGGAGACCGCAGCGCAAATGCGCGAGAAGGAGGGCCGCCTGCCCGACGTGCTGGTGGCCTGCGTGGGCGGCGGCAGCAACGCCATCGGCCTGTTCCACCACTTCCTCGACAAGCCTTCCGTCCGCATGGTGGGCGTGGAGGCCGGGGGAGAGGGCATCGCCTCGGGGCGCCACGCCGCGAGGTTCGAGGGCGGAGCGCTGGGCGTGCTCCAGGGAGCGCGCAGCTACGTGCTGCAGACGCCGCAAGGGCAGATCGCCGAGACGCACAGCGTCTCGGCCGGTCTCGACTACGCCTCCATCGGCCCCGAGCATGCCTTCTACCGCGACGCCGGCCGCGTCGAGTACACCCACGCCACCGACGCCGAGGCGCTGGACGCCTTCCACAAGCTCTGCCGCCTCGAAGGCATCATCCCCGCGCTGGAGAGCTCGCATGCCGTGGCGCACGCCCTCAAGCTCGCGCCCACGCTCCCGAAGGAAACGCTCATGGTCGTGAACCTCTCCGGCCGCGGCGACAAGGACATGCAGACAGTGATGGACGCGGCGGGGTCGCAATGAGCGCCGCCAAGACTTCCAATCGCATCGATGCGGCCTTTTCGCGCCTGAAGGACGAGGGCAAGAAGGCCTTCATCCCGTACATCGCCGCCGGCGTGCCGGGGACGAAGGAAACCGTCGAGCTGGCGGGAATGCTCGCGAACCTCGGGGCCGACGTGCTCGAGCTCGGCTATCCGTTCTCCGACCCGATGGCCGACGGCGTGGTCAACCAGGCCGCGGCCACGCGCGCGCTCGAGCTGGGCGTCACCGACGAGGCCTACCTCGGCATGGTGCGCGATATCCGGGCGAAGAATCCCGATTTGCCTATCGTCGTGTTCTCGTACCTGAACCCGATCTTCCGCCTGGGGTTGCGCGACTTCGCCAAGCGCGCCAAGGAGGCCGGGGCCGACGGATTCCTGCTCGTCGACATGCCCGTCGAGGAAGCCGACGAGATGCTCGCGGCATGCCGCGAGCTCGACCTGCGCTTCATCTTCCTGGCCGCGCCGACCACCACGGCCGAGCGCCTGAAAAAGATCCTCGAGGTCGGCAGCGGATTCCTCTACTACATCTCGCGCACCGGTATCACCGGAGAGCAGGCGAAGTTCCAGGAGGGCTTCGAGGAGAAACTCGCGGCGGTCAAAAAGGCTGCGGGGATTCCTGTCGTCGTGGGCTTCGGCATCTCGACCCCGGAGCAGGTGAGGGCCGTGTGCGGCCTCTGCGACGGGGCCGTCGTCGGCAGCGCGCTGGTGCGCCGCACGCTGGAAAACAAGCCGTGGGCCGAGATGAAGGCCGGGCTGGAGACCCTCGCGAAGACGCTGATCGCCCCCGCGAAGGACGTATCCGCGACCTCGTCGAAGCAGTCCGCCTTGGCGGAGAAGGCGGCCTGATGCACGTGCCCCATCCCGAAAGCCTCGACGACTGGCGCGGGCGCATCGATTCGCTGAACGCGCAACTCGTCAAGCTGCTCAACGAGCGCGCCCGCTGCGCCGAGCAAATCGCCGCGTTCAAGCAGCGAAACGGCCTGCCGGTGTTCGACGCGGCGCGCGAGCGGGCCGTGCTCGACAAGGTCTCGGCCCACAACGATGGCCCTCTTTCCGACGAGGCGTTGCACCGCATCTTCAACTGCATCATGGAAGAGCATCGGCGCTTGCAGGAAGAACGGAAGGACATCTACCCCAAGGACGGGCTGGCATGAGAGGCGGGAGCGGCGGAAGCGGCGCGCCGAAAACCCTCGCCATCGTCGGCCTCGGCCTACTCGGCGCCTCGCTCGCCGAGGCCGCGCGCAAGCGCCACGGGGAATTGAAAATCATCGGGGTCTCCTCGCAGAAGACGCTCAAGGAAGCGCTGTCCCTCGGGCTGATCGACGAGGGCGTCGGCTACGACGACATTCGCGGCGCGCTGGAGCGCTGCGACATCGGCGTGCTATGCCTGCCCATCGGGCGCATCCTCGAGTTGCTCGCCGCTTGGGAAGGCAACCCGCCCAAGCTGAAGCCCGGAGCGGTGATCACCGACGTCGGCAGCACCAAGGCGGAGATCTGCGCGGCCGCGCGCAAGGCCTTTCCCGCGGGTGGGCCGGGCACTTTCATCGGCTCGCATCCCATGGCCGGATCGGAGAAAACGGGCCTGGCCGCGCGCGACGCGCATCTCTTCGAAAACGCGGCGTGGATCCTTTGTCCCGACAAGGCAACGCCCCCGGATTCCCTCAAGACCTTGGAGGCCTTTGCGGAAGACCTCGGGGCCCGGGTCTTGAAACTCGCGCCCGACCGCCACGACGCGCTCGTCGCCCAGGTGTCGCACCTGCCGCAGCTTCTGGCCACCGCGCTCGCCGCGACCGTGGTCGCGCGCGACGACGCCGACGAAGCGCTGCAGGTGGCCGGGCCCGGCTTCCGAGACATGACCCGCCTCGCGGCTTCCAGCCATGCCGTTTGGGAGCCCATCCTTCGCACCAACCGCAGGAATCTCGAATTGTTGCTGGCGGCTTTTCGCCGCGAGCTGGAGATCCTCGAGGAAGACCTCCTCGAGGACGGCGGCAGGCGCTTCTTCGAGGAAGGCAACGCCCTGCGCGCCCGCTGGAGCGCGCCGCGCAAGGGTTTCTCCTCGCCCGTCACCGAGATCCTCGTCGACATCGAGGATCGCCCCGGTGCCTTGCTGCGCGCGCTCGAGCCGCTGTCGAAAGCCGGCGTGAACGTGCTCGATCTCGAGATCCTCAAGGTGCGGGAAGGCGAGGAAGGGGTCTTGATGATGGGATTCCGGAAGCCGGAGGAGGCCGACAAGGCCCTGGGATTGCTGGCGGCATCGGGACTCAAGGCGAGGCTGCGGTAAATGCGAAATGAGAAATGCGAAATGAGAAATGAACGCAGGGACGATGTCGGCTTGATTGCCGGGGAAGCCCGGGCGGCATGAGCACGGACGAGAACATGGAGCCCGGAAGCGATTCGACATCCGTCGCCGAGGTGGTCGTGGCGCCCGAAGGCACGATTGAAATCCATCGCGCGAAGAAGTTGCGGGGAAGCCTCTCGTTCCCGGGCGACGCGCATCAGGCCATGCTGGCATGCGGAATCGCCGCGCTTTGCGAGGAGCCGGTTCGTATCGTGAATCTTCCCGAGGCTCCCTGGTTCTCCAGGTACCGCGCCGCGCTGGAATCCTTGGGCGTCCGTTTCGAATCCGGCGAAGAAGGCGAAACCCGGGTTTGGGGGGGGGCGTTGCGGGCCCCCGACGCCCCGCTCGAAGCGAAGCATGAACTGGCGGCCTTGGTTCTCGCGGGGCTTTGTTCGGGGAAGAACCTGGGCGCGACCTTGCGGCTCGATCCTTCGCTCGTTCCCGGAGACGCGATCGTCCTTCTCAAGGCGCTCTGGCCGCAGCCCGAAGGCCTCGATGAGGATGACGTCCGAGTCGGGGAGATGAATCCCAAGGCGAAGACGCTCGTCAAACCTTTCGAAAGGAAGTGGGACGACGGACAGGCGAAGGTCGCGCTGCTCTTCCATCACCTCGCCGCGGGCGAGGCGCTGGAGCTGCACCTGCGTCGCCAAGGCTCCGACCTGCTCGAGAACCTGCTCGTCCACTTCGGCGTCGGCCTCAAGGTGGAGCGCGACGACGACAAGGAAGCCGACGAGCTGACGCGGCGCATGGCCCGCCAGCTCCGCGCCGCGGGCAAGGAGATTCCCGTCACCCGCATCAAGCTTCCCTCCGGCGCGAGGCCGGGCGCCGCGTCGCCCGTCTCGCTCGCGCTCGCGGGCGACGTTTCCGCGGCCTCGGTGGCCGCGCTCGCGGCCACGCTCGTGCGCGGCTCCGACGTGACGCTCGAGGGCGTGCTGCTCAACACCGGACGCTCGGCCGCCATCGCCGCGCTGCGGCGCATGGGGGCCGACATCGAGGTGACCCAGCGGCGCGAGCCCCGCCATGGCGCGGGCGAGCCGCAAGGAAACCTGCGCGTCCGCCACAGCGAGATCTTCGCCAAGCGCTTCGACGGCGAGACGCTCGCCGACCTGCGCGACGAGGCCTTCCTGCTCCTGGTCGCGGCGGCCTGCGCCGAGGGCGAAAGCATCTTCCGCGACATCGCCTGGCTCCGGTCCGGCCCGGAGGATCGCCTCAAGGAATGCGTGGCCGCGCTCAAGCGGACGGGAGTGGAGGCGGGGGAGATCGAGGACGGCATCGTGGTGCGCGGCCGCGCCGAGAGCGACGGCGCCGCCTGGGACGCGCTCGGCCATCCCGGCCTCGCGGCCGCCTTCGCCGTGCTCGCCCTCAAGTCGCACGGCGCCTCGACGCTTTCCGGCGCCGAAGCGCTGGAAGCGCGCCACCCGGGACTCCTGGCCCGCATCGAATCCCTCGGCGGAGCCGCGACGACGGAGAACGCCCCATGAAGAAATCCCCCGGACGGAAACCGGCGCGCGCGCCGGACGGCGACTCCTTCGTCAGCCCGCCCGAGAACGACATCCGCACGTTGGGGGTGCTCGCCATCAAGGGCGATGCCGGGCAGGCCGTGGCCATCGTGCGCGAGTTCGCCAAGGCTCACCCCGGGGTGCGCGTGTTCCTCAACGGCTACCTCAAGCCGCACGCGGGCAAGGGCTTGAGCGCCAAGTCCGATTCCTTTCTGGCCGCGAACTCCGACGCGCTGCTTTCGCTGGGCGGCGACGGCACCTTCCTGACCGCGGCGCGGCTGGCGCATACGAGGGGCATCCCCGTGCTCGGCGTCAATCTCGGCCGCACGGGCTTCCTTGCCGACGCCTCGCTCGGGAATCTCGCGATGATCCTGGGCGAGCTGTTGCGCCGCGATTACTCGCTGCGGCACCGCATGGTGCTCGAGGTGGAGCACGCGCGCGGCGGCAAGGCGCTGCTGCGCGACGTGGCCCTCAACGAGGCCGCGTTCGCGGGCATCATGGGCGGGCAGATGGCCGAGCTCGAGGTGCGCGCGGGCGGCCAGTTCCTCACCGGGTACCGGGTGGACGGCCTGCTCGTCTCGACGCCCACGGGTTCGACGGCCTACTCGCTCTCGGCGGGCGGACCCATCGTGCATCCATCCGCCAACTCCCTCTTGCTCACGCCGATGAACCCGGCCTCTCTTTCCGTCCGCCCGCTCGTTCTCCCCGACTCGATGGAAATCGAGGTGCGCAACGCGGCGGCGGCTCCCTTGAACCTGTTCGTGGACGGCCGCGCGCGCGGCGAGTTGCGCGCGGGCGACGTGGTCCGCGTGCGCAAGCATCCCCAGCGCCTCCATATCATCCGGCCGAAGCGCAGCTCCTACTTCGAGTCGTTGCGCGGCAAGCTCGGGTGGACGGGGGACCGGGATCCGAGGTCGGGGACGACGCGATAGGGAAGAGGACCCAGAAAGGGAAAGCGGGAACGGGTCGAGGCCCAGGATTCCGGTCTCCCGCCAGCATCGTCCCTCGATCTTTCGCCTTAAGCTGTTGTCAGTCCCGGAGATAGCTCGGTGCCCGGGCAGGATGGCCGTTTCAGGGTAAAAAGTCCGTTTAAATACTGCACATTCGTGCCATAATTGTTATTCATTGGGGCGTGCTGCATACCCTCCGCATCCGCAACCTCGCCATCCTGCCCGAGGCCGAACTTGAGTTCAAGCCGGGGTTCACCGCCCTCACGGGCGAAACCGGCGCGGGAAAGTCCATCCTCCTCAATGCGCTCAAGCTCGTGCTGGGCGCCAAGGCCAAGAGCGAGCTGATCCGCCAGGGCGAGGAGAAGCTGCGCGTCGAGGCGACGTTCGACCTGCCGCCATCCCCGGAATTGCGCGCGCTCCTGCGCGAGCGTGAGATCGATGTCGACGACGAACTGATCCTGGAGCGCGAAGTGACGGCGGCCGGCAAGAGCCGCGCCCGCGTCAACGGCATCCTCGTTCCGCTCGCCGACCTCGAGGCCATCGGCCGCCATCTCGTGGACCTGCACGGCCAGCACGAGCAGCAAGGCTTGCTCGATGCGGGCACGCATGGCGCATACCTTGACGGGCATGCGGGCCTCGCGGCCGAGGCGGGCGGGTACGCGCGTGCATGGCGCGCCTTTCGCGACGCGGAACAATCGCTGCAGAAGGTCACCGAGGAGTCCGCGCGCCTGCGCGAGCAGATCGAGTTCCTGCAGTTCCAGTTCAAGGAACTCGACAAGGCGGCGCTGCGCGACGGGGAAGAGGAGAAGATCGAATCCGACCTCAAGATGCTTTCGGCTTTCGAGAAGGTCGCGGGGGGGCGGGACTCCGGTCTCGATGCGCTGGAGGGTTCCTCCGGCGTCTTCAATGCGCTCGGAAAACTCCAGAAGGAAATCCAGTCGCTGGGCAGGCATTTGGGCCCCGAGGCGGTCGCCTCCCACGAGGAGAAGCTCGACGCCGCGCGCGAATTGCTCGGCGAGGTGCGCGATGCCTTGCGCGCGCTCGACGTGCCGGCCGAGGCCGACCCGGAGAGGCTCGACGCGCTCAACGCGAGGCTGGCCTTGTTCCAAAGGCTCAAGTCGAAATACAAGGCCGACATGGCCGGCCTCATCGCCCTGCGCGACCGCCGTCGCGGCGAGATCGCGCGGATCGAAAACGCGGGCATCGAGACCGAGGGGCTGGCCGCGGCCCGGGACGCGGCCAGAGGCGAGGCGGAAAAGCGCGCGGCCGCGCTGTCGAAGAAGCGCAAGGCCGCCGCGGTGAAGTTCGATGCCGAGGTCAACGCGCGGCTTTCGCGCCTGGGCATGGAAGGCAGCCGGTTCGAGACGCGCATCGAGGCCCTGCCCGAGCCGGCTTCGACCGGCATTGACCGGATCGAGTTCTTCCTTGCCGCCAATCCCGGCGAGCCGGCCCGGGCCTTGCGCCTCTCCGCCTCGGGAGGAGAGATCTCCCGCGTGATGCTGGCGGTGAAGGGCGCGCTGGCGCACAGCGACCCGCGTCCCCTGCTCGTATTCGACGAGCTCGACACCGGGATCGGGGGGCAGACGGCGCTGCGCGTGGGCGAGGCCCTGGCGGAGCTGGCCGCGCACCATCAGCTCCTTGTCATCACCCACCTCCACCAGGTGGCGGCTCGCGCCTCGTGGCAGCACAAGGTGGAGAAAAGGCTCGAGGGCGGCCGCACGGTGACCGGAGTCGTTCCGCTCGGCGAGAAGGAGCGCGCGGCCGAGCTGGCGCGGATGATGGGCGGAGAGTCCGAGACCGCGCTCAGGCACGCGAGGGAGATGTT
>CBFGVC010000008.1:0-25710 GCA_965652255.1 uncultured Fibrobacteria bacterium | reverse complement strand
CTTTCCCCCATGCACTTCATCAAGATGCACGGCACGGGCAACGACTACGTGTACGTGGACGCGTTCCGCGAGAAGGTCGAAAACCCCCCGGAACTGGCGCGCAAGGTCTCGCACCGGCATTTCGGCGTGGGAGGGGACGGCCTCATCCTGATCAAGCCCCCCTCCCTCGCCATGGAGGGTTATGACGGCGAGATGGACATGTACAACGCCGACGGCTCGAGCTCCGAGATGTGCGGGAACGGCATCCGGTGCGTTGCGAAGTACGTGCACGACACCTACGCCCGCGGCAAGGACGAACTGCGCCTCATGACCGGGGCCGGCGAAAGGATCGCGCGCATCTGCTCCCGCGACGCCGCCGGCAACGCGACCTCGGTGCGCATCGACATGGGCGCGCCGATCTTCGAGGGGTTGAAGATTCCCACGACCTTCGACGAGCCCGGGGTTTTTCGCAGGATGATCGAGGTCGCCGGTCGCAAGCTGGAGTTTTCGTCGGTGTCGATGGGGAATCCGCACTGCGTCATCTACGTGGACGACGTGAAGAACTTTCCCGTGACGGAGATCGGCCCGCTTATCGAGAATCACCCATGGTTCCCCCGGCGGGTCAACGTCGAGTTCGTCCAGGTCATCTCGAAGGAGGAGGCGATCCAGCGCACCTGGGAGCGCGGATCGGGCGAGACCTGGGCCTGCGGCACCGGCGCTTCGGCCGTCGCCGTGGTGGGCCGCGAGCTGGGCATCACCGGCGAGCGCCTCACGATTCACCTCACGGGCGGCGATTTGCTGCTCGAGTACGACGGGACGGGCTCCGTCCTGATGACCGGAAACGCCGTGGAGGTGTTCCGGGGGGATTGGGCGGAGAGCTGACAGCGGACGGCGCAAAACCCACGGCTTCTTGTTTTCCAGCCATGAGCTGTCCGCTGTAAGCCGTTAGCTACCTTCGTCTCATGTCCCTCTCTTGGCTCTTCCTTCTCCTCGCGGGTCTTCTCGAGGTGTTCTGGGCCGTGGGCCTTCGTTCCACTCACGGCTTCTCGCGCCTTGTGCCTTCCGTTTTCGTGGGTGTCGCGATCGTGGCGAGCCTTTACTTTCTCGCGCTTGCCCAACGAACCCTTCCCATCGCGGTGGCCTATGCGGTGTGGATGGGAATCGGCGTGCTGGGAACGGCGCTGGTGAGCGCCTTCCTGCTTCGGGAGCCGCTGAGCGGGCTTCAGTGGCTCTTCATCGGCCTCTTGCTGGCGGGCGTCGCGGGGCTTAAGTTCACGACCTGAACGGCGGCTCTAAATGCCATTGCCCGAGCCCGTGACGAATGGCGGACTACCCCGAACCCGAACCCGAACCCGAACCCGAACGGATGAGGTCCCGATGAAATTCCGATTCCCGTCCCGCTTGTGGGGACTGCTGGCGCTTCCCGTCATCGCCTTCGCCGACGGCTACACGGGCAACATCGCGGTCCGGGTTCTGCTGAAGACCGATACGACCTCGATCGGGGCGTCCATCCGCTATCCCGACATCGAAAACCCCGAAGTCACCGCCATCGAAGTGACGATTCCACCTGGGGCGGAGACCGGCTGGCACCGGCATCCGGTTCCGGGCTATGGCTACATCCTCTCCGGCGAGTTGACCCTGGAAACGGCATCGGGCAAGACCTTCGTCCTGGGCCCGGGCCGCGCCTTCGCCGAGGTCGTGGACGAGGCGCACAACGGCCGCAACCTCGGGAAGGACCCCGTGAAGCTGGTCGCCTTTTTCACGGGAGAGAAGGGGAAGGCGTTCACGATCAAGGAATAGCGGTCAGAAGTAGTAGCGCAGGTTCAGGTTGTTTCCGAGCGTCGCGATGCCGTGGTAGCTGGAACCCGGGCCGAAGGGAGCATCGTACCAGTGGTAGGAATATCCCACGGCGACGTTGCCTCCCACGCTCAGGCCGGGAATCATCCCGCCAAAATATTCCAGGTCCCAGCCCGCGTTCAGCCCCAGGTTCCAGTCCGTTTCGGAGGAGCCGCCGTCCGGATCGTAGTGGCTGATGGCGCCGCTGAATCCGATCCGGGGTCCGTGTTTCACGGCTCCGGCCGAACGGCGCAGGGGAAGCACGGCGGCGCTTGCGCGGAAGCTTCGCTGCGTGGCGGAGGCGTTCTTCGAGAAATCGAGGCCGGGAGCGTTGAGGTTGAGCGCTGCCGCCTCGTTCAGGTTGACGCGCAAGGAGGGGCTTGCCCCGTTCGGAGTCCCTTCCATTCCGACACCGAATCTTCCCGGCTCCGCGGCTCCCATGGTCGCAGTGAACAACGAGAACGCCAACGCCGACAGATACAAGTTTTTCATGGTTCCTCCAGGGCCCGGAGCGGGTTGGGGCAATGTACAAGGCCTGTTGACGGTGGCGGTCGCGGGCGGCTTCAAACGTTGCGGTGAAACACGGCGGCTCGAGGCGGGATAGACGATCCGTTCCGGGCATTTTCGGGCGGATTCCTACTTTTGTCCCATGACGTCGCTTCCCGATCCCGAACGAATCCTCTCCGGCGCCATCGACCTGATCGCCGACGATCGCCAAGGCGAGGCCGATGCCATGCTCGACGCCTTCATCGCCGCCCTCAAGGGCGCCATGAACGGCGGCGACACGGATGCGCAGCGCTATTACTGGTGGGGAAAGGCCCTGAGCCTGCAGGAGGAATGGGAACAGGCGCTCCTGCGCTTCGAGCGCGCCCTCGACCTCGATCCCGATTACCAGGCGGCGCTGTGGGAGACCGCGACCATCCTCATGGACGCGCTCGACAAGCCGGAGAGCGCCAAGGCCATCCTGCAGGAGCGCCTCCTCAAGCTCGATCCCGGGAATCCCGACTACGCCGAGGCCTTGGCCTCGGCTGAAACCCTGATCCGGCGAAGGGATGGGAAGCCGCTCAAGGAGTGGAGGGACGAGGGGGGAGAGAGAGAAGATGTCGGGGGTCGGGGGTAGGGAGGCGGGAGCAACGCGTTCCTGCGCGTGGTCACGTTACTCGCGATTTTCGTTTTTGTCTTCCGACTTGTTTGCTTCGTCTCCGCGCGAGCCTCGAGCCTCGCTGCCCGACTCGCCTTCGTCGCCCTCTCCCGACCCCCGACTCCCGACCCCCGACTCACCACCCCCCATCCCCAGCGACATCTGCTCGGGATCGGGTTCTCCGACCTCGGCGGCCAACGCCTCGCCGCCGGGACCCATTTGCGGAATCAACGATTGTGCGTTCAGGATTCCCTCGAACTCCGAGAGGCGCGGCAGATCGTCGGGCACGCGGTTGATCCCGAAGTAGCGCAGGAAGTCGCGCGTGGTGTGGTAGGTGAACGCCTGGCCCAGCGCGTCGGAGCGGCGGCCGATGTCGATGAGCCGGCGGTCGAGCAAGGTCTTCATGCTGCCGTCCACGTTCACGCCGCGGATCGACTCGATCTCCGCCTTGGTGACGGGCTGCTTGTAGGCCACGATGGCGAGGGTCTCCAGGGCCGCCTGCGAAAGGCGCCGCGGGGCGCCGTCCTTGAACAGCTTGCGGGTCCACGGGTAGTATTGCGGCCGTGTCCGCAACCGGAACGTGCCGTCGGTCTCGACGATTTCGAAGGGCATTTCCGACCCTTCAAAGCTCGTGTTCAGGTCTCGCACCAACCGCCGAAGCTTCGTCAAATCCCATTCCGCCCCCATGATCTCGCGCAGCGCCCGGCCGTCGAGGTACTCGTTCGAGGCGAACAGCAGCGACAACAGCAGCTTGTCGGGGGGTGGGGTCCACTCCGGAACGCCCTGGACTTCCTCCTCGGCGGTTTCCGGTGCGTTGGAAATTTCTTCGTTCACGCGAAAGGCTTTTCCCGGCGGTTTTTGGGGTGTTCTTCGGGGTGGTTGCGTCCCCGGTCGGGCTGTCGTGGTCGACGGGCGGGAAGTTAGGAAATCACCCGCAAGGCCGGGACGTCAGGCCGGTTCGGATTCCGGATCTTCCGCCGTTGCGGCTCCGGCCTCGTCCTCGCGGGGACCGGGCTCCGCGCTCGCCTGCGCGAGCGACTCCAGCGCGGAAGCATCCGGGGCCGGGCCGCCCTCCTCGCGCAGTTCGCGCTCCAGGTCGGCGAGGATCTGGTCGAGCGCCGTGCGCGCCTTTCGCTGGCGAATCTGATCCTGCACCCATTCCACAAGGCCGGGCAGCACCCCCTCGGGCGGGGTGTCGGCGACCTCGGGCTCGGGGACGGCCAGTTCCTGCGCGCGCTCCGGGTCGGCGGCGAGCGCCTCGGCGGGATCCTTCCGGTAAACCCAGATCGTTCCGAATTGCCGGTTCTGCCGGATCATCACCCGGTCGAGCTTGCAGAGTTCCAGCAGGGCCATGAAGGTCACCACCTTGGCCATGCGGCGCGGGTCGTTCCCGAACAGGTCCTCGAAGAGGATGCGGCCCGCGGCGACCAGTTCGGCCTCCACGTGCTGCATGCGATCCTCGATGGTCACCTCGTCGATCTCCACCTCGTGCACGGGGATGCGGGGGCGCTGCGCCATCACGGAGCGGAAGGCCGCCAGCAGCTCGTACACGCCCGCCTCGGCTTCGTCCTCCCCCGGCTCGGGCGCGGGCGCCGGCGCTCCCGGCGCGGGGGGAGAGTCCACCGCCGCCGAGGCCGGGGGGCGCTCGGACCGCCCGCGCGGCAGCGCGCCGAAGTTCCGGTTCTCGCCGTCGCGCAACGCGCGCGCGGCTTCCTTGAACTTGCGATACTCCAGCATCTGAGCGATCAGGGCCTGCCGGTCGAGCAGGTACTCCATTTCCTCCAGCGGGTCCTTCTCCTCCGCGGGCAAGAGCTCGCGCGCCTTGAGGCGCATGAGCCGCGAGGCCATCACGAGGAACTCTCCCGCCTCGCCAAGGTCGGTTTTCTCCAGCGCCTTGAGGTGCTCGAGATACTGGTCGGTGATCGCGGCGATCTGGATGTCCTTGGGATCGAGCTCGTTCTTCTCGACGAGGTAGAGCAACAGGTCAAGGGGCCCCTCGAACACCGGGAGCTTCACCTCGTATCCGAGGTCGAGGACTTGCTGGAGCTGGGTCATGGGTGGAAAATCGGAAATCGGAAACCAGAAATATGAAAGGAAAACGGAACGGCAAGGCGAACCTTCCGATAAGCCGAATTGGGGAAAGGTCGTTGTGTTCCTTTCCTATTTCTGGTTTCCGATTTCATATTTCACTCGACCGTCACGCTCTTCGCCAAATTTCTCGGCATGTCCACGTCGCAGCCGCGCAGCACGGCGATATGGTAGGCCAGGAGCTGAAGGGGAACGACGTGCAGGAGCGGGGTGAGGACGGGCAAGGTCTTGGGCACCCGGATGACATGGTCGGCGATGCCCTCGAGCTTTCCGTTCGCCGAGTCGGTGACGGCGAGGATGCGCCCGCCCCGGGCCTTCACCTCCTGCATGTTCGAGATCACCTTGTCGAACAAGGCGTCCGTGGGGCAGACCACGACCGTGGGCATGTCGGCGTCGATGAGGGCGATGGGTCCATGCTTCATCTCGGCCGCGGGATAGCCTTCGGCGTGCACGTAGGAGATTTCCTTGAGCTTGAGCGCGCCCTCGAGGGCGACGGGATAATTGAAGCCGCGGCCAAGGTAGAGGAAGTTGCGGTGGTCGACGTACTCCTGGGCGATGGCGCGGATCGCATCGTTTTGCGCCAGGATTTCGCGGATCTGCTCCGGGATCGCCTGCAGGGCCTTGCAGATGCCCAGGCCCTCGTCGGCGCTCATGTTGCGCATGCGGCCGAGCAGCAGGGCGATCAAGGTGAGCACGGTCACCTGGCAAGTGAAGGCCTTCGTGGAGGCCACGCCGATCTCGGGGCCGGCGTGCAGGTAAACACCGCCGTCGGTCTCGCGGGCGATGGAGCTGCCCACCGCGTTGCAGATCCCGAGCACCGTCGCGCCCTTGCGCTTGGCCTCTCGCAGCGCCGCCAGGGTGTCCGCGGTCTCGCCCGATTGCGAGACCGCGAAGACGATCGTGCCCTCCTCGAGGATGGGGTTCCGGTAGCGGAACTCGGAAGCGTACTCGACCTCGACCGGGATGCCGGCCATCTCCTCGAGCAGGTATTCGCCCACCTTGCCCGCGTAGAAGGAGGTTCCGCAGGCGATGATCACGATGCGCCGGATGTCGCGCAGTTCCTCCTGCACGAGGTTGAGGCCCTGGAGCTTCGCGATGCCCGAATCGAACAGGAGGCGGCCGCGAAGGGAATTGATCACGGCCTCGGGCTGCTCGAAGATCTCCTTGAGCATGAAATGCTCGAAGTTGCCTTTCGCCACCTGGTCGGCGCTGAACTCGATGTTCTGGATCTCGCGACGAACCTCGGCCTGGGCCTGGTTGATGATGCGGTATGCGCCGCCGCGCACCTCCACCATGTCGTTCTCGTCGAGGTAGACGACCTTCTGCGTGTGCTCCACGATCGCGGAGGCGTCGGAAGCAAGGATGCATTCGTCGACGCCGACGCCGAGGACCAGCGGGCTTCCGCGCCGGGCGCCGACCAGCACCCCCGGTTCGCGCGACGACATCACCACGATGCCGAAGGCGCCCTCCAGGTGCGCGACCGCGTCGGCCACCGCCTGGAAAAGGTTGCCTTTGTGCATCTTCGCGACCAGGTGGGCGATCACCTCGGTGTCCGTCTCCGATCGAAAGGTCACGCCTTCCTTCTCGAGTCCCTCCTTGATGAGGGCGTAGTTTTCGATGATGCCGTTGTGGACGACGGCGAACTCGCCGTCGTTGCTGACATGGGGGTGCGCGTTGGAGACGGAGGGAGCGCCGTGGGTCGCCCAGCGCGTATGCGCGATGCCGGCCGTTCCCGCCTTGGGATGCTCTTGCAGCGCGGCCTCCAGCTCGGAGAGGCGGCCCTTGGCGCGCACGACCTCCAGCTTTCCGTTTTGCAGGCAGACGCCCGCGCTGTCATAGCCGCGGTACTCGAGCTTGCGCAGGCCCTCGATGAGGATGTTGATCGCCGGACGGTTGCCGGTATAAGCCACGATGCCGCACATGCGATGCGCCCCCGGAGGATGTGTGGTTCCAAGTTAAGAAATCGGGTGAGGCGAAGCCGGAAAACACCCCCGCCGACCGCGCAAAAACCGCCCGTCTCCGGACGCGGGATCGCCGGGGAAGGCCCTAGAGCAACGCCGCCACGGCGTCGCAAAGCCGCGAGGCCTCGGCCGCGGTGGGCGCCTCGGCGATGGCCCGCACCACCGGCTCGGTGTTGGAGGGCCGCACGTGCACCCAGCTTTTCGCGGCTTCCCAGCCGAACCAAAGCCCGTCGCGGCGGTCGATTTGCGCCCCCGCGAAGGCCTTCTCCAGCTTCGTGTATACCTCGGCGAGGGGGGCGCCCAGCGCGAACTTTCGCTTGTCGATGTGGTAGGAAGGGATTTCCGCGGCCAGCGCCGACAGCGGAAGGTTCCGTTCCGCCATGGCTTGCAGGATAAGGGCGACCGCCAGCACCCCGTCGCGACCGTAATGCAGGTCGGGAAGGATCACTCCCCCGTTGCCCTCGCCCCCGATCACGCTGCCGTTCTTGCGCATTTCCACCGTCACGTTCACTTCGCCCACCTTGGCGCGGGCGAAGGGCGCGCCGTGGCGCGCCGCGATGTCGGCGCTCATGCGGCTCGTGGACAGGTTCACGGTAACGGGCCCGCTCTTGCGCCGCAGGATCAAGCCGACCGCCAAGGCGAGGGTGTACTCCTCGCCCAAGGGCTCGCCGCGCTCGTCCACCAGCGCGCAGCGGTCGGCGTCGGGATCGGTGGCGAAGCCCGCGGCGCAACCGTGCTCGCGCACGGCGCGGCCGAGGTCGGCGAGGTTCTCGGGAGTGGGCTCCGCGCCGCGCGGGAAAATCCCGTCGGGCTTCACGTGGATGGCGTGGACCTCGCAGCCGAGGCGGCGCAAAAGCTCGGGGATGACGAGGCTGCCCGCGCCGTTCACGCCGTCGTAGGCAACCTTGAAGGCCTTCGCGCGGATCGCGTCGGCATCGACGCAGGGCAACGCGAGGATCGCCTCGATGTGCGCGTTGTCCGCGCCCTTCGCGTAGTCCTCGGCCCGGTCCTTGCGGACGACTTCCCCGACCCCCGAGTGATCCTTCCATTCGAAGGCGTCCCCATCCACCATCGCGAACAGTTTTTGCACGGCGGCTTCGTCGAGGAACACGCCGTCGCGGTCGAGGAACTTGAGCGCGTTCCACTCCAGCGGGTTGTGCGAGGCGGTCACGATGATCCCGGCGTCGGCCTTTTGCCGGATCACTTCCATCTCGACCGTTGGGGTCGTCGCGATTCCGACGCAAATCGCGTCGGCGCCGGACGCCTGCAGGGCCGAGAGCACGGCCCCTTCCACCATGGCCCCGGTGGGCCGGGTGTCGCGCCCCACCACGACCTTTTTCGCGCCCAGCAGGCGCACGAAGGCGTTCACGTATTTCGCGATGACGACGGGATTGAAATCGGGGCCGACGATGCCGCGGATCCCCGAGACGGAGCGCATGAGTTTCGACATGGCCGGAAAAGTAGGTGATTCGGCCGACAAGCGGCCTCATGCCTTCGGCGCAGGTCGGGGGGCCGGGTTCGGGAAAACGACAAAACACGGAAGGGCAGGGGGGCTTCTGCGCGGGCGCGCCTTCGCCGGCGGGGAGCTACGCGGGCGACCCTGCGCCCGGTGGCTTGAAGGCGGAGGCGTGGAGCGGAAACGCGCCGGATGGATCGGGCTCCCCGGTTCCTTCCGAACCATGTATCTTCCTGCCCATGCTTCGAGCTCCCTTCGCCGCGCTGGTCGCCGTTCTCGTGGCTTCCGCCGCGGGTTCCAGCCATGCGTCGCCCGCCGCGTTTCCGGTTCCCCTCGCCACGTTCAAGCTCGAAACGCTCTCCCAAGCGGCTCCTCGGGGCGACTCGGCCACGGTGCGGGTGCGGGTGATCATTCCCGAAGGTTGGCACATCCAGTCGAACGCGCCGCTCGACGAGTTCCTGATTCCCACCGAGGTCAAGGCCTCCGGCAAGGGGCTCGAATTCGGCAAGCCCGTTTTTCCCAGGCCGCGCATGAAGGAACTCGCCGCGTTGGGCGGGGAGGTGGCGCTGTTCGAGGACACGCTCGACGTGCGGATGCCGGTGCGGTTCAGGGCTTCGGGGGCGGGCGCGGCGAAGGCGCTGGAGGCGGCCACGGTGAACGTGCGCTACCAGGCCTGCAACGACTCGCAATGTCTGCCGCCCAGGACGATCGCGGCGAAGCACGAGAAATAGAACAGCACAACAATACAGCAGCACAACAATAAAGCTGCAATAGAGGCGTAGCTTCGGCGGGTGTGTTCTATTGCTGTGCTGTTGTGCTGCTGTATTATTGTGCTGTCTTCACTTCTTCCACACCGACGGCGTGAACAGCACGAGCACCGTGAACAGCTCGAGGCGGCCCAGCAGCATGCACAGCGACAGGATCCACTTGCCCGCGGCATGGACGTGGCCGAAGTTCTCGACCGCTCCCACGGAGCCGAGGCCCGGACCGATGTTGCTGAGGCATGAGATGACGGCGCTGAAGGCCGAGGCGAAGTCGAGGCCGAGGGCGGCCAACAGGACGGTGCACAGCGCGGCCAAGGCCGCATAGGCGATCAGGAAGGCCTGCGCCGCGCTCATGATGTCGGGCGCCACGGGGCGGCCGTTGTAGCGCGCCACGAAGACCGCGCGGGGGTGCAGAAGCTTGCGGATCTCGATCTTGAGCCCCTTCAGCAGCAAGACCCACCGCATGATCTTCATGCCGCCCGAGGTCGAGCCCGCGCACCCCGCGTGCACCATCAGGAACAGCAGCACGAGCTGGACGGCCGGCGCCCAAAGGCCGTAGTCGCTCGAGACGAAGCCGGTGCTCGAGACGATGGAAACCACCTGGAACAGCGCCGCGCGAAAGCGCTCCTCCAAGCCCGGGTGCACCGCCGAGGGGATCCCGAGGAACACCACGAGGGTCGCGACCGCGATGGCGATCGCGTAATAGGAGAACTCGTTGTCGCGGGAATAATCCGAGAGCCTCCCCCCGCGCAGCGCCCGCAGGTGGAGGACGTAGCTCGCGCCCGAGATGAACATGAACGCCGCCAGCACGTACTGCACGAAGGCCGAGTCGAACGCCGCGACGCTGGCGTTGCGCGTGGAGAAGCCTCCCGTCGCGAGCGCGGCGAAGGCGTGAGTGACCGAGTCGAAGACGGAAAGGCCTCCGCCATACAGCAGGATCGCCGCGAGCACCGTGAGCCCGAGGTAGAAGCCCCACAGGAGGCGCGCCGTCTGGCTGATGCGGGGCGTGAGCTTCTCCACGGTGACATGGGACATCTCGGCGTTGAAAAGCTGCATTCCTCCCACGCCCAGCAGGGGAAGGATCGCGATTGAAAGCAGCAGGATGCCCATGCCCCCCACCCACTGGGTGGTGGCGCGCCAGAGCAGCAAGCCGCGCGGCAACGCCTCGATGTCGGAAAGGACGCTGGACCCCGTGGTGGTGAATCCCGACATGGTCTCGAAATAGGCGGCGGAGAAGGAGGGTATGTATCCCGAGAACAGGTAGGGCAGGCAGCCGAACAGCGAGGCCACGGCCCAGCCGCTGGCGGCGATCAGGAATCCTTCGCGCTTGGCGAGCGCGTGTCGCCGGCCCTTGAAGGCGAGCCACAAGGCCGCGCCGCAGCCCCAGGTCGCGAGCGCGGAGAGGGCCAGGGCCTTGGAGTCGGCGGTTCCGTCGAACAGGGCGAGGCCGAGGGCCGGCAGCATGGCCATCCCCACCAGCAGCAGGAGGAAGCCCAGGATGGCGAGGACGGCGCGGAAGTTCACGGCGGGGAAGGCCTCAGCGGAAAAGCCGCTCCACGTCGTGGATGGCCTTGGGCAAGGTGAACACCACGACGCGGTCGTGCGGCTGCACGCGGCTCGTGCGCACGGGGATGAACACGTCCTCGCCGTGCACGATGCAGCCGATGCGCGCGCCGTCGGGGAAGCCCAGCTCGCCGACCGGCTTCGCGGTGACGCGGGACCCGGGTTGCGCGACGAGCTCGATGATCTCCGCGCCCACGCCGTGCAGCGTCGCCGCGGTCACCACCTCGCCCTTGCGGACGAACTTGAGGATGGCGTTGGCGGCCGACAGCTTCTTGTTGATGAGGGCATCGACGCCGATGGCGTTGGAGAAAGGGATGTAGTCCACCTTCTCCACCAGCGAGACGGTTTTCTTCACCCCGAGGTGCTTGGCCATCAGGCACGAGATGATGTTGCCTTCCTCGTCGGGGGAGACGGCCACGTAGGCGTCCATGCGCGTGATGCCCTCGCTCACGAGCAGGTCGAGGTCCTTGCCCTCGTCGTGCAGCACCAAGGTGCGGCGCAAGGTGCCGGCCAGCTTTTGCGAGCGCTCCAGGTTCGACTCGAGAAGCTTGATGCGCACCTCGCTCTCGAGCTCGCGCGCCACCCACTGGCCGATCTCGCCGCCTCCCAGGATCATCATGTTCGAGAGGTTGGCGGCGCTCTTGCCGCTGACCTCCAGCATGCGGGGCACGGCGCGGGTGTGCGAGATCGCGAAGATCTGGTCGCCCTTGAGGATGACGCTGTCGTGGCGCGGGATCAAGGTCGAGACGCCGCGCAGGATGCACACCACCCGGTAGGAAAGCCCCTCCGCGGGCTGGGGGATGTCCTCGAGCTTCTTGCCG
Organism: uncultured Fibrobacteria bacterium; assembly: GCA_965652255.1. Taxonomy (GTDB): domain Bacteria; phylum Fibrobacterota; class Fibrobacteria; order UBA11236; family UBA11236; genus UBA11236. The sequence goes on along the minus strand of CBFGVC010000008.1, from coordinate 14,101 downwards.
ATGAGCGGGCTGCCGGGATCGATCTTGAGGCCGAGCAGCTGCATGCGTCCGTCGACGAGGTCGAGCACTTCCGTGGCCGCGGCGCGGCGGATGAGCCGCACGATCTCCATCGCCGCGATGCCCTCGGGATAGATGACGAGGTCGATGCCGAGGTCGGAGGCGCTGGCCTCGCCCTTGGCGGGCAGGAACCCGGGATCGCGCACGCGCATGATCTTCTTGCGAGCGCCCAGCCGCGAGGCGAGCATGCAGGCGGTGAAGTTCGTCTCCTGGGACGAGGTGACCGCGATCAGGATGTCGGCGTCCTGCGCCCCGGCCTGCCGCAGCAGGTCCACATGGCAGGCGTTGCCCTCGAGCGTCAGGACGTCGAGAACCTCGGAGGCGCGGCGCAGGCTTTCGGGATTCGCGTCGATCAGGACGACGTCGTGACGCTCCTGCGCCAGGATACGGGCCAGATAGGTTCCGATTTCGCCGGCTCCGGCGATGACGATTTTCACGGGCGGGAGGCTCCGGTGCGTAGGGGAAAAGGTAGTCGAATCCCGGTCACGCCGATTCCTTCACGGCCCGAAGCAGCACGGTGGAACGGGGCATCATTTCATAGTGGTCGGAATGGGGGAGGGGGGATTCCTCGCCCGGCAGGGCGATGTCGCGCGGGGACGGCAGGGCCGTGTCGGCCGCGAGGCTCCAGGCCCACCCCGCGGGCAACAGGGGCAAGTGGAAGGTCGCCCCGGCGTCATCGGCGTTCAGCATCACATACCATAAAGGGTTGCTCTCGGGGTGGGGATCCACGGGCCAGGAGCCGGGAGCGGGGTGCGATTGCACCAGGAAGGCCGCCTGCCGCGCGCGCGGCGCAAGGTCGTGATGCCAGGGCTTGCCGGCCGGAGTATGGCCTCGCCAGCAACGCCCCCATCCCCGCGTCGCGGGAGCTCCGAAGCCCCCCGGCAGCGCCATGACCCGGCGCCATTCCACCGCCGCACGGAGGAACCGGAGAAATTCCGCCCCATCATTCCGCCCGCCTTGTTCATCCCCGGCAATGCGCGTCCAATCATGCCACGAGACCGGGCCATCCTGGCAATAGGCGTTGTTGTTGCCGCCCTGCGTGCGGAGGAACTCGTCGCCTCCCAGCACCATGGGTGTTCCTCGCGCCAGCAACGTCAGAAGCAGCAGGTTGCGCGCCTGCCGCGCGCGCAACTCCTCCACCTCGGGCGGCGCGCCCTCGCCTTCATGGCCGCAGTTCCAGCTGCGGTCGTGGGAACTTCCGTCGCGGTTGCCTTCGCCGTTCGCGAGGTTGTGCTTGCGGTCGTACGAAACGAGGTCGCGCAACGTGAAGCCGTCGTGCGCGGTCACGAAGTTGACGCTCGCCCATGGCTCGCGCCTCGCGGCGGCATACAGGTCGGGAGATCCCTCCAGCCGGTCGCGCAGCTCGTGGAGGAGGCCCGCGTCGCCGCGCACCCATCCGCGCACGGCGTCGCGGAAGCGGTCGTTCCATTCCATCCATCCGGGAGGAAAGCGCCCGGTGGCGTGGGCCTCGATGTCCCAGGGCTCGGCGATGAGCAGCCGGTTCGAGAGCAGGGGATCCTGCGCCGCCGCCGCGAAGAACGGGGCGTCGGGATCGAAGCCCGACTTTCCGCGGCGGCCGTGGACCGTGGCGAGGTCGAAGCGGAAGCCGTCCACGCGCATCTCGTCGGCGAAGTACCGCAGCGAGTCGAGCGCCAGGCGAAGCGCGGCCGGCTTGCCGAAATCGACGGTATTGCCGCATCCGGTCACGTTGCGGTAGTGGCGCCCCGGCGCGTCCTCGGGGCCCGTGAGCGCGTAGTAGGACGCGTTGTCGAGGCCGCGCAGCGAGAGCGTCGGCCCCAGCTCGCTTCCCTCGGCCGTGTGGTTGTACACCACGTCGAGCAGCACGAGGATGCCCGCGCGGTGCAGCTCGCGCACCATCACCTTGAACTCGGCGACCTCGCAGCCGGGCGCACGGCCCGTGCCGTAGGATGGCTCCAAGGCGAAGAACGAGGCGCTGTTGTAGCCCCAATAGTTGACGAGGCCCCGTTCGGTGAGCAGGTCCTCCGAGCACTTGGCGTGCACCGGCAGGAGCTCCACGGCGTTCACGCCCAGCGACTTGAGGTACGGGATTTTCTCGACGACGCCGAGGAAGGTGCCCGGATGGGCGACGCCCGAGGAGGGGTGCCGCGTGAAGCCGCGCACGTGGATCTCATGAATCACGAGGTCCTCGCGCGCGATTTCGGGCGCTTCCACGCCCTGCCAGTCGAAGTCGTCGCCGGTCACGAGGCAACGCGGCATGAACCCGAGGCTCGGGCGATGGTCGCGTTCCAGGTCCGCGTCGAGTCCCGCGGAGGGTACATGGCCGCCCAGCACGCCCTCGACGTTCCGGAACGTTCCCTCCAGCGCGCGGGCGTACGGGTCGATCAGGAACTTGCGGGGGTTGAAGCGATGGCCGCGACGCGGGTCGAAGGGCCCTTCCGCGTGGTAACCGTAGCCCCACCCGGGCCCGATGCCGGCCACGAAGCCCTGAAAGACGTGCCCCCGGCAATCGGGCAGCGGCAGAACGGCGACGGGCTCTTTCTCGCCCGGGGGGAAAAGCGCGAGGTGGATGCTGCGGGCATGCTCGGAGTACACCGCGAAGCGCACGCCGTCCGGCAGGACTTCCGCGCCCAGGCGCGTCGCCCGGCACGACACGATCGAGAGATCGGCGTGCGGGGCTTGGGTGTCGCCTGTTCGGGAGGATGTCGGCATGCGCGGAATGCGGATGAGGAGCGGATTCCGCACCGGGACGTAGCATTTGCGGGGCGGGGGGGCAAGATGATGCGGTGGGGGCGGATTCGGGGCGCGGCTTTCGCCCGGGGGACTTCGTGTTCGCCAGGGCGCTTGGGGCTTTGGCGAACCGCTTGATTTTTCTACCCTTCCCGTTCTTCCGGCGGAGTTTCCGGAAGGGTGGCCGAGTGGTTTAAGGCATCAGTCTCGAAAACTGAAGTACTGGCAACGGTACCGTGAGTTCAAATCTCACCCCTTCCGCCATAACCTCCTCCCGCGCCGGCATGCCGCCGCGGGAGGACTTCCCGTCATCCGCCTCCTTTCCTCGCCTTTCCTCGCCTGTCGTCCCGGCACGCTTCGGCTCCCGCCTCCCTGCACTCGCGTCGCAAGTTTTTCATTCGCGCGTCGCCTTCCTAATTTAGGCGTGTGCCGCCCTTCCGAGCCCGCATCCTCGCCATCCTCCTTGCCGCCCTCTGCGCCCCTCCCGCCTCCGCCCAGGAGGCGGATCCGGAGGCCGCGCTCCTGCTGGCGCGCGCGCGGCGCAACGCGCTCGCGGGAGACTTCACCGCCATCGTCACCTGCGTGCGGGAATCGTTCCTCGGGGGACGGGACACGCTGCGCGGCGTCTTCGAGTCGCGTCCCTCGCGCGGCGAGAGAAGGCTCGTTCTCGAGGGGGAGGGAAGCCGGTTCGAGTGGTGGAGCCGCGCCGGCGGCGCGGAGCAATGGCGGCGCGAGGAGGCCCAGGGAAGGCTTCGGCGCCTGCCGCCGCATTCGCTCCGGAAGCCGGCCTTCGCGCGCGACGTGAGCTTCGAGGACCTGTCGCTGTTTCCTTTCGGCTACCTCGAGGGCTTCCGCTCCGCGCGCCGGATCGAAACGGGAGGGGAACCGGCAGTGAGCGTGGTTCCGGGACCCGGCCTTGCGCTGCTGTACGGCTCCCTGCGGACGGTCTTCGATCGCGATCCCGTCCTTTTGCGCCGCGTCGAGTTCGCGGGCAACGCGGGTCGGCCGTCCAAGCGCATGGAGATCCGGCGCTACGCCGCCGCGCGCGGAGGATTCTTTCCCGAGGAAGTGGTGTTCGCCGCCGAGGACGGGCTGTCGCGCGTCACCCTCACCCTGTCGCTGACGGCGGAAATCCCGGTGGGCGACAAGGCCCGCGCCGGGACGGATCTTCCCCGCGGATTCGCCGATCCGAAGTGGCTGCCGAGGGGAGAGGGGCAATGAGCAATGCAGCAATAGAACCATAGAACAAAGAACAATAGGGCATCACAGCAGCACAACAATAGTGCATCACGGCAGTACTGCAACACAACAACAGGGCCATACGGGGGGTCGGGGATTAGCGAAACGAGGAGCGCCAAGTCCTCGTGACGCTGCGTTTTATTGTTGTGCTGTTGTGCTGTTGCGCTGTCGTGTTCTATTGTTGCATTGTTCTATTGCTCTATTGTCACTGCTCCGTCAAATTCAGGATCTGGATGTTCCAGGTCCATTGCACCATGAGGTGCAGCTTCTCCCACGCGTCGCGGTCCGTGAGCTGGGGGTGCCACGTCCAGTAACCCACCCATCCCTCGATGCCTCGATACAGCCTGTTCTCGTTCCGGCCGCGGCGCAGTCCCGAAAAGCCCGCCGACAGGAGGTTCTGGGAAAGGTCGGTTTGCACCGTCCACCAAAACTGGTTGCGGATGCCGAAGCCGTCCGCCGAAAAACCCAGGAATCCCAGCCCCGAGCCCGGCCGGAAAAGCGCTTGGGCGTGTGCGCCGCCGAGCCGATCCTGGCGCCTGATCAGCAGGCCGCTGCGGTACTCCAGGACGAAGTTTTCCGTGGGGGCGTCCACGTCCCACATGCTGTAGAAGCCACCACCATGCAATTGCACCGGGCCGACGTTCACGGTGGCGTTGGCTTGATAGGTGAAGATATCGGCTCCGGCCGTGGTCAAGTGGTCCGCGCCCAGGATTTGGGTTGGACGCCAACGGGCCTTTTCGGGCAGGAGTCGGGTGTCCGTGGTGTCCGGGTATCCGTAAGCCGCGAGGGTGCCCGGAAAGAACAGGCGGTTGTAACCGATGCCGAACTCCAGGAAGCGGATGGGCTTCAGGTTGAAGGCGATCCCGAAATCGGTTTGGTAGGGAGACGCGGTGGCGTTTCCCTGCGTCTCGATGTAACTCCCGCGGAAAACCGGCCACGGCAGCACCGCGATGGGTTCCATCCAGCCCGCCTGCAGGTTGTACCCCGCGAAGGGGAAAATGCGCCCGTAACCGGATGGATTTCCCGAAACCGCCACGCTTTGTTGGAGGAAAGGGCCGAAACGTTGCGGCCTCACGCCGTCCGCCTGCAGGGATGCCGCGGTCGCGGCCAGGAGGAGGAGGGCGGTGGGGATCCGGTGCATGCGTTGTCGTTCGGGCTCGGAAGGCAGGAAGCTAACTTGAATGAAAGTTAGCACATGCCCGTCCGGCAAACCCATACCAAGCCTCCGCTCCGCGCCTCCTCCCTCCCCAAGGCGCAACCGGCCCTCGACGGCAATCCATCGCCCGCGGAGGCGACCGCGGTCTTCGCGCGTTGCCGGGCGCCGCTTTTGCGCTGGTTCGCCGCGCATGCGCGGGCGCTGCCGTGGCGCGAGCCCTTCGCGAGCGGCGCGGCGGGGCAGGGAGCGCTCCGGCTCGACGGGGGCGCCCCGCTGCGGGATCCGTATGCCGCATGGATCGCCGAGATCATGCTTCAGCAGACGCAGGTCGCCACCATCGCCCCCCGCTTCGACGACTGGATGCGCCGCTTTCCCGACGTTGCCGCCCTCGCCGCGGCCCCCGAGGAAGAGGTGCTGCGCGCCTGGTCGGGACTCGGTTACTATGCCCGCGCCCGCAACCTGCGAAAGGGCGCGCAATTCCTGGTGGCGAGGGGTGCTTGGCCCGTCTCCGCGCGCGACTGGCGCGAGGTTCCCGGCGTGGGGGATTACACGGCGGGCGCGGTTTCCTCCCTCGCCTTCGGCCGTCCGGAGCCTATCCTCGACGGCAACGTGATCCGCGTCTTCAGCCGCCTTTTGGCCCTCGGGTTCCTCCCCGGCGACTCCGCCTGGGGCAAGCGCGCCTACTGGGAGCTCGCCCGTCTCTGGGCCGACGCCCCGCGCCCCGGCGATCTGAACGAGGCGGTCATGGAACTGGGCGCCACCGTTTGCACGCCCTTGGCGCCGCGTTGCCATGAATGCCCTTTGGCCAGGCAATGTTCCGCGCGCGCATCCGGGCGACAGGGCGAGTTTCCCCCCCCGCGCAAGCGCCCCGCCATCGAGTCGGTCGCGGCGGTGGCGGTCGTGGGTCGGCTTGGTGGCCGCCTGCTGCTCGAGAAGCGCGCACCGGGGACGTTCCTCGCGGGCCACGCGATGTTTCCGGTTTTCTTCGGGAGCGATGCGGCCGCGTGGACGACTGCGTTCCGGCGCCGCTTTCCCGGAACCATCCCCTCGCCCGGCGAGTTCGCGGGGAGATTCAGGCACTCGATCATGTCGAAGCGTTACGAGGTGGAGGTGCGCGTGGTGACGCTGCGCGGCTCCCGCGGGAACGCGGAAGCGACGAGATGGGTGTCCACGCAGGATGCCGGGGAGAACATCACGAACTCATTGGCGAGGAAAGTCTGGGAGGCGGCGAAAGGGCATCGCATGGCCGCATAGGGGCGGCCTGCCCCCCTACGGCCTCGGCCTTGCGCAGCAACGGAAGCCGATCGCCGCGTTCGAGTAGTAGGCCTTGGCGGGCGCATTGCGCGCCTGCACGTGGGCGTACAGGTAGGTGATCGCGAACGATCCTCCCGATTGCACGGCCTGCCAGGGAGGCGCCGCCTCGCGCGCGAACACGAGGGCCCGTTGGGCCTCCGTCCTGCCGATCAATTCATCGGCCGGCAACGTGTCCACCACCGTTTGCGATGTCTCCGTGTTCGTGAACGTGACCACGGCCAGGGTCTGCCGGGTCAGGCCCGCCAGGATCGGCCGCACGCCGGGATGCGCATAGGCGGTGTCGTGCGGCAACAAGTAGGGGCGGGGAGTCGGATCCCCCTTGAGCAGTATGATGACTTGCGAGCTGTCGCGCGCGGGCACGATCGTGTCCACGCTGGAGGCCGCTATTTCGGCCGGAAGCGGCAGGCAGCGCGGAGGTTTCGAGGCGTAGGACACGGCGATTTGCGGCCCCGCCGCATCCACGCAACCGGGGTAGGGACGAGGACGGGCCTGCGTGGCGAAGTCGCGGTTCGAGCAGCGCGCCCGCGACAACAAGGTGGCCGGCGGCTGGTTGGGGTTGAGATAATGGCTCCCCCGGAATCCCCGCGTCGAGGAGGAAGTCACGGGCGTGTGCGGCGTCCCCCGGCGAAGCGTGTCGGAGACCGGGGGATACCCCGTGGGCGTGTAAGGATCCAGCACCCATTCGGCGAGGTTTCCCGCCATGTCGTACACGCCCTCGTAGCTCAGGCACGAGGGGTCGCGGAGCGCGGGAGTCATGGCCATGACCGAGTCTCCCGTCCCCACGTTGCAGGCGAAGCGCACGTTGGTCCCGGGAGCGCCCTCCGATTGCATGCCGTAGACGAGGGGATCGTCGGGAAGGGAACCTTCGCAGGCCCGTTCCCATTCGGCCTCGGTGCAAAGCCAGGTGCTGTCGGCGGGCATGCCCGCCGAGAGGTCCGCGCAGGCGTCGTGCGCTTGTTGCCAGGTCCTGCGCGTGGCGAAAGCGCCCGTCGAATCCCGGTGCTCGTAAGGCTCGATGCAGAAGGATTGGATGTTCGCCGTGTCGCGCGGCCCCTCGTCCGCGCTGACCGTGTCGCCCCGGACGAAGCGGCCGCCGGGGATGGGCACGAAGCCCGGCGGGCAGGTGGCTCCGCTGTCCGGCCCCGTGAAGTTCGACGCCAGGGTGGATACGGTGATGGAGTCGGGGAGCGAGACGTGGCCCGTCGAGTCCACGGCGCGCACGTGGATGCGATAGGTGCCCCCCGGGGGAAGATGGCGCGCCGTGTCGACGAACAGCGTGTCCCCTTGCCGGGCCAACGTGACGGGAATGGTCGTGTCCACCACGGCAGGGCCTCCGCCCGAGCCCGCGATGCGCGCGCGGGTCACCCGGTAGTGGAGGATGTTGGCGTTGGGCGAGGCGGCAGGCACGAGCCCGGATCCGCTTTCCACCAGGTCGCGGCTGGCGGTGAAGGCGTACACGAAGCTGTTGCGCGCGCTGTCGAGGATGCGGAGCACGGGTTTCGTGGGTTGGGTGGTGTCGGTGAGCAGGACGCGCGTGAAGGCGCTGGTGTCGGCCGGGTTCAGGTTGCCCGCGGCGTCCACCGCCCAGAGCCCGACGTCCACCGTGTCGCGCGGCCACAGGCCGTTCACGACCACCCTCAGGCTGTCGAGCGGGTCGGCGGCGGCGCGGTTCTGGATGCGCATCGAATCGGGCAGCCGGAACAGCCGCCCCGGCGCGTTGCGCGCCGTGCGGAAGTGCGTGGAGTCCACTTCGGCGGTGCGATCGACGCCTCCGGCGAAATAGGTCACGGTCGGGTCGAAGTCGCCCGCCCGGTTCGCGGTGCGCACGATGCGCAGGTAATAGGCGAGGATGATTCCCGAGTCGGCCCCGGGCTCGAAGAAGCTGGTGGGGTCGCGCGGGCGGTCCCAGGAGATCTCCATCCCGCGCGCCTTCGGTTCGATGAACGGCTGCAGCTTCGCCGGAGGGAACCGGTCATCCGTGATCATCCAGGTATAGCGCGGGAGCCCGTCGCGGCCCGACCCGCGGTACGAGGTCACGATCGCGAAGATCAGCCGTCCCGACGAGTCGCGCCGCCCCGCCGTGTCGAGCGCCAGCAGCCCCGGCTGCGCGCGATCCAGAAAGCGCGGCCCGGCGCCGGTGTCGGCGAGGAAGAAGATGATGCTGTCGGAAGCCGGGGGCGGGCCTTCGAGCACGTAGCTGGCGAGGGCCCGATCCTTGCGCACGTCGGACCAAGGCAAGGGCGAGGCCGGGGGGGTTGTATCGAGGTAGATGCGGTATTCCGCGAAGCCCACCGTGTCCTCGGGGCGTTCCCATCGCAGGCGGTACTTCGAGAGCGCGAGACACTCGGCTTGGGTCATCCCGCCGGGGCGGGTCTCGTTCGAAAGGCAATACGGGTGCTGCTGGGCCACCGAGTCGACCCGGAAGGAAATCACGGAGCGTTGATACTCGAAGGTATCGCGCCGCCCATCGGTCGGACATCCCGAGAAAAGCGTCGCGCCGACCATCGCGATCAGGGTGGCAAGAAGGATTCGGGCGCGGTTCATGCGGCGGCGGTGGCTTTCGGGGATGCAAAAACGCCCTTCCGGGGGGCGGAAGGGCGGGTTTCTGGCCCGGAAACAGGATACAAAATCGGCCCGAAAGGAGTCTTCGGGAAAACGCCCGGGCGGGCTTCGCCGTCGGCCTAGGCCGCGGCGGGGAGGACGCTCACGCGCTGGGCCGACTTGCCGCGCGTCTCGAACCGGACGGTGCCGTCGATGAGGGCGAACAAGGTATGGTCGCGGCCCACGCCCACGCCCGTGCCCGCGTGCACGCGCGTGCCGCGCTGGCGGACGATGATGTTGCCGGCGATCACGGCCTCGCCGCCGTATTTCTTGACGCCGAGGTACTTCGGATTGGAGTCGCGGCCGTTCGCGGTCGAGCCGCCGCCTTTTTTGTGCGCCATGGTGCTTAGCCTTTCTTCGCGTCCGCCGCGACCTTTTCCTTGCGCGTCGGCTTCTTGATCTGGAGTTTCAGCTTCTCGAGGGCCGCGGCGCGGGTGCGGGCGCGGGCGATCACGGCGTCGTCGGCGACGGCCTTGTCGGAGCCGCAGGCGATCTCGCGCACGAGCACCTCGGTGAAGTGCTGGCGGTGGCCCTGGGTCTTGCGGTAGCGCTTGCGGCGCTTCTTCTTGAAGACCTTGATCTTGTCGTCGCGGTCGTGCTGGAGCACTTCCAGCTTGACAACCGCGTCCGCCACGTTGGGGGCGCCGACCTTCACGTCGGCTCCGTTGGCGAACAGGAGCACGTCCGACACGGAGAGAACCTCGCCCACGGGGGCGGAAACCTTGGAGATCTTGACGCGCTCCCCGGGGGTGACCTTATGCTGGAAACCTCCGGAAACAATCACCGAATACATGGCGACACCTTGGTTGAAAACAGGGGCTGAAAATCTAGGTAACCGGGGGGCCGATTCAAAGGGCGAATTTCCCCGATAATGCCGCCGACCCCCGTTTTTTCAGTAAATTCCGCTCTCGGACGTGTCACGATAAGAGGGAATGGCGTATTTGACCGGGTATTTGACTGCCAAACCCCTCAAAAAATCGCGCATGTCGAGCCCCATTTGCATGTTCTTTTGGGCCAGCAGGTTTTGCATGCTTTGCAGCCGGTAGCTTTCGAACTTGCCGTCGAATTTTTCGATGAGCAGGATCAGGTGAAAGCCCAAGGGCGTGCGGAACACCGGCGACATTTGGCCCACGGCGAGCGCGGTGGCCTGCCGCCTGAACTCCGCGTTGAAGTCTCCGGGATGAAAGCGCTCCAAATCTCCTCCGCGGCGCGCCTCGGGACCTTCGCCCATGCGCGCTGCCTGCCCCATGAATTCGCGCAGCAGCTCGGTCACCTCCGCGCTGTCGGAGGCCAGGTCCCGGCGCACCGCCTCAAGGCGCCGCTTTTTCGCCGCCGCGCTGTCGGGCGGCGTCTTCTCTCCCGCCAGCAGCAGGATTTGCAGCGCGCGCAGGGAATCGTTCACGGGGAATTCCTCGCGGTTCTTTTCCCAGAACTCGCGCAATTCCTTTTCCGAAGGCGGACCCGGCGGCCGCAGGCGCGAGGCGAGCAGCTTGTCGGCCCGGATCTGGCGCGCCACCTTGGCGCGCAACCCCGCCTCGGTGTCGCCGTTGCGGCGCAGCGCCTCCTGCCATGAGGCGGCGTCGGGAAACTGCGACCGGATCGCGGCGATCGCCGAGTCGGTCTCGGAGGCCGTTGCCTGCACGCCTGCCGACTTGGTCTCGAGCTCGACCAACTCTTGGCCGATCAGGTTGGTGGCCACCAGCCGGCGCAACATCAGCGCCTGTTCCGCGGGCAGCGCGTCGAGGTCCGCGCCCCGCGCGCGCGCCATCAGTTGGGCCAAGGTGTCGACCTTGCCCTTGCGGATCGAAATCGTCCCCACCGTGACGGCGACGGGGTTCGCGGCAGCCGGCTTCGCCGCGGGCTTCGCCGCTCCCGGCGCGGGCGCCGCGGGCTTCGGGGACTCGGGAGGCGGCTTGAGCGGCTGGGCGGCCACGAGCGCGGAGGCGGCGAGAATCCAGGCGGCGATGGAAGCGGAATGGAATTTCATGGGGGAACCTTGCGGGGACGACAGGATGCCGGGGACGGCGTGGGGGAAGAAAGTACGAATTACGCGGGATGGATGGTTGGCCGATGGCGGGTGGCGGGACGGCCGTAGGCAGCGTTAGCGATCGCCAACCGCCACCCGACAGTCCTCCTCAAAACAGCGCATAAAAGGACCTGCGCAAGTCGAGCACGCGCACGCGCGCCGCGAAGGCGACCGATAAGGGATCCGTGCCGAGCTTCCCGGTGAAGTCTTCCCCGTCGATTTGCACCGGAACCTCCGGCGGCAGGAAGAGTTCGAGCCTCGAGGCGCGATGGCGACGCAGGCCCGCCCAGCGGGCGGTCGCCGGCACAAGGCGCGAGAGCGCCGTCACCAACGCGTATCGCCACAGGGTGTCGAACACCACGACCTCAAGCCGGCCGTCGTCGAAACGGTTCCCGGGCACCGGGCGCGCGCCGGCGGCGTACGAATCGATGTTCGCCGCGAGCAGCGCGCGCTTTCCCGCGAGCGGCACCTGGACCTCGCCCGCGTCGGTCTCGAGCCTCGCCCGCGCGCCTTCGGGGAACCGGTAGCTTGCGCGCGCCAGCAGCGCCTTCAGGTAGAAGAGCTTGTTGCCCACCGCGCCGCCGCGCAGCGCGCCGCGCTTGCGGGCGCGGTCGAAGTCGCGCAGCACCGCGGCGTCGAGGCCGGCGCTCAGGTACGAGACCACGGTGGCCGCGCCGTCGCCGGCATCCCACAGGTCGAAGGGCAGCGCCGGCGCGCGCAGGATCCGCTTGAGGCAGGCCACCAGGCCCTTGGCGTCGTACACCCGGAAAACGCCCAAGGCCCGGCCGAGATCATTGCCTGTGCCCAAGGGAATGAGGCCGATGGCCGTGCGCGGGCGCAACCGGCGCACGCGGTCGAGCACGGCGCCCAGCGTGCCGTCGCCGCCCACCGCGATCAGCTTGCGCGCGCCTCCGAGCAGCGCCTCGGTTTGCTCCTCGACGCGGCCGGCTTCCGTCAACTCGGCGACCCATGCCTCGCGCCGGATCCCGAAGCTGCCCAGCACTTCCTCGAGCCGAGCGTGCACCTCGGCGCCCGCGCCGCCGCCCGAGGCGGGATTGATGAGAAAGGCGAGCTGGCGCACGACCCACAAGCTCCCAAGTTCAGCGGGCGTGGAACCAGCGAAACACGCGCACGAGGGTGAAATCCTTCACCCGGCTGAACCACTCCCGGGCGTTCCAGCCGGATCCCGTGCGCAGGCCCGGGTTCTCGGGCTGGACGCGCAGGCCATATCCCTGCATGCCCAGCCGCCGCGCGATGTAAAGCGCGCGCGGCAGGTGGTAATCCTGGCTCACCAGCGCCACGCGGCGCAGGCCGAAGCCCTCGCCGGTGTTGAGCAAGGTCAGGAAGGTGCTGCGCCCCGCGTCGTCCACCCGCACGTCCTCGACGGGGAACCCGCGGGCCACGGCGTAGTCGCGCATGGCCTTTGTCTCGCTGTAGCCCTGCGGCACCGTGGTCCCCGAGAGCACGAGCTTCACCCCGGGCCGCCCGAAGGCGAGCTCGAGCGCCGTCTCCATGCGCCGCTCGAGCACGGGCGAGAGCTTGCCGGAACGGTACACGCTGGCGCCGGGGACGATCACGGCGTCGATCTCGGGGACAAGGGCCGGGTCGTCGAAGGTCTCGGGCCGGGCTTTCACTTCCATGTACGCGCTGATGAACCATCCGGCGACCAGGAAGACCGCGAGCAGGAAGGCGAGGTTCTTGGCGAGGGTTTTCATGGCACTTGTGAGGATTTAGGAAAAAACGGCGAGGCGAAAGAGGGCAACGGGTAGGGGGGAACGGCCGCCAGCCAACTGCCGAAAAACAAACACAAAAAGTGTTCTGCCGTTACCCGTTACCCGTTACCCGTTACCTGTTGCCTGTTGCCCGCTGCCGTTCCCCGTTCCCTGCCCTCTCAGATATTCATCCTTCACCCCAACGTACTTCGCCGCCAGCTTCGGGATCGAAGCCTTCTCCTCCTCCGTCAGCGCGCGCACGAGGCGAGCCGGGGAGCCCACGATCAGCGAGCCGGGGGGAAAGACCTTGCCCTTGGGAACCAGGCTTCCCGCCCCCACGATGCTGTCCTCGCCGATCACGGCCTTGTCCATGAGGATGGAGCCCATGCCCACCAGCACGCGATCGCCCACCGTGCAGGCGTGCAGGATGCAGCGATGGCCCACGCTCACGTCGTCGCCGACGACCGTGGGAATGTCGCTCGCGAGATGCACGGTGCAGTGGTCCTGGAGGTTGCTGCGCGCGCCCACGCGGATGGCGTTGATGTCCGCGCGCAGCACGCTTTGGAAGAAGACGGAGGAATCGTCGCCGAGCGTCACGTCGCCGACGAGGGTCGCGTCGGGCGCGACGAAGGCGCGCGCGCCGAGGCGGGGGGATTTGTCGCGGTAGGGAAGAAGCAAGGGGATCCTCCCTCGCGTCGCGCGCTAGAGGACGTGCGACGCGGGCGTGTATTCGGTCAGGCGCTCCGGCTTGAACCAGTAGGCGACCTCCCGCGCCGCGCTTTCGGGCGAGTCGGAGGAGTGCACCACGTTCTCGCCCGTGTTGGGCGCGAAGTCGTACCGGATCGTGCCGGGCAGGGCATTGGCGGGATTGGTCGCCCCGTTCATGTGGCGCACGGCCTCCACGGCCTTCTCCCCGCGCAGGGCGAGGAGCACCACGGGGCCCGAGGTCATGAAATCCACCAGTTCGCCGAAGAAGCCGCGCTCCTTGTGCTCGGCGTAGAAGCCTTCCGCCTCGGCGCGCGAGATCGCGCGGATTTCGATGGCGGAGACGGCAAGCCGCGCCTTCTCGTAGCGGGCGATGATCTCGCCGATGAGGCCGCCGCGGACGCCGTTGGGCTTGATGATGACGAAGGTGGTCTGCATGATCGCTGGTATTCCCCTGAAAAAGCCTGAAATGGGCGCTGAAAAGTAGCATCCCCGCGTCCGTCCGTCTTTCCCGCTCCCCTTTTTGGCGCTATATTTCCCCTCCGCGCGGACATAGCTCAGTTGGTAGAGCTTCTGCTTCCC
>CBFGVC010000007.1:0-25986 GCA_965652255.1 uncultured Fibrobacteria bacterium | reverse complement strand
GGCGAAGTCGCCGCCCACCTTCGGCTGCAGGTACAACGTTGCGATCGGCGTGGCCTTGCCCGTGAGCATCGCGCCGGCGTGCTGGGGGTGCAAGAACTCCAGCAGGCCCTTCTCGCGCAGGGGATTGAGCACCACGATCTGGCAGCCGCGCCGCGCCGCGCGCTCCAGCTCCGCCAGCATGCGGGGGTGGTTGGTGCCCGGGTTCTGGCCCACCACGAAGATGCAGTCGGCCATCTCGAAATCTTCCAGCGTCACCGTGCCCTTGCCCACGCCCACGCTCTCGCCCAGCGCCACGCCCGACGATTCGTGGCACATGTTGGAGCAGTCGGGAAAGTTGTTGGTGCCGAAGTGGCGGCCGAAGAGCTGGTAGAGGAACGCCGCCTCGTTGCTGGTGCGGCCCGAGGTGTAGAACACGGCCTCGTCGGGAGTCGCGAGCCCGCGCAGGGCCGCGCCCAGCTTGGCGAAGAGCTCGTCCCAGGCAATGGGCACGTATCTGTCGGTCGCGCGGTCGTATTCCATCGGCTCGGCGAGGCGGCCCTGCTGCTCAAGCCAGTAGCCGTCCTTCGTCCGCAGCTCCGTCACGGTATGCTTCGCGAAGAACGCGCGGTCCACCCGCTTGGTGGTGCTCTCGGCCGCGATGGCCTTCACGCCGTTCTCGCAAAACTCGAAGTGCGAGACATGGCCGGGCTCGGGCCACGCGCAGCCGGGGCAGTCGAACCCGTCGGGCTGGTTCATGCGGTACAGCGCCGCAGGGCCCGTCACGAGAGCGCGCTCGCGCAGCAGGTGCTTGGCGCTATGGACCAGCGCGCCGCGGCCGGCGGCCGGGTGTGCGTAGGGATCTTTCAGGGGAACCTTGGGGGGATTCTCCGTCGGGGCCGTCTCCGTCCGGGGAACCTTCGCGTTCGCGCTCATGCCTTCTCCGTGCTCCTCGCCGCGAATCCCGAAACGCGTTCGGGATGGGCGTACACCGTGGCCTTGGGGCCGCGGCAAAATCCGACCAAGGTGATCCCGCTCTCGCGGCAAAACTCCACCGCCATCGAGGAGGGCGCGGAGACGGCCGCCAGCACGCTGAATCCCGCGCGCGCGGCCTTCGAGGCGATCTCGTACGACACGCGACCGCTCACGCAAAGGAGCGAGCCTTGGGCCAAGCGCCCCTTCTCCCACAGCTCGCCCACGCACTTGTCCACCGCGTTGTGCCGCCCCGCGTCTTCGCCGAAGGCGATAAGCGTGCCGCCCGCGGAGAACACCGCCGCAGCATGAGACCCACCGGTCCGGCCGAACAAATCCTGCCGCTCCCGCATCGCGCGGAAGCAGTTCTGCAGCAGAATGGAATCGATCGGCATCGCCCCGGTGGAATCGGGAGAGCAGGAAATCCTTCCCTCCTCCTTCCACTCCGTCTTGCCGCAAAAACCGCACGAGGACGTGGAGGCGAGCGAACGGCCTTCGAGCTTGGCTTCGAGGGCGGGACGCCGCTTGATGGACGCTTCCCAATACGAGGCGCCGTCCGGACCGGTCGATGCCTCGTACAGGGCGAGCAGGTCTTCAGGAGTCTCGACGAGGCCCTCGGAATAGAGAAGGCCGAGGGTCAGCGTCTTGTCGTTTCCGGGCGTCCGCAACGTCACGGTGAAGGGTTTCCCGTTGACGCGCACCGAAAGGGGGCCCTCCTCGACCACGCGCTCGGGCACCTCGGACAACGAGTCTCCCTCGAGCCTGAAGGCGAGGAAATCCTTGGAGGACATGGGCCTAAAGATAGCAGGGAAAAAGGACACAGCATGCCACATCCATGTCCTGGCATCAGCGTTCGCTTGGCCGCCGAACATCCAAAAAACACAATCGCGACCGGGCGGGTGTTCGGCAGGGACGACGCATGCGTCGTCCCTACGGACGCCCTCCGGGCGTCACGAACACCCGCTCGTCGTTCCGCAATCCTCGCAGACCACGCAGGTCCCGTTGCGGCGGACGCGCATCGAGCCGCACGAGGCGCAGCCGTCCCCGGTGTAGCCCGCGCGGCGCGACATCTCGGCCGCCTCGGCGCGGGTCATGCCCGCGGTGGACTTGGCCGGCGCGACCACCGGCGTGGGAGCGGGAGCAGGATCCTCGGCGGTGGCAAGCCCGATGGGGCCTTGCGCCGCGCGCGATACGGGGCGCGCGGCCAGCTCCGTCGGCTTCACGTGCGCGAGGTCTGCGCGGGCCAGGTAGCTCACGCCGAGCGCCCGGAAGACCAGGTCCAGGAGCGAGGTGCAGTTCTTGATGTTCTCGTGGCCTTCCACCGGTCCCGCAGGTTCGAAGCGGGTGAAGGTGAAGGTATCGACCAGCTCCTCGAGCGGCACCCCGTATTGCAGGGCCTTGGAGGTGAGCACGGCGAAGCAATTGAGCAGCGCGCGATAGCTCGCCCCTTCCTTGTACATGTCGATGAAGATCTCGCCCAAGGTCCCGTCGGGATACTCGCCGGTGCGGAGGAAGAGCTTGTGCTCGCCCACCGTGACTTCCTGCGTGTATCCGCCGCGGCGCGCGGGGAGCTTGCGCCGCTGCGGACGGCCCGCGATCATCGGCGCGCCCCTCAAGCCATAAGAGGGCGCCGGGGCGGCGGAAGCCGGCGCCGGGGCCGTCCCGGATGCCGCCTGCTTGCGGTCCTTCTTCGCGTTCAGCGGCTGCGACAACTTGCAGCCGTCGCGATAGATCGAGATGGCCTTGAGCAGGCCGCGATGGCCCTCGCGATACACCGTCTGGATGTCGTCGATGGTGGCCTCGTTCGGGAGGTTCACCGTCTTGGAGATCGCCCCCGAGATGTAGGGCTGCGCGGCCGACATGATGCGCACGTGGCCCAGCGGCGCGATCATGCGGGTTCCCTTGCCGCACGGGCTGGCGCAGTCGAACACCGGGTAGTGCTCGGCCTTGAGGAAGGGGGCTCCTTCAACGGTTTGCGCGCCGCAGATGGCCAGGTCGGCCGCCTCGATCTCGGCGAAGGAGAACCCGAGCGACTCGAGCACGTCGAAACCGTCGCCCTCGAGGGCGGCGGGGCTGACGCCCAGCCCCGCGAGGAAGTCCTTGCCCAGAAGGCGCGGATGGAAGGCGTCCTCGAGCGACAAGGAAAGGGGCAACGCCTTCTCCAGCTTGTGCAGGACCTCGGCCGTGAAGCCGCGCTCGGCGAGGGTGACCTTGTTCACGTGCGGCGCGCCCTCCAGCGCCCCGATGCCGATCACGTAACGCTCGATGGCCTCGCTTTCGGTGGAGTTGTAGCCGAGGTGGCGGAGCGCCACGGGCAGCGACTGGTTGGTGATCTTGAAGTAGCCTCCGCCCGCCAGCTTCTTGAACTTCACCATGGCGAAGTCGGGCTCGATGCCGGTGGTGTCGCAGTCCATCAGGAGGCCGATGGTGCCCGTGGGAGCCAGCACTGTCACCTGCGCGTTGCGGAAGCCGTGCTTCGCGCCCAGGGCAAGGGCCTTTTCCCAGGCCGCGCGCGCGGCCTTGACCATGGGCTCGGGGCAAAATTCGCCCGTCAGGGGACGGGGAATCACCGAAAGGCCTTCGTACTCGGAAGCCGCCGCGTTGCGGGCGGCGCACTCGTGGTTGCGGATCACGCGCAGCATGGCCTCGCGGTTGTCCGCGAAGCGCGGGAAGGCGCCGAGGCCCTTGGCGATCTCCGCCGAGGCGGCGTAGGACTCCCCGCCCAAAAGGGCGGTGATCGCGGCCGTCACGTCGGCCGCGGCGGGCGAATCGTAGGGAATGCCCGCGCGCATGAGGAAGGCCCCGAGGTTCGCGTAGCCCAGGCCGAGCGTGCGATAGTCGTACGACTTGCGCGCGATGGCCGGCGAGGGGAACTGGGCCATGCCCACCGACACATCCAGCACCACGGTCCACAGGCGCACGGCGTGCGCGTACTTCTCCACGTCGAGCGTCCCGTCCTCCTTCTGGAAGGTGACGAGGTTGAGCGAGGCGAGGTTGCAGGCCGTGTCGTCGAGGAACATGTACTCGGAGCAAGGATTGGAGGCGTTGATCCGTCCGTCGGCAGGGCAGGTGTGCCACTCGTTGATGAGGTCGTCGTACTGCACGCCGGGATCGGCGCAGTCCCAGGCCGCGCGCCCCACGTCGTTCCAGAGCTTGCGGGCCTTGACCGTCTTGAGGACCGACTT
This sequence comes from uncultured Fibrobacteria bacterium, assembly GCA_965652255.1. Taxonomy (GTDB): domain Bacteria; phylum Fibrobacterota; class Fibrobacteria; order UBA11236; family UBA11236; genus UBA11236. The sequence continues at coordinate 21,853 of CBFGVC010000007.1, read as the reverse complement.
GTCGAGCCGTCCCAGCAGCTGCCAGTCGCCGTCGGCATCCACCGCGTCGAGGAAGGCGTTGGGCACGCGCACCGAGTTGTTCGAGTTCTGGCCGCTCACGGTGACGTAGGCCTCGCCCTCGAAGTGCGCGTCGAAGGTCTCGCGCTCGCCCAGGGCCTGCCCTTGGGCGAGCAGCGCCCGCGCGCGGCCCCACAGGGCCTCGGGGACGTGCTCCGCGCCGGAAACGCTGGGGTTGGGGGCGTCCTTGCCCTGCCGGCCCAGCACCTGCTCGCCGCTTTTCAGGAGGGCCGAGCCGGCCATGAGCGCGGCCACCTTGGCCTCCTCGCGGCTCTTCCACGCGATGAAGTCCTCGATCTCGGGATGATCGAGGTCGAGGCACACCATCTTGGCGGCGCGGCGCGTGGTGCCGCCCGACTTGATCGCGCCCGCGGCGCGGTCGAACACCTTGAGGAACGACATGAGCCCGGAGGACACGCCGCCGCCGCCCAGCGACTCTCCGGCCGCGCGGATGGCGCTGAAGTTCGTGCCCGTTCCCGAGCCGTACTTGAAGATGCGGCCCTCGCGCTGCAGCAGCGAGAACACGCCGTTCTCGCCCAGCAGGTCGTCGTCCACCGACTGGATGAAGCACGCGTGGGGCTGCGGACGCGTGTACGCGTCGCCCGAGGCCTTCACCTGGTCGTCCGCGGGATCCACGTAGTAATGCCCCTGCGCCGAGCCCGTTATTCCGTACTTCCAGTTGAGGCCCGTGTTGAACCACTGCGGCGAGTTGGGCGCCGCCATCTGGTGCAGCAGCATGAAGACCAGCTCGTCGTAAAACGCCTGCGCGTCGGACTTCTTGTCGAAGTATCCCAGCTGCTCGCCCCAGTGCCGCCAGCAGCCCGCCAGGCGGTCCACCACCTGCCGCGCGCTGTTCTCGCCGCCCTTGCCCTTTCCGTCCGCCGAGGGAACGTCGCGGCGGCGAAGGTATTTCTGCGCGAGGATGTCGGTGGCGGTCTGCGACCAGAAGTCCGGGACCTCCACGTCCATCACGGACGACGAGGAGGCGTCGAGCGATCTCACTTGTGATTTTCGCCACGCGAATTGAACGGTGTCGAACGGGCTCTGGCCTTCGCGGGTGAAAAGTCTCTCGAAGCGCATGGCGAATCCTCCGGACGGGGGCGGGGAAAAGGAAGGGGTTTCATTCCTCAATCTAATCCGTTCCCCGGACGTTGCAAGCGGAGTCCGGGAGGAATCAAAATCGCGCCTGACCACGACTAAACCCTTGATTTCATTGGGGATTCGGCTCATGGGGCCGAATCCTGCCCAACCGCCCCGCGTCCCTCGCCCCGCCCCGCAAGTCGTTGCCGAAAAACGAAAAACGACGACCCGAAAAAAAGTTTTCGCCCGCTGATTTTTTTCCGCCGGGCACGGCACGCCCTCGCCCCGGAAGTCCCCGAACGGAACCGCGCCCCCGACAGGCTCCCCGGAATCCTCCCGGCACGCGCCCCTTCCTTTCATGTTTCATGTTTCATGTTTCATGTTTCAGCTTTCCGGTTTACCTTTCCGCCATGACCCGCTGGATCAAGCGCTTCGCCCTCGCACTCGGCGCGGTGGTGGCCTTGTGGCTGCTCGTCGTCCTCGGCGCCTCCCTTTACGCCCTCAAGGCCCACAAGCGCACGTGGGACGTTCCCCTGCCGGCCACCCGCGCGGTCGACGATCCGGCCATGATCGCCCGCGGAGAATACCTCGTCCATGGCCCGGCCCATTGCGCCGACTGCCATGCCCCCGACGCCGCCAAGGAGGCCATGTTCCGGGGCGAGATCGTCTCCCTCACCGGCGGGACCGGCGAGATCACCTTCCTGGGCGACTGGACGGCGCCCAACCTGACGCCCGACTCCGCCACCGGCATCGGCGCCATGAGCGACGGCGAGATCGCCCGCGTGCTGCGCACCGGCGTGAACCGCGAGGGGCGCATCGCCCTGCCGTTCAAGGACACCTACGCCGACATGGCCGAGGAGGACCTCGTCGCCATCCTCTCCTACCTGCGCTCGCTCAAGGCCGAGCCGGGCGTGGCCCCGCGCAAGGACATCAACCTGCTCGGCAAGATCACGCTGGCCTACTTCATCAAGCCGTACGGCCCCAAGCGACCGCCCATCCGCGAACGCTTCGAGCCCGAGGCCACGGCGGAATACGGCGACTACATCGCCAACGTGATCGGCCGCTGCGAATCGTGCCACAGCCCGCGGAACCTCAAGACCGGGGAGTTCCTGGGCGCCCCGTTCTCGGGGGGCATGCCGTTCCAGGCGCGCGCGCGACCCGGATCGCTTTACGTCTCCCCCAACCTCACGCCCGACCCCGAAACGGGCATCCTGGCGGACTGGAGCGAGGACATGTTCGTGGAGGTCATCAAAGGGGGGGCCTCCTTCGCCGACTCACCCATGCCTTGGGGGAGCTATCGCCGGATGACGGAAACGGACCTTCGGGCCCTCTATCGCTACCTGCATTCCCTGGCGCCCGTGCGCCGCGGCAACGGACCGATCCTGCAAAGCGAGGAGGAGTTCCGGGAGAGGGAGGCGAAGAGGAAGTAGCGGGTAGCGGCAGGTGGGTAGTGGCGAACACAATCAACGATTTCAATGCGTTCTCCACCACGCATTCCCTGCCAGCCACTAGCCACATGCCACCACCTACCAGCCACCAGCCAAAAATGTTAGACTACCCCCCATGAGAATCGCCCGTCCCCGCGTCGCCCTCGACAGCACTCCCGTCCACACCGTGTTGGCCGTGCACGGAAACTCCGCGGAGCCCGAATACCCCGGCCGCATCGAGGAGGTCTCGCGCAAGGGTTGGGGCGCCACGTTTTGGGGCAAGGACTCCACCACCAACTGGTTCCATCTTCCCTTCACCGCCCCCAACCTGCTGGACGGCAAGAACCCGAAGCTCTCGCGGGTGTTCCTGTTCTATCACAACACCTCGCGCTCGCCGATCGTGGCCGTGCACCTTTACGACGGCGCGAGGCTGATCCAGGCGTTCGACGACCTCGGGGCCTACGGCGAGCACGCGGGCAAGCCGGACAACTCCAACACCTTCCGGCTCGACAAGCCGGTCGTGCTCAAGCAAGGCCTGGGGGTCTCGGTGAACGTCGCCTTTCCGGCCGACGCGAGCGAAAAGCCCCCGCGCTGGATCCTGTTCACCTCGGCGATGGCGGAATTCCGGGCGTGATTTGACCCAACGCAGGTCTCCCCCGCCCGGAACCCCGTAAGGGCGACCCATGGGTCGCCCTTACAAACACAAAGGCCCGCCATCCCTGGATGGCGGGCCTTTGTGTTTGCCGTCGCCGGATCCTACGTCCCCGTCTCTCCCCGGGCCATGATGACCTTGCCCGTGCGGACCATCTCGGCGATGCCGTACTTGTCGAGCATCATCTCGGCCGCGTCGAGCTTGTCGGTCCCCCCCGTGATCTGAAGCATCAGGGTGTTCTCCGAAAGGTCCACCGTCTGGGCCTTGAAGTGCTCGGCGATCTGAAGGATCTCGGAGCGTTTCTCGGACGCGCAGCGCACCTTCACCAGCGCGAGCTCCTTCTCGACGACGGTCTCGCCCGTGTGATCCTTGGCATGGAGCACGTCGATGAGCTTGTTGAGCTGCTTGAGGATTTGCTCGAGCGTCTTGGGCTCCCCGGAGGCGACGATGTTCATGCGGGCGTACTTGCCGTTGTGGGCGGGCGAAACCACGAGGCTGTCGATGTTGTAGCCCCGGCGCGCGAACACCAGCGCGATGCGGATCAGCACGCCGGGCTTGTTGTTCACCAGCAGGCTGATGCTGTGCTGGTTGGCGCGCGCCTCGGCGGGAGCCACCTGACGAAAGGCCTTGCCCTCGTCCGTACCCGACCGACCCGCGGCCGCCGTCCCGTTCGCCGTTCCGTTGATCATGACGTTTTTCTGCGTTGCCATCAGGTGCTCCCCACCGGTTTTTCCATCTTGTGCCGAGGCGGCTCCAGGACCATCTCCTCGTAGCTGGCGCCCGCGGGGATCATGGGGAAGACGTTGTCCTCCTTCTCCACCTCGGCCTCGATGATGCATGGCCCGTCGTTGTAGGCCAGCGCCTTCTCCAGCACGCGGCCGGCGTCGGCGTTGCGCTTGATGCGGAAACCCTTCATCCCGTAGGCCTCGGCCAGCTTGACGAAGTCGGGGTTTCCCTCGAGGTCCACGCCCGAGAGGCGGTTGTCGAAGAACAGCGCCTGCCACTGCCGCACCATGCCCAGGTACTTGTTGTTCAGGATGAGGATCTTGACGGGCAGCTTGTTCACCGCCGCCGTGGCCAGCTCCGAGAGCGTCATCTGGAACCCGCCGTCGCCCACCACGGCCACGACCACCGCGTCGGGCCGCGCGAACTGCGCCCCGATGGCCGCGGGGAACCCGAAGCCCATGGTGCCCGCGCCGCCGCTGGAAATCCAGTGGAAGCGGTGGTCGGTCTTGTAGAATTGCGCGGCCCACATCTGGTGCTGGCCCACGTCGGTGGTGACGACGGCCTTTCCCTTGGTGATGCGGTACAGCTCGTCGAGCACGTATTGGGCCTTGAGGCCGCCGTGCTTGCGGTACTGCAGCGGAAACCGCTTGCGCAGCTTCTTGACATGGCTCACCCACGCGGCCGTGTCGCCCTTTCGGGCCAGCGGCAGCAGCTCCTCGAGCACGAGGCGCGCGTCGCCCACGATCGAGCAATCCGGCTTGACCATCTTGCCCATCTCGGCCGGGTCGATGTCGACGTGGATCTTCACCGCGTCCTTGCAGAACACCGACAGCTTGCCGGTGATGCGGTCGTCCCACCGCGAGCCCACCGACATGATGAGGTCGCACTCGCTGATCGCCTTGTTGGCGTAGGCCGTGCCGTGCATGCCCAGCATGCCCAGGCTCAACTCGTGGCTCTCGGGGAAAGCGCCCTTGCCGAGCAAGGTGTTGACCACCGGGATTTGCAGCTTCTCCACCAGCGCCCGCAGGGACTTGCCGGCATCGGCGATCACGGCCCCATGGCCCACCAGCAGGAGGGGCTTTTTGGCGCGCTGCAGGAGGTCGGCGCATTGGGCGATGGCGGCCGAATCCCCGTTCGTGGGCACGTCGTAGCCCGGGAGGTCGATCTCGACGTTGTAATCGGGCTCGAACAGGGCCCCGGAGACGTCCTTGGGCATGTCGATGAGCACCGGCCCGGGGCGACCGCTCTCGGCGATGTGGAAGGCCTCCTTGACCACCCGTGGGATGTCCTTGGGGTCGCGCACCAAGTAGGAGTGCTTGACGGCGGCGTAGGTCAGGCCCGACACGTCGGCCTCCTGAAAGGCGTCGAGACCCAGCATGCTCTGGATGGTTTGCCCCGTGATCACGACCATGGGAACCGAATCCATGAGGGCCGTGACGAGGCCCGTGATGGTGTTGGTGGCTCCGGGGCCGGAGGTCACGAGCACGACTCCCGCCCGGCCGGTGGCACGGGCGAGGCCGTCGGCCATGTGTGTGGCGCCTTGTTCATGCCGGGTCAGGATGAACTTGATCGAAGAATCCACCAAGGCGTCGAAAATCGGAATGGCTGCGCCGCCGGGGTGGCCGAACATGTATTCGACCCCCTGCTGTTCCATGCAGTGGATCAGGGCTTCGGCTCCGGTACAGATTTTTTTCGGCATTTTATCTCCCGCTTTTGGGAAGTTTTGGCTTATAAGTGGTAAAATTACGATTTTATCCTTAAATTTCAAGGCAATCGATAAAGTTTTCCTTCAAATCAATCTTTTATTTGCAAATAAAATAGAAATACTTCAAGTTATCTGATAAATTCGAACATTTTTTCAATAAATTTAGAAATGTACCTCTTAAATTTTCTAATAAATTGAAATATTTCGTTTGAATTTAATGCCTGAGCCGTCTCCCTCCCTAAAAATTCATGAATGGGACTGAAAACGGTCTTCCAGCCCCCGATTAAAAAAAGAAGGAGCCCTTTTCAGGACTCCCTCTCGTTTATGCGATCGAACGGAGGATCAGTCGACGCGGGCGCGGGCGATCGAGAGCTTCTTGTCTGCGCCCGTGACACGCACGAAGTAGTAGCCCTTGGCGAGGTTATCCACGTTGGCGGCCACTCCGGCTCCACCTTCGACATCGCGGGCATAGACCACGCGGCCGTCGGGACGAGCCACCAGCACGTTATGGGTGCCGGCTTCGGGCATGGGGACGCGGAGACCGGCGGAAACGGAGCGGATGCCGTCAATCCTGCCGACGCCCTCGGGCTGCTTCCAGATGGAAGTGGTGCCGCAAGCCCCCATGTTGCCGCCGCGATACACGGGGCTGCCCGGGGTCGAATCGATCGGGGTGATGGAGCGAACAGAGGCCTGCGCGTTATAGTTGGGCAAACCCGGATTGGTGCAGCCCACATAGTCGCGCGCCAGGTACTTCATGAGGCGCCAGTTGTAGATCTCCCACATGCTGTCGCGGACGGCGGTTCCGCCGGGAGCGGTGCGAGTACGGGAGTAAACGTCGCCGTGGCCGGCGTTGTTGTAGGCCGCGAGGCCGGTGTGGGCGAGCACGCGGGTCCAGGACACGGGGCGATCACCCGTCTTGCACGGGCTGCCCTGGTTGCAACCGAGAGAATTCGGGTAGGACGAATGCGACTCGTCGATGCTGAGCAGCATCTTCACCGGCCCCCAGTGAATCCCGGCATACTCGCCTGTGGGCGCACGGCGGGGATGATTCTGGAAGGCGTACCACTCGTCCCACATGCCGTCCCAAACGCGACGGCTGCCCGCCAGCGCACCGGTGCCGCCATTGAGCGGCAGCTGTTGGCTGGCGCCGATCACGGGGGTGAGATCCGCGAAGATGTTGATCAGGGTGGAATCGTTCGGGCCATGATCCACCAGGGCGGGAGTGACGTCGGCGCCCGTGGCGTTGGGCGGCACTTCCCCGGCCTTGACCGTATCCACGTAAATGCGGATGGCGTTTTGCGAAGTGTGGTTCAAGTGACGCCAGAACTGCGTGCGGTAGGCGCGCAGGAACCAGCGGCAGGTGGTCAGGCTCGCGACGGTGACGTTTTCGCTGGGGCAGGGGATGAAGGCCAGCGCCGCATGGACCGCCAGCATTCCCTTGCCTTGGACTTCGATGAAGTCGCGCACGGCCGCCAAGGGGGTGGCGTTGGAGAGCGGATCCTGGTCGCCGTTGTTGAACACGATCACATCCACGTCCGCGATGTTGGCCTGGGTGATGTAGGTGTTCGACTGGCTGCGCGTGAGGCGGAAGCCGTACTTGCGCGACAAGCGGTACATGTGTTTTTGAGTGTGGGCCTTTTCGTGCCCGCCGTTGCTCCAGTCCATCAGCAGCACATGCTTGATGTTGGTCTTGGCCGAGTCGTTCGTCGCCTGGTTGAAGGCGCAGACGTTCGGCGAGGCGCCGGCAGCGGTGGCCAGGGCCTGTTCCGTGGCGTGGCCGGCGACAGGGCCGGTGCCCGACTGGCAATTGGCCCCTTGGGCGTGGGTCGACACGGCGGCAAGGGCCAAGGCCCCGAACGTCATGCCCATGAAGGTGGAAATCCTGCGCATTTTTAAATCCTCCTCGCCCCTCCGGCGCGAAATCCGTTTATCTGTGTAAAATACCACCAAGGGCGGTTTTCCGCTTCGTGTTTTCGAAGCCTAAACCGGCCCTTGGCGGCTCTTTTTCGTACCCGCGCGTCAGATTCCGAAACTGACCCGGATCACGTAATACCAATCCTTGGGCGTCCGGGTGAACGGAACGCTGGGGGGGTTGGCCACGTTGCTTGGCGGGCGAAGGTGATCGCTGGCGACCTGTCCCGTCAGCACCACGCCCTGGGTCATGACGCGGGTGGCGTACACGGACCACTTCCAGTCATCCTCGGTCAAGGTCTTGCTGTCGCCCGAAACGGCATCGTCGGTGTAGGCGTATGGCGTGTCCGAAGTCTCGCCGGCCAAGGGAATCGGAATGGCGCCCCGGTTGTCGAACGGATAGGCGAAGGAGTTCGGGAACCGGGATTTGCGGTACTCGGCCTCGAAAGCGAGCCGGTCGAGGATCCCGAAAGTCGGAATGCTGACCCCCATCATGACGGGCATGCGTTCCAGCTTGTCCTCGTAGTAGAAGGGCTGGTCCTCCACCCCGAGCAGGGCGGCTTCGGTGTAAAGCTTGAATTGCCCGGGCGCGATCATGTCGCCGCCAACCAAGGCGCCGATGTCGAGCGATGCGCGCGCCATGGTCTTGAAGCCCCGGAAGGTGTAGTAATCGATGTCGCTGCAATCCCCACCGGTCTGGCAATTGTCCCAAGCGGCCAGCGTCGCACGGGCCGTCGCGGTGTCCGGCGTGCCGTAGGCCGTGTCGGCGAAGCAGTTCTGCTCCTGGCCGGGAGTTGAGCAGGCGCTGATGTTGAAGTCGGAAAGCCCCATCACCGGCATGCCGGTGGACTTGCTGTAGGCATTGTTCAGCTGCTTGGGAGCCAGGCGCTTCGAATTGAATGTCAACGCGTTCGACCATACCACGCCGGCCCCGAACTCGAGGTAGGAAAGGGGCTTGGCCGTCACCATGTAGCCCGGCGAGAAATCGTGCAAGGGTTGCGCGACGTCCCGTTCCATGTGGATGGTGAAGTCATGCGTCAGCATCCCGCCGAAGGTCGGGAGCGTGAACCGGATACCCTGCATGAGGAAGCTGGCCGAGTTCAGGTACGACCAGCCACCCGTCGCCACGTAACCCGGATAGGTTCCGCTGCGGTAGAGGTATTCGCCGAGGTTGGCCGCGTCCCGGTTGTACTTGAGGGGGAAGAGGCCGAACTGCAGCTTGCTGGCCATCGGGTCGCGGGGATGCTCGCCGAAGGCGTAAATGGCCTGGGCCTGTCCGACGCCGGGTCCGAACCGCACCACGCGGGACGAGGAACTCAGTTCGGGAAAGGCGTACCAGAAAAGGCCGCCCAGGGTGGCGCGCACCTCGAGCCTGTCGTTGTGCACGCCGGAAACCGTCAGGTAGGCTCCCGTGCGAGTGAGGGGCTGCTTGTCGAAGTTTTCCTGAAAGGCCTGCCCCACGTCGACGTATCCCCCGATTTCCTTGGGATTCATCACGAGCTCGGCTTGGGCCAGCGGGGAAAACGCTCCGCAAAGAACCGCCGCGATCGCGGCCGCGCGGGATGTTCCCGTTCGTTGTTGCGTGATTCTCATCGGATTCTCCTCAAATGCCGAATTCGATGCGAAGGACGTAGTACCAATCGCTGGCGGTGGGCGTGGCCGTCTGGCCCGCCGGAATGCCGGAATAATTCACATGGCGAAGGTGGTCGCTGGCGGCCTGCGCGTTCAGGGTCACGCCGTCCACGATCTTGCGACGGGCATACACCGTCCACTTCCACTCGTCGAACTGCTTGTCGTCGGGATCGTACCCGTACGGATCGGTGGTGGGGATGGGCATTTGCGACTGGAGCACGACCACGTTCGAATTCGGGAACGCGGAAGCCAGGTATTCGGCCTCGAACGTCAAGCGATCGAGGATGCCGAAGGTCGGGAGGCTGACGCCGAACATGATGGGCGTGCGGGCCATCTTGTCCTCGTAGTAATAGGGCTGGTCCTCGACGCCCAGGAGGGCCGCCTCGGTGTAAACCTTGGCCTGCCCCGCGGGGGCGATTCCCGTCAGGAGACCCAGGTCGAGCGCGGCGCGTCCCATGACCTTGAAGCCCTTGAAGGTGTAGTAGTCGCAATCGGAATCGTCGCCGCTGCTGCAGGGGCTGGGGGCAGGCTCGCCGTTGGTGGGCATGCCCGTGCTCTTGCTGTACTGGTTTTGGGGATCCTTGGGAGCGAGGCGCTTGGAGTTGAGCGAGATCGCATGCGACCACACGCCGCCGGCGCCGAGTTCGACGAAGGGAACCGGCTTGTAGGTGACGATGTAGCCCGGAGAAATATCGTGGGCCGGCTGAAGGTTGCGCTCCATGTAGGCGAACAACTCGTGGCGCAGCGTGCCGCCGAGGGTGGGCAGCGTGAAGCGCACGCCTTGGGCGAGATAGCTGGCGGCGTTCATGTACGACCAGCCGCCGGAGAACAGGTTGCCGGGGTAGGTGCCGCTGCGAAGCAGGTATTCACCCAGGTTGACCGACTCGGAATATTTGTGGGGAAACAAGCCGAACTGCAACGTGGCCGAGGGGTTACGGGGATCCTCGCCGAAAGCGTAAATGGCCTGCACCTGGCCCACGCCGGGCCCGAATTGGATGCGGCGCGTCTGGAAGTCCTGGGTCTCGGGAAGGGCGAACCAGAAGAGGCCGCCGATGGTCATCCGGATCGTGAGGCGGTCGTGATAGACGCCCGATTCGGTGAGGTAAACGCCCGTGCGGGTGATGGTCTGGTTCTCGGTCGGCTCCGCCGGGGGTGTGGAAGCGTCATAAACCTCGCCTTGGACGATTTGTCCCACGTCCACGTAGGCGGAAATCTGCGAGGGGTTTCGGACCAGCTCGGCCTGCGCGGCCACGCCGGCAAGGCCGACGGCGAAGGCGGCCACCGAAAATCTGACGATGCTGCTTTTCATCATGCTTGTACCCTTCTTCTGGGAATTCGCGGCCTGGGAGACCGTCTCGAGGTGTCCGGATCGGACGCCCTAACGTATAACGCCATCCTGAAAAAGGGGCCAAAAAAATTCGGTTTTTGGAAATTTCGAACAAAACCGACAGTTCACGTGCAATTTTATAACATTTTTTGTTGGATATACACATTTCGTCGTAGTAAAAGTTATATGAAAAAGCCATCAATCGATTTTTTAATACAATTTTATGATACTTACGTCCTCTAAATAAATCAAACATCGCGTGCTTCAGCATCAACCATGATCCGGTTTATACAATCCGTGGGCGCCTGCGCTGGAGCGCCACCGAGGAATGGCGGTTCTCCGCGGGGAACGGCGGTTTTCTTGTTCGAACTTCGCCTATTGCCCGGTTTCGCGTTATTCCCCGTGCGAGCCCCCGAACGGAAACCGAACGGCAGGGCTGAACGGTCGTATACCCCCCACGTTTACGCCCATCCCTTGGACGACTAAATTTGGCCATGGCCAGAATTCTCCCCGACGTCTCCCGCACCTTCGCCGAATACCTGCTGCTTCCGGGCTTGACCGGCAAGGAGCACACCCCCCGCAACGTCTCGCTCTCCGCCCCCGTGGCCGCCTTCGGTCGCGGCGAGAAAAGCCGCCTCAGCCTGAACGTGCCGGTCGTTTCCGCCAGCATGCAAGCGGTCTCGGGCAGCGAAATGGCCATCGCCCTCGCCCGCCAAGGCGGTCTCGCCTTCGTGTACTGCTCGCAGTCGGTCGAGAGCCAGGCGGCCATGATCGCCAAGGTCAAATCGCACAAGGCCGGCTTCGTCCGCAGCGATACCACCGTGCATCCGGAATCCACCCTGCGCGAGTTGGTGGCGCTGCGCCGCAAGACGGGGCACTCGACCGCCGCCGTCACCGACGACGGCACCAACGCCGGGAAGTTCGTGGGCATCATCACCGACAAGGATTTCTGGGAGTTCGAGGACGACCTCGATACGCCGGTTTCGGAGTACATGACTCCCGCCGGCAAGGTCGTGCACGGAACCGTCGGCATCACGCTGGCCGAGGCCAACCGCCTGCTGCACCGCCACAAGAAGGAGTGCCTGCCCGTCCTCGAGAAGGACGGGCGCCTCAACTCGCTGGTGTTCAAGAAGGACTACGTCGACCACATGAACAACCCGCACGAGCTGCTGGACGCCGGCAAGCGGCTGGCCGTGGGCGCGGGCATCAACACGCACGACTATCGCGAGCGCGTGCCCGCTCTGGTCGAGGCCGGGGCCGACGTGCTGGCCTTCGATTCCTCGGACGGCTACTCCGCATACCAGAAGGAGGCCGCGCTGTGGATCCGCGAGCGCTACGGCGACGCGGTCGTGGTGGGCGGCGGCAACGTGGTCTCCGCCGAGGGGTTCCGCTATCTCGCCGAGGAGGCGAGGCTCGACTTCGTGAAGGTGGGCATCGGCGGCGGGTCCATCTGCATCACCCGCGAGCAAAAGGGCATCGGCCGCGGGCAGGCCTCGGCGCTGCTCGACGTGGTCGCCGCGCGCGACGAGTTGTTCGCGCGCACGGGGCGCTACGTGCCCATCTGCTCCGACGGCGGCCTCTCGAACGACACCCAGATCATCATCGCGCTCGCCATGGGGGCCGACTTCGTGATGATGGGACGCTACTTCGCGATGACCGCGGAGAGCCCCACGCCCAAGGTTTCCATCGGCAACCGCATCTACAAGCCCTACTGGGGCGAGGGCTCGAACCGCGCCCGCAACTGGCAGCGCTATTCCGACGAGGGAGGCGCGGCCGACGGGGGCAAGCTGAAATTCGAGGAAGGCGTCGACGGCTACGTGCCCGTGGTCGGCACCGTCCCCGAGGTGCTCGGCGTCACCCTCGCGAAGCTGCGCGCCACGCTCTGCAACCTCGGCGCGCTCAGCCTGCCGGAGTTCACGAAGAACGCCGTGCTCACGATGGTGTCGGAGCAAAGCATCGTGGAGGGGGGCACTTCGAACATCATCCGTCCCGAGGCGACGCTGGGGGATCGGGAATAAGGAGTTACGAATTACGAGTTAGGAATTACGAGTTACGAATAGGAAACGAGCAGGGCGAGACACGAGGCGTGGGAAGGAAGGTTCAAGCCCCCTTACGCCGCGCTTCCCATCACTCCCTCATTCCTGTTCAACTCGTAATTCGTAACTCGTAATTCCTAACTCGTAATTCGTAACTCGTAATTCGTAACTCGTAATTCGTAACTCGTAATTCGTAACTCTATCGCAGCCTCGCCAGCTCCGTCCCCGGATAATAGGCCTCCAGGATTTCCGCATACGACTGCCCGGCCGAGGCGCGACCGAGCGCTCCCATCTGGCACATTCCGATGCCGTGGCCGAAACCCGAGCCGCGCGCGACGACGCGGTCCCCGCGAATCGTGATCTCGAAGCGCGAGCTCTCGAGGATGCGACCGGTGCCGGGCGCGGGACGAAGGGCCCAGCGCGTCTTGTCGCCGCGCAGGGTGACGGGGCCCCGGTCGGTGCGGATCTCGAGCGCGTCGATGCGGCCGTCGGAGCGGCGACCCTTCACCTCGAACCCCGAGATGCTCCGGAACGGCGGGGCCGTGCGCACCCCCGCGTCGGGGAGGTTGCGGCGCACGATCGCCGCGAGCGCGCCCGCGTCCCACTCCTGCGTCCAGTCCATGTAGCGCGAGGCGCCGCACCAAGGGCGGCCGTCGGGATCGAGGTCGGGCGTCGACTGCAGGTAGGGCAACGATTCGCCGCCCCAGGCCTCGTGCCGGGCCGCGGTGATTCCGCCGCAGGTGCTGTGGTAATAGGTGTGCGCGAGCGTGTCGCCGTGCAGGAGGACGATGCCGGCGGTCTCGCGGATCGACCTGTCGCTCATGGGATGCTCGGCCGAGGCGCCGCCGTAAACCTGGTCCTGCACCGAGGCGTGCACGTCGAAGATCTCGGCGCGGCGCGCCAGCGCGCGCTTCGCGGCGTAGGTGCGCGCCGCCACGGCCTGGGCCTTGAGCGCCTCCAGGCGCGCCTCCTCGTGCCGCCCCATCTCGAGCGGCACCACGCCCCGGAGGTATTCCTCGAGCGGAAGCACGTTGACCGCGACGATCCCCGATCCCTCGGCATGAAACTCGATCGTCCCCCGGTAAACCCTCCCGTTCACCTCGAGCGGAGAGGCGGGGTCGCGCGGCGAAAGGCGCATCGCCACGGCATTGCCGCCCGAGACCGACGCGGAGCGCGCGGGGGTCACGACGAACTTGCCGCCCTGCCTCTCCACGCGGGCGATGCCCGTGAACGCCGGGCCGCGGCGGGCCTGCCCGCCGTAGGTGCGCCACTGAAGGTCCGCGCCGCCGCGCGCGCTCACGGTGATGGAGCGCGCCTGCGGCTGCACGAGCACGCGGATCGTGCGCGCGATGTCCCCCGGGGGCGTGAAGCTGCCGATGGCGCGCGGGCGGGCGGGCTCCCGCGGCTCCCGGGAGGCGCGCGGGAGAAACGTCGATTCCTCGGGCGCATAGGGAAAACGCAGCGGGTCGGTTTCCCGGACATCCGGGTAAGGCGCGCGCGAGGACGAAGCGCCGCCCGTGAAGCCGACGAAGGCGCCCGGGCTCAGCTCGGGTTCGGCGCGTTCCTGAAGCGAGGCGGGAGCGGGAACCAGCAAGAGCGCGCAGGCGCCCGCCAGAAGAGCGCGGCCGAGCGGAGGCCGGGCGGAATCGCGAAACCCGCCCCGCCGGGGCGCAGGGCTTTCGGCGCGGATCGCTCCGCGAATCATAGGGCCGCGCGGGCGGATTTCGTCAGCTTCTTGAGGCGGCTGTCGTTGAGCAGCCGGTCGGTGGCCGAGATCTTGTCGGTGAACAGCACGCCCTCGAGGTGATCGTACTCATGCTGGATGCAGCGCGCGAGCAGCGCGTCGGCATCCTTGATCTCGAAGGGCGTGCCCTCGCGGTCGAGCGCGCGGACGGTGACGATCTCGGGCCGGGTGACCTCGGCCCACACGTCGGGAATCGACAGGCAGCCTTCCTCCTCGGTGGCCTTTCCGCGCGAGGAGACGATCAGCGGGTTGAAGAACACCATGGGCGCGCGCTTGCCCTCCTCGCGCGAGACGTCGAGCACGAAGAGCCGGACCGACTCGCCGACCTGGGGCGCGGCGAGCCCGACGCCGCTGGCGTCGTACATCGCCTGGAGCATGTCGTCGGCCAGGCGCTTCAGCGCCGGGCTCACGGACTTCACGTCCTCGGCGCGCTTGCGCAGAACCTTGCTGCCGTAGGTGACGATCGAGAGGTCGGACACGGGCGGTTTCCCTTAGGCGTTGTCGCCGAGCACTTGCGCCACCGCGCTCTTGTCGAACTCGACGCGGGTGTCGCCCAGGAACTTGAGGGTGACGGTCTTGTCGTCCACCGAGACGACCTCGCCGCGCATGCCGGCGGTGGTGACCACGCGGTCGCCCTTCTTGAGGGCGGCCAGCATCTTGTTCAGCGCCTGCTGCTTGCGGCGCTGCGGAAGAAAGAACAGGAAGTACATGACCAGGATCACGCCCAGCATGAAGACGATGTCGGCGGTGCCAAAACCCATTGAAAGGCTCCTCGGAACGGGGACATGCCCCGGACG
The DNA here is from genome assembly GCA_965652255.1 of uncultured Fibrobacteria bacterium. Lineage (GTDB taxonomy): Bacteria > Fibrobacterota > Fibrobacteria > UBA11236 > UBA11236 > UBA11236. Next base: position 6,759 of record CBFGVC010000007.1, on the reverse strand, counting down.
GATTCCCGCGCGGAAAACCCCGCGCGACCACCTGAAAAATAGCAAGAATGCGGGGTTTCATTGCCATCCCGCGAACCCGCCTGTTACCTTCTGGCCTCCCGCGCCGGTAGCTCAACTGGATAGAGCAGCGGTTTTCTAAACCGCAGGTTCCTGGTTCGATTCCAGGCCGGCGTGGGAATTTCACCCCGGAAACGCAGGATCGCCCGCCGAACAAGCCGAAACCGCCTCGGCGACACCGCGATCCGAGCCCATCCGTTTCCAGACGGCGGCGACGATGGGGGCTTCGACTGCGGGCCAAGTTTCATTCGGGGACGGAAATCCGGGCGGATGCTTCCGGAAATCCGCAGCCCTGCCGATCCATTCCGGAAACACCTCGCGCCCCGCGAGCACGTTGGCGAGCGCGACGAAAGGGCCGCGCAAGCGCGCGCGTCCCGCCCACAGCGTGGGTGCGTCCAGCACCGCCCAGACCTGCGTGGGAACACGAGCCAGCAACAGTTCCAGGGTGATGGTCCCCGGGAACGCGATCGCCGCCCGCGCGCGGGAAAACGCGATGTCGCGTTGGGTCAGAATGGTGGGCCCGTAGGGACGAGGCATGCCTCGTCCGTGCGGGAACACCGTATTCCCACCCGCCCTACAGATCGCGCGCGCCTCGTCGGCCAGGAATTCGGGCACGAGCACATCCACCGCGTCCAACGCGAAGCCCGCCGCGCGCAGCCGCGCCAGCCACAAGGGCAGATTGCGGCGCAGCACGCCCCGGCGCGAGCCCGGGCAGAGAAGAATCCGATCTCCGCGCGGGGGTTCCTGCGCGGGCGCATCGAAGAAATGCCCTTGGCGAATGGCTGGATCCCACGGTTCGTACTCCGCCGCCTCGAAGGGGAAGAGCGTCTGCAGCTTGGCGCCGCGCAGCGCCGCGCGCAGGCGGCGACGCCGCGCGGAAGGATCGCGGTAGGCCCAAAGCTGCGGCGGCGCGATGTAATGCGCGGGAATGCCGCGCCGCAGGGCCGCGCGTGCGAGCGGAACGTTCATGCCGGGATAATCGACGAGCAGGACGCGATCCGGCCGGAACGCCACCAGCTCGCGAAGCAAGGCCGAGCGAACGCGCCAGAGCGATAGGCTTGAGCGCAGCACATCGGAGATGCCGTTGACGGCGAGCGATCGCAAGGGAACGAGGGAGTCCAATCCCTGCGCGGCCGAGAGCGGCCCGCCGAGGCCGCGCAACTCCAACACTTCGGGAGCCGGCAGGCGCGCGCGCAGCCCCGCGAGCACGGCGGCGAGGATGCGGTCGCCCGAGGGCTCCCCGGCGGAGACGAAGAGCCTCACGAAGGAAGCCTATGGCGGGAAGGAGGGTAGGCGGGAGAGAGGCCAGCCTCCCACGGAAGGCTTGCAGGCAACTGAAATTGGGAGGAAGTTCGTTTCCTCATCAGGCCCTCCCGCCTTCCCGCCTTCGTGCCCTTTCTCATAATTCCTCCGGATCCAGCTCCAGCAGCGAATCCACGACCCGATGCCCTTCGCCGAGCTCGGCCGGCAGGTCGTGCGGGCGCACCCATACGGTGCGCCAGCCGCGCGCGCGCGCGGCGGCGAGGTTGTCGAGGCGGTCGTCGGCGAAGACGCGCGCGGGCGCCCCGGGGTGCCGCGCGCGCAGGAAGTCCTCCGTCTTCTCGAATGCGGACGCTTGCGGCTTTCCCGCCCAGCCCAAGAAATCGATGTCGAGGATCCCCCCGAGAACGCGGCCGACCGCGGAAGCAGGCCCCGCGTTGCCCGCGTTGTTCTCCTCGCGCATGTCGGCAAGGTCGCACACGAGGTCGTCCAGCCCCAGGCGCAGGAGGCAACGGTCGGCCCAGTCGCGACGTGCGTTGGTGAAGAGGTAGGTGGGGCGAAGCGAGGCCGCCGCGATCAGCCACGCGCGCAGGCCGGGATCGGGGACGGGCATGAGATGATCCTCGAGGTCCTGGATGTAGTCGGTGTACTCGTCGCGCGAGACGCCGTGCAAAATCTCGAGCCCGCGCAAGGTGGTGCCGTGCTCGGCGCAAAGCTCCCGACGCAAGAGGTCGGCGTCTTCGGGCGGAAGCGCAAGGCGCGTCTCGATGAAGCGGGTGATGCGCGCGTCCACGGCCATGAGCGTCGGCGCGGTGGACGGATACAGCGTATGGTCGAGGTCGAGGAGAAGGACGGTGGACACCCGCGAAAGTTACGAATTACGAGTTACGAGTTACGAGGTGCGAATAGGGGGAAAGAGGGATGACGGAAGAGATGGGGGGATGACAATGGGCAGTGGGGAATGGGCAATGGACAGCGGGCAAAGGGCGGGCGAGCATTGTCCATTGCCCATTCCCCATTGTCCATTGAGCGCGGGCAAGCGAAATGAGAACGCGTGCGGTGGCGACGTCACCCCGAGGCGCTTCCCTCCCAAAACCCGGATCTTGCCCCTGTCTCCTCATTCGTAATTCGTAACTCGTAATTCGTAACTTTCTCCCATGGCCTTCTCCGAAGACGAAAAAGACCTCGTCGTCCAATCACTCCAGTTCTACTTGCAGCAAGCCGGGGCGCAGTTGCCGCCGCAGGCGGTGCAGCAGCTGATGGGCATGGCGAAAAGCATCGTGGCCAAGCTCGACCAGCCCGACGCGGGCGGCGCCAAGGCGGGCGAGCCGCCCCCCGGAATCTCGCGCGAGTGGTTCGACAACGTGTGCGCGACCTGCGCCCAACTCACGCCCGCGGGCTGCGCGGACAAGATCACCGCGAAGTTCCCCGGGAAGTGCGACCCCATCCTCGTTTACGAGCGCGGCAAGGCCGCCACCGCCTCGGCCGTCTCCCCCGCCCCGGGCGCGCCATGACCGCCTCGGTCCATCCGGGAACGCCCTGATGCCCTCTCCCTCCTCCGCGCGCCCGCCCGACGAGAAAGCGATCGTCGACCTTTTGCGCGCGGCCCCCGGGGCGGTGGCGTGGCCGCGCCTCATGCGCGAGCTCGCGGCCAACCCCGAGCAGGAGCGAGGGCTCAAGAAGCTGCTGAAGAAGATGGCGGCCGGAGGTCGCATCCTCAAGCTGAAGGGCAAACGCTACGCGATGCCCGATGCCGATGCCACGTCGTCCGTCTCTTCCGCTTCGTCCTCCCCTGCCGCTTCGGGCACCGAGGCCGCACCGGAAGCCGGAGCGAAGGGAGTATCCCGGACGGCCCGGCACGCGCCCGAAGGCGTTGCCGCGCGGGTGATCCGCGAGGGCAAGTTTCTCTTCGCCGTGACGGGCGAGGGTCGCAGCCGCCTCAAGTACGTGCTGGCGAAAGAAAGCCAGGGGAAAGCCAAGGCGGGCGCGACCGTGCGCATCGTCCCGCTCGACCGGCGCGGGCCGTTCGGCTACCCGTCGGCGAAGGTGGTGGCCGCCGCGCGGGAAGACCTGGACTTCGCCGAGGTCTCGAAGGCCTTCTTCCGCCAGCACGGGATTCCAGCGGGTTATCCCAAGCGCGCCCTCGCCGAGGCCTCCGATGCGCCGGAACCGGTCTGGGAAGCCCACCGCAAGCGTCTCGACCTGCGCGGCGAATACATCGTCACCATCGATCCCCCCGACGCGAAGGACCACGACGACGCGCTCTCGCTCGAGAAGCTGCCCGGCGGGCGGTGGAGGCTGGGCGTGCACATCGCCGACGTGTCGGAGTACGTGCCGCTCGACGGTCCGCTCGACGAGGAAGCCTTGAGGCGCGGCTACACGCAATACCTGCCCTGGACGGCCGCTCCCATGCTGCCGCAACGGCTGTCGGGCGACCTTTGCAGCCTCCTCGAGGGGCGCGACCGCCTCGCCTTCTCCTGCTTCATGGAAGTGGACGCCGACGGAACCCTGGGGAAGTTCGAGTTCGTCGAGACCTTCATCCGCGTCTCGCGCTTCCACTCCTACCAGGAGGCGCAGGGCCTGAAGGAGCAAGGCGAGCCGTTCCTTTGCCTGCTCTCGGAATTCACCGACTCGCTGCTGGCCAAGCGCAAGCGGGAAGGCTACCTCGACTTCCAGCTTCCCGAGCCGCGCGTCTCCCTCGACGAGAACCGCACCCCGCGCGACATCTATCCCGGCGTGCGCCTGCCGTCCCACGGCTGGGTGGAGGAGTGCATGCTGCTTGCCAACCAGGCCTGCGCCATGCACCTGCACAAGCACAAGCTTCCGGGCGTCTATCGCGTGCACGAGCAACCCGACATCGAGGTGGTGGAGGAGTTGTGGGCCGGCGAGGCCGAGCTCGCCGGGCGCAAGGACGCGGCCACGGCGCTCAAGAAGCTGCGCGAGACGGGCGGCTATCTCAACCCCGCGGTGCAGCAATTCTATGTCCGCCTGCTCGATCCCTCGCGCGGGGCGCTGCCGCCGGCGGTGCAGCGCCGCATTTTGCAAAGCATGAAGAAGGCGCAGTACGATGCGCGGCCTCTCGGCCACTTCGCCCTGGGCTGGCAGCATTACGCCCATTTCACATCGCCCATCCGCCGCTACGCCGACCTGTGGACGCACCGTATCATGAAGCTGCACGCGCGCGGCAAGAAGATACCGCGCGCCCTGAAGAACCGCGCGATCGCCGTGGCCGAGGAGATCTCGGGCCGTGAGATCGACGTGGTGAAGGCCGAGCGCAAGGGCATGCGCGTCGCCACGGCGTGGATCTTCCGCAAGCTGGTCGGCCGCGAGTTCGAGGGGGAGGTCAGCGGCGTGGAAGGCTTCGGGCTCTTCGTGACGGTCTCCGACCCGTACGGCGAAGGATTGGTTCCCGTCGCCCGCATCCGCGGCGACTATTACGAGAAGGATCCCGAGAGCGGGCACCTCGTGGGCGCGCGCACGCGCCGACGTTTCGAGCTGGGCATGCGCGTGAAGGTGCGCGTGGCCAGGAGCGACCCTTTCTCGGGCCATGTCGATTTCGACCTGATGGGAACCGCCTGAGGCCCCGGCGGATGCGCGCATGAGCCTTCGCAACGCCTTCGCGTACCTCTCCGCCTTGCGCATCCCGCCCCGGGAGCGCACGCCCTTGGGCCGCTCGCTGCACTACTTCCCATGGTTCGGGGCGGCCTTCGGCAGCCTCAACGTGATGGTTTTCCTGGCGGCCTCCCACTTCCTGCCCGCCGTGGCGGCGTGCCTCGTGGCCGTGCTCGCCCCCCAGGCCTTCGCGGGCTTCACGCCCGTCCGCGGGGCGATGGAGGCCGCGCAAGGCCGGCGAAGCTTTCCCGGCCACGGGCTCGTGCCCGGCTTTCGCGCCGAGGCGCGCGGCCTCGCGCTCGCGGCGATCCTCCTGGGAGCCAAGTATGGCGCGCTCCTCTTGGTCACGCAGGATTGGCGCGTGCGGGCGGCCTTCCTCTTCCCGATCCTCGGGATGTGCGCCCGCGCCTTCGCCTTCCTGCTCGACGCGCGCGCGCATCATGCGGGAGGAGCGACGCTCGCCGGACGGCGCGTGCGGGCCGGCTTCCTGAGCGCGGCCCTTCTGTTCCTCGCTTTCCTCTTCCCGCCTTCCGTCGCTTTCGTCCTTCTGGCCTGCGCGGCGATGGCGACGATGCTGACCTTGCGGCTGCGCCGGCGGAACGGCGGCGAGCGGCCGGGGCGCCTCACGCTGCAAACGGCCGCACTGGCTTCGGAAACGGCCGAGACCGCCGCGCTGGCCGCGATCGCGGTCATGGCGATCGTTTTCTCCTGACAGGACCGTGAGCCAGGAGCGGGGAGCAGTGGGGCCGCAGTGAATCGCTCCCTGCCACCGGCTCTCAGCTTATTTGCTCCAAATCGTAAATCACGATCCTTTCCCACGAGGATCCGATGCGCTCGCGGATCGCCTGGTGCTCGGGATCGGCCTGAAAGGCCTCGTGCCCCGCGGCATCGCCCAGGTCCATCACCAAGGCATGGTCGTAGCTCCGGTCGGCGATCGCCTCGCCTCCCCTTGCCGGGACTCCGAACCACGAGGCCTTGACCGACGCGAGCCTTCGAAGATCGGCGATGCCGGCCAGGAAGTTTTGCCTTTGATCCGCCGTCAGGTCGGGCTTGAGCCAATAGTGGACGTTGTGGAGGAACACGAAGAAGCTCCGGGGGAGACGGGTTGTTCAATGCGAAATGAGAAATGAGAAATGCGGAAAGGCTGGATCTTTTGCCTTTTTTATCATCCGCATTCCGCATTTCTCATTTCGCATTTCATTCGAAGTCGTAAATCTTCACCGCCGTCCACAGGCCGTGCAGTTCGCGAAACGCGTCGTGCACCGGATGCACCTGGTACGCGTCATGGCCCGCCTCGTCCTCGAAAACCACCGTGAGGCCGTAGGAGTAGCTGCGGTCGATCACGGGACGGTCGGTGGCGGCGGGCTTGCCGACCCAGCCGTGCTTCACCGACGGCAGCGTGGTGAGCGCCTTGACGCGCTCGACGAAAAGCGCCTCGTCGGCGGCGGAAATATCAGGCTTGAGCCAGAAGTAAACGCAATGAACGAACATGGGGGCGACTCCGTGGAAAATGGGATTTCGGGAGGAAGATAGAAGAACCTCATCCCGAACCCCCCGCTCCCCCTTCGGATTTCCCGGGGTTGGCGGTGAGGCCCTTCGCCCCGACCTCCTCGTAGAACTCCCAGAACGCGTTCGCGGCGGCTTCGTAGGAGAAGGCTTGGGCGCGATCGCGGGCGTTCCCGCGATAGCGCGCGAGCCGCGAGGGATCGTCCGCCAGCGAAAGGATCCCGTCGCGCAAGGCATGAGGCTCGCGATGCCGGAAGACGTCCCCGCATTCGCCGGGCACGATGATCTCCTGCGGCCCGCCCTCGTCGCTGACCAGGCACGGCA
>CBFGVC010000006.1:0-28327 GCA_965652255.1 uncultured Fibrobacteria bacterium | reverse complement strand
CTTGGGATTCGGGGGAAATTCGGACGATTTCGACGAAAGATAGCAGGGATGGGGGGATTCTCCGGGGACGTTCTTCCTCGGTTCGGGATCCTTCGTTGGCCGGGCTTCGTGGGTTCGGGATTCTTCGTCGCCGGTTCTTCGTCGGATTGGGATTCCTCCGGATCCGTGCTTCGGCCGGTTCGGGATCGGGAAGCCGGGCAGGAAACCTGTGTTTTCCCGAACCATCCGAAGAGTCGCCCGGGAAGTATCCCGAACCATCCAGCGAAAAGCCCGCGAAGAAGCCCAAACCCACAAAGAACCGCCCCCAACGAATCCCCCCTTTTTGTACCTTCCCCGCCTCAACCCCCGGCGGCCACATGAACATCCGCCGATTTTCCGGAGACCCCATGAACAAGACCATCCGCCTCCTTGGCATCGCCGGCGTCGCCGCGACGGGCCTGTTTCTGACGGCCTGCAACAAAGGAGCGCCCAAGTTGGACACGCAAAAGGACAAGGTCAGCTACATCATCGGCCAGAACATCGGCCGCAGCTTCAAGCAGCAGAGCCTCGACGCCGAGCTGATCGACCTCGGCAAGCTCCGCGCCGGCATCGAGGATGCCATGGCCGGCAAGGAAGGCCCCCTCACCCAGGAGGAAATGGCCGAGGTCATGAACGAGTTCCAGCAGCAGATCATGGCGCGCGCCGATTCGATCAGCAGCGCCCAGGGCGAGGCGAACAAGACGGCGGGCGAGGAGTTCCTCGCGAAGAACGCCAAGGAAGAGGGCGTGGTCACGCTGCCCAGCGGCCTGCAGTACAAGGTGATCAAGGAAGGCTCGGGCGCGAAGCCCAAGGCCACCAGCATGGTCACGGTGCACTACACCGGCACCCTCATCGACGGCACGAAGTTCGACAGCTCGCGCGACCGCGGCCAGCCCGCCACCTTCCCGGTGAACGGCGTGATCTCCGGCTGGACGGAGGCGCTGCAGCTCATGTCGCCGGGCGCGCACTGGATGCTCTACATCCCGGCCGAGCTCGCCTACGGCGACCGCGCCGCCGGCCCGGAGATCGGCCCCAACGCCACGCTGATCTTCGACGTCGAGCTGATCTCGGTGAACGACTAGGACCGACGAAGTCCCTTGATCGAAGAAGCCCCGCCGGGAAACCGGAGGGGCTTTTTTAATGATGCGGGGCCTCGATACATTCCCGCAAGCGGGAACACTCGGCCACCGCCGCTCCTGCGGTCACCGAGTGTCCGCCGCTGGCGGACGTATCGAGGTGACCGTCCTGCGCCCCGCCTTCCCCTTCAAAAGCATCTCCGCCACCACCGGCGAGTACTTCTTCCGCACCCACGCCGCATCGGGCGCGGCTTCGCCCCTCTCAAGAAGGCGCAGGTCGCCATCCAGCGCGTACAGGTACGGATACCACTCGCGCTGCAGCGGCGACTTCCAATCCCAGATGAGCGGCCCCAGCGCCGCGCGCAAGGCCTTGACGCGCGCGGGAGAATGCCCGGAAGCCTTCAGCCGCGTGAACGGCGACCCGAGCAGCGGCGCGACCTCGAGAAACCCGCGGGGAACCTTCCACGCGGCCAGTGCCTTCTTCCACGCCGAAACAGGGGACCGGCCGCGCAGGAACCCCCCGAAAACGTCCAGCAGGAACAGGTCGGTGTGATACAGGCCGGTGGGATTGAGCAGCATCCCGGCGCAGGCCTTGCGGAGCCATGAGCCGCGGCCCTTGAAGGGCCCGAGGAATATCCTTCCCGGGCAATAATCATTGGCGTACAGGTTGTCCCAGATCACCGGATGCGCGCCGGCGACGCGCCGCAGCGGGGCCAGGTCGCGGGCGCGATAATCGGGCGACACGATGGCCCGGCCCGTCCAGAAAATCTCGATGCCCGGCCTCAGGAATTGCGTGAGATCCTGAAGGTAAGCGCTGCGCGCGACCCCTTCCGGCGCGAAAAAATCGCTGTACACGGTGGGACAGAACCACAGCCTGCGCAAGCCTCGCTTTTTCAGCAACGGCCACAGCCGCTCCAGGATGAGACCGTGCGCCTCGCCCAGCGAGCGGAAGGCGTTGCGATCGGCGGCCGGCAACGAGACCGGGATGTCGTCCATGAGCAGCGCCGCCTCGCGGCAGCCGAGGTCGGTGAGCGAGAACAGCTTGCGGGCGAGCACCCGGAAATCCTCGCGCTTGTGATAGCGAAAGCTGAGGCCCGGCGCGATTCCGGGCACGACCGTGACACCGAGTTTTTTGCACCGCGCCACGAAGCCGCGGAACTCCGCGCGCCACGCCGCCGGGTAAGGCTCGCGCCACGCGCGCCTGTGATAAAGGTCTTCCTTGGGCGCGTAGAGGTAATGCCCCGCGCCGATGTCGCGCAGCTTGCGCGCGATGCCCAGGCGCTCCTCGAACGTCAACAGGCGGCCGTAATAGCCCTCGACGTAGCCGGAGAGGAACGCGGGGGCGTTCTGCGGGCCCCGAGCCTGTCGAGGGGTCGCGGTCATTTCTTCGTTCGGGGGAACTTCGGGGGCTTGCGGGAGGGGGCGAGCCGCCCCTCGGCTCCGCTCGGGGACCATGGCTCGCCCTTGCGTGGCGGGCGGATCTTGGGGGCCGGGGCGGCCGTGTCCAACGACCGCAACCCAAGGTTGTACCCGCCCGCCACGTCGAGGTTCACGCCCGTGACGTAGCGCGCCTTGGGGCCGAGCAAATACTCCACCGCGTCGGCCACGTCGCCCGTCTCCCCCAGCTCGCCGAGCGGCACGAAGTCGGAAGCCTTCCTCGGCAGCTCCACGCTGTTCGAGAGGATTCCGGGCGAGACCATGTTCGCGCGGATGCCGCGCGGGCCCAGCGCCTGCGCCAGCGACTTGGTGAGGATGAGGAGGCCGGTCTTCGAGATGAGGTAGGCCGTGTTGTGCGTCGTGCCCGAGAGCGACTCCACGCCCGCGTAGCCGATGTTCACGATTCCAGCGCCGCGCGGCATGCGCGGCAGGAGCCCGTGGATGAGGCGCCAGCAAGCCGTGAGGTTGGCGCGCAGCACGGCGTCGAAGTCGTCGGGAGAAAAGCGGAGCAGCGGGCCCACCTTGTAAACCCCCACATTGTTCACCAGCGCGTGCAGCCTGCCCTTCCCCCCGAGCCGCTTCCCGACGGCGCGGACCAGCGAGGCCGCGCCCCTGGCGGACGAGAGGTCGCCCGAGACGAGCGCGCCGTCTCCGCCGCGCGCGCGGATCTCCGCGAGCAATCCTTCCGCCTCGCGGCGCGAGGACCGATAGTGGATGAAGACGAAATGGCCCGAGGCCGCGAGGCGCAGGGCGATCTCTCGGCCCAGCCGCTTCGCCGCGCCGGTGACGAGGGCGGCCCTCATGCCCTCTCCCGCTCCACCGTGACCCTTGCGCCCTGCGCGTGCGGCACGGCGGCGGGCTTCAGGATGACGAGCCGGCAGCGCCTCACGACGGGATGCCGCTCGAGCAGGCGCGCGCTGGCGCGCTCCGCCAGGGTTTCGATGAGCTGGAAGCGCTCCGCGCGCACGAACTCGGTGAGTTCGGCCGCCACGGTCGTGTAGTCCACGGTGTCGGCGAGGTGATCCGAGGCGGCCACGCGCGCGAAGTCGAAGTCGAGGTCCACGTCGACGAACAAGTCCTGCTCGCGCTTGCGTTCGTCGGGATACACGCCGACGATGCAGGAAATCCTCAGTCCCTTGATGCTTACCGTGCCCACGCCGTCTCCTCCCGCTCTCCCCGTTCCGTCGCGACGACGCGCTCCAACAGTTTGCGGGTCGGTCCGTTGAGGTCCATGCCTCCGGCCTCCGGCAAGGTGGCCCACGTGAAGGCTTGCGCCTCGTCGTTCAGCGTCACGGCCGGCCGGACGCCCGCCACGTCGGCGACATAATTGATCAGCACGAAGTGCGCGGGCCGGTGGAACTCGGGATGCTCAATCGCCTCCTGCATCATCACCAGCCGGGGATTCCCGGCCGCGAGGCCCGTCTCCTCGAGGATTTCCCGGGCAAATGCGGCCTGCAACGATTCCCCATATTCCACCTTGCCTCCGGGAATGCCCCACTTGTCCGACCATTTTCGCGTGCGGACCAGCAGCAGGTTCCCCGCTTCGTCGCGCAAAAGGCCGCCGACGGTGACGAGTGGAAAGGGGCGGGTCATGAGGGGAAATCTACTCTCGAGGGGCGATTCTTCGTCGTAGTCGGGAGTCGGGCGTCGGGAGGGAGAGCATGGCCGGCTCCGCTTTCTTTCCGGTTTCATCTTTCAGGTTTCAGGTTTTCCCCGTTGCCCGCTATTCATCGCCCATTGTACTTTACCCCCCGCGATGCCCCGTCTTCTTCCCAGCGTCCTGCTTTCCGCGCTTTCCGCCGCGTGCGTGGGCCATGCCTTCGAGCAAGCCTCCGGCGTGAACATGACGGCCGACGAGGGCTTCGGCGCGCGGCACCTGGGCATGGCCCTCACGCGGGGCGGGTTCGGGCGCGGCGCCGAGACGGCGGTGAACGCCCCCGCCTCGATGAACGACGTGAACGACTTCACCTTCACGACCGCCCACGTCGAGCGTTTCGGAATGGCCCGCTTCGACAACCTCGCCCTGGTCGTGCCTTGGCACGAAAGGAGCACCCTGGGCTTCGGCGTGGCCCGCTACTCCGTCTCGGGGATCGAACGCCGGATCGAAACGGCCGGCAACCCTTATGCGGAGCCCGACGGGCTCTTCGACGCGTCCGACTGGATGATCACCGGCTCGCTGGCCCGCCGCTACGGCGCGATCGACGTGGGCGGCTCGGTGCACATCCTCCGCCGACAACTCGACCAAGCCGGGCTGGGCATGCGCGGCGACGCCATGGCCCAATACACGTTCGACGAGCGCCTGCGCCTGGGCGCCCACGTCCGGGGGCTGGTTCCCTCGATGGCCCGCTGGGAGTCGGGGCATTCCGAGTACGAGGCCCCGGAGGCGGTTCTCTTCGTCGCCGTGCGAAGGCCGATGCCATACTTCTACGGGATCCTGCAGGCGGGCTTCGAGACGCCGGGAATCCTGCAGCCCGGCGCGCGTTCCTCCCGCAGCCTCGAGGGCGAGCGCGGCGTCACGGATCCCGTCTCCGTCCTCAAGACCTCGAAGGCCGGGGCCGAGTTCGAGTTCGATTTCGGCCTCAGCCTGCGCGCCGGCTTCGACGAGATCGCGCCCGGCGCCTGGGCGTCCTCGGCCCGGCTCGGCATCGGCTACGACTGGCGCGGCATCCTGGCCATCGACTACGCCTTCGCCGCGCACCCGTACCTCGACGAAAGCCACCGCATCGCGTTGCGCTTCACTCCGGCCTTCCCGCGCTTCGAGGGCCGGGGCTTCCGCCCGGGCGCGTCGGTTCGCGTGCCCGCCGAACGGTTGCGCCCCACGTATCCGGCGCCGTACGTGCCGGGAGCCCCTGCTCCCGAAATGCCGGCCCCGGCCGCGGAGGGCGCGGACTCCGCCGCGCCCGAGGCTCACGAAGAGGTGCTCGAGGAAGTGCTCGAAGAGGGCGAGATTCTCGAGCATTGAGGCGAAGTCCGGGCCTGCGGGCGGCTCCGCGGCCCCCTTCCAATTCGTAGCTTTCGTGCCGTGAGGCCAACACACGGCGATTACCGGCCCGGCGCCCGTCGACGCAACGTGTCGCGCAACGTCCCCCGAGGCGGAACGCGACGGAAATTTCCCCTGATCCGCATCATCCTGGCCTTGGCCTTGGGCTTTTTCATCTATTCCCGCTTCGACGACTACTGGCCGCGCGTGCGCGAGGCGTTGGATTTTACCCCACCGTGGGCGGGCGATCGCGCGCAGGACGAGCCGCCGGCGGACGCCACGGCCCAACGCTGGGCCGCCGACTCCTCGCGCCTTGCGCTGGAATGCCGGCAGGGACTTTCGGGCACATGTTGCGAGGCGCTCGAGGCCGCCTCGCGCGGCCTGTGCGGCGAAACGGAGGCGCTGCTGGCGCGGGCGCGCTGGATGGGCGCCGTCACCGAGGGTGGTACGGGAACACCGGACGCTCCGCTCCGCGTGGAGGCACAGCGAAACGCGGACGACGGGGAAGGTCGCTTGGCCCTTTCGGGGTTGACGGGGCGCGACGCGAAGGGCGTGTTCCGCTTTCGCCGCTCCGGATCGGGAACAGCGGGCGCAGGCGCGTGGTGCGAGGCCTCGCGCGGATGCCTGCGGGGCTTCGGGGCCTCCCCCGCCGCTCCCCTCTCCCAAGGTCGACTCGAAGCCTCCGCCTCTTCCGCGACCTTGGGAGAGGCCGTCTGGACCTCCGCGTCGCCCTGGGTGCGCGCCGCCTTGCCGGGGCATATCGTATCGGTGGACTCCACGGCGGCGGGATCCATCGTGCGCGTCTACCACGGATTCGAGCTGTATGTCGCCTACGGCCCCTTGCGCGCGGCCCCCGGCGTACGGCCAGGCGCGGTGGTGAAGGCCGGCTCGCACCTGGGCGACGCCCTGCCGAGAGGAAGCACCCGCGCCTTGCCCGTCCGTGTGCGTAAAGCCGGGCGCGACCTCGATCCCGCCGCATTCTGGGGCGTGCGCGCCGCGCCGGCCGCGAACCCGGGATACGGATCCGGCGAGGATGTCCTTTACTCGAGGCTGGATCCATGAGCCTCGCCTGGAAGGACGCCTACGCGGCCATGCATCGCGACGGCGCGGCGGACTTCCCCCCGGCGGGCTTGCTCTACGTGCTCGAACTCACCCGCGCCGAATCGCGGCGGCAGGGCACGGCCCTTTCGCCCGTGGAATTCGTCGCCGCCTTTCGCCGCGCGGCGCGCGGCGACTTCGGCCCGTTCCTGCCCCGAGTGCTTGCGGACTGGGGACTTTTGCTTCCGGAGGATCTCGGGCGCGCCGTGATGCTGCTGGGCCGCCATGGATGCCTGTCGCTCGGCGCGGAGGATTCCCTGGAGGCTTTCGCGGCCGACGACTTGCCTCTCGCGGAGACCGTCCCATGAAAAGGGACGCATCGCTCCGCCTCGCCGCGCTTTCCGTCGCGCTGGCGGGGGCGATCCTGGGCGCGGCCTGCACGTCGTCTCCCGAGGAGGTCGTCATCATCGAGAACGTGCCCGTCGATTCGGTGGTCTTTTGGCCCCCGACCCTCCGTTACGCCCACACGGGCGACACCCTTTCCCTGGAAATGCGCGGAGTGAAACGCCAGCGGAAATGCGCCACCATCCGGAAGCTGGGCTGGGACTTCCGGCGCGACAGCACGGGCGCCGAATACTTCACGCCGAGCTCGGAGTTCGAGACGAGGTCCTCGTGCGGCGCGGATCCCGTCGGCCTCGACACGCTGTTCAAGGCACAGGTCTTCACGCTCGCGGGAAGGAAGTTTTATCTCCAGACCCCGGACGGACGCCTGACCGACTCGGTGCTGTTCGTCTCCTCGGGCCCGGCCAACCGCCCCGCGGTCGACACCTTGCTGCACATGCCGGCCTCCGGCGACACCACCGCGCTTGGACGATACGTTTTCCGCGATTCCACCGCCGCGCACCCCCGCCGCGTCGTGGAGGCCGAATCCCTGCAGGCCTGCGAACTCCTCCAGGCCGCCGTCTTCGAGCGCCTCGGCGACACGCTCCGCGTGCGCGTGAGGCGCCTGCGCGCCGGCGCGGCCCTCGCCGAGGTCCTTCCCGCCTGCGCCGGCCCCCACGCCGACACCCTTGAGGTCGTGCCCGCGCTTCACGGTTTCCCATGAATCGGATGTCACAAGCCTTGCCGAAGCCTTCCATTCCCCTCCTCTCGATATGCCTGTCCGTTCCGGCCTTCGCGCTGACGGCCTGCAGCCAGGTCTCGTGGCCCGAGCGCGAGCCCACCGTCATCGCGGCGGGGGCGGACTCCGTCAAGGTGTGGCCGCCGGGAGCGCGCTACGCCATCCCGGGCGATCCGGTGATCGTCAGCGTGCGGGGGCTGCGCCGCACTTACGCATGCGCGCGCCTCCTGCAGATCGAATGGCTGACGGCCGACTCGGCGGGGGCCCGCCACATCGTCCCCCGCGCGCGCTTCGAGGTTCCCGGCGTGCCGGATTGCCCATTGGCGTCCGGGATCGATACCCTGCTGCCGATCACGGCTCCCGATTCGGGACGGCTCCATTTCCGCACCTTGAACGGAATCCTCACCGATTCGCTGCGGGTCATCGCCGCCGCAGGCGTCGTGGAAAGCTTTCTCCATCCTCCGGACGACTCGCTCCGGATCCACGGCCGATACACTTTCCGCGACTCCACCTCCGGGCATCCCCGACGCGCGCTCTACGCCGACTCCCTGGCGGCGTGCGAGATCGTTCACGGCGCCGTCTACAGGCGCCTGCACGGCGGCGATACCTTGAGCGTCCGGATTCGCACCTTGCTCGCCGCCCCCCTCGACACCGCCGTCTTTCCCGCCTGCGCGGGAATCCACGCCGACACCGTCGAGGTGGTGGAGGATGTTTACGGCTATCCGTGAGGGAATTTCTCCGGAGCCCGTGCTTCATCGAAGACGGAGGGTGCGTCGACGGGGTTCTACCTTCCCGTCCATGATCTGCTCCGCCCCTTGGCTCTTCCCCGGCGACGGGCCGCCCGTACGCGAAGGCTGGATCGAGGTGGAGGCGGATCGCATCGTGGCGACGGGCTCCGGGGTTCCTCCCGCGGATGCCGGGAGTGGCGCGGTGCGCCGCTTCGACGGCTGCGCGCTGATGCCCGGCCTGGTCAACGCGCACTGCCATCTCGAGCTGACAACCTTGCACGACCGTCTCGAGGCCGGGAAACCGTTTCCTTTCTGGGTGGAGCAGTTGCGGGGCTACACGGCGGGGCTGGACGATGCCGACTATCGCCGTGCCGCGCGCGTCGGCATCCAGCGGTTGCTGGCGGGCGGCTGCACCGCCGTGCTCGACGTGGGGAACACGGGCGCGTCGCTGCCCGTGTTGGCCGAAGCCCCGCTCCGCTCCCTCGCGCTCGTGGAAACCTTGGGCCTCGACCCGCATCTCGCCGCGGCGCGGCACGAAGCCGCCGTCGCACGGGCCGACGCGGCGGCTCCCGCCGGCGGCACGGACCGCTTCCGGAGCGGCGTGACGCCGCACGCCGCGTATTCCTGCTCACCCCGGCTGCTGCGTCGCCTCATCGACGAACAGGCCGGACGCGGGCTGCCCGTGACCCTGCACGCCTCCGAAAGCCGCGAGGAAGCCGAGTTGTTCGCGGCGGGTACCGGTTCGCTGGCGGAGTACTGCCGCCGCATCTTCGCGGACGCCCCGCGACACCGCGGGACGACTCCCGTGCAGTGGCTCGAATCGCTGGGACTTCTTCCCGACGGCGCGATCCTCGCACACGGCAACACGCTCGACGCGGCGGACATGACGATCCTCGCGCGGCGCGGCGTCACGGTCGTCCATTGTCCGTCGAGCCACGCCTTCTTCGGCCACCCGCCGTTCCCCCTCGAGCGACTGCGGGCGCACGGCATCGCCGTGGCGCTCGGCAGCGACAGCCTGGCTTCGGGCGATTCGCTCTCGATGCTGGAGCAGGCCCGCCGGTTCCTTGCCGCACAGCCCGCGGTTTCCGTTTGGGAAGCCTTGGCCACGGCCTCAGCGGTCGGCGCGCGAGCCCTGCGGCTGGATCGCACGGGACTGCTCAAGCCCGGCTATCTTGCCGATTTCGTCGCCGTGCGCGCGACGGGCGATCCCGACAGCCTGTTGGAAAACGATCCGCGCGTCGACCGCGTCTTCATCGGCGGCGCGGAAGCGCGCTTCCCCGGCTAGTTTTCACCCATGCTCGCCCGCCTGCACGGATTCCTGTTCCTTCTCGCCGTCTCGACGGCCCATCCGGCGCCTGAATCCGCGTTGGACCGCCTGCGCGTGGCGTCGCTCGACACAAGCGTCGTCGGGTCCGATTCCGCATTCTCCGCCGCCCCTCCCGCCGACGGGGAAGGCGAGACGCCCTCGCTCGCGGCTTTCGTCGCCGACGCCTTCCATCCGCGCTTCGCGGCCACGGTCGCGCGCGCCGCGCGCGGCGTGAGGCCCGCGAGGGATACCAACGCGCGCTACGTCCTGAGCCTTGATTCGCTTGCGTTCTCGACCCGCTCGCGCGCCGTGGCGCGGCGCTTCGTTCCGCCCTCGCCTCCCGGATTCGATCCCGCGACGGGCGAAGCCACGCCCGGCGAGCGGCGAGGCCGAGTCGAGGGGCCTGGGCTGATGAACACGTTGACCGCGACCGCGCGCTGGACGCTTTGGGATCGCGCGGGGGACTCCGCCGCCGCGCGGGGGATCGCCACGGGATCCTCATCCTTCCGGGCCGAGGCGCGGCGCGGCGACTGGGAAGCCGCCGCGCGCGAGCTGGCGCTGGCGGTGTTGCGCGAAACGCCGTTTGCGCCCCGGCGCTGAGGCGCGCGCGGCGCAGGGCGCCTAACGGATGGCCGCCGTCATCTGGTCGAATCGCGCCTTGTGATTGGTGCGCGACGAGTCGGCGGCCAGCGATGAGTAGTTCGCGTTGCGCTTCACCTGGTTTTTCACCGTCTGCACGCGATTGGCCGGCGCCGGGTGCGTCGAGAGCCATTGCGGGCCGGGATTCTTGACCCGCTCGAAGTACTTCGCGATGCCCAGCGGGTTGCGGCCCGTGGCCGCGAGATAGCGGGTGCCCGCCTCGTCCGCGTCGGATTCGTTGTCGCGCGAAACCGAGAGGGAGGCCAAGGCGCCGAACGCCTGTCCCACGAACTGCGTCAGCTGGTTCGCGTTCTCCCCGGCGAGGGCCTCCACCAGGATCGAAAGGCCCACCTGCTTGGCGAGCGCGTCGCGGTAGTGGTGCCGCGTGACGTGGGCGATCTCGTGGCCGAGCACGCCGACCAGCTCGGCCTCGTCCTTCATCGACTTGATGATGCCCGTATAGATATACACGTATCCGCCCGGAACCGCGAAGGCGTTCTGGACATCGGCATCGATCAGCGTGAAGGTGAAGGAATAGCCGGGGCGTTCCTTCTTGGGAACGGCCGCGTAGGTCTCGTTGGCAAGGCCGATGACGTAATCCTGGAAGGCCTTGCGCGCCGGAGTGTTCGCCACGAAGACGGGATACTCCTTCTTCGCCTGGGGATCGGTGCGCAGTTGCCGGTCGAACTCCTTGCCCAGGCGCGCCTCGTCGCTCTCCGACACTAGGAAAGCTCCCGCCTTTCCGAACAAGGCGCATTGCGTCAGGAGCGGCGCGGCCAGAAGGATCGGGAACATGATCGCGTATTTCTTCACGGGCACGGAAACCTCCGGATCAAAGGGCGCGTTGGGCGAGCAAAACGAGGGAACAGGCGTTTTCGGTCGCGACGCCGGCCTCGGCCAGCCGCGATTCCAGCTCCGGGTTCTCGGCGCCCGGGTTGAAGATCACCTTGCCCGGCCCGAGCCGGAGGATGTCGTCACCCAGCGCCGAACTGCGTCCCGGTGAAAGGTATACGGAAAGGACGTCGGGGCGGGAAGGAACCTCGTCCAGGGACTTTCGCACGGGAACTCCCGCGATCGAAGCGTGGGCCGGATGGACGGGAACCGGATCGTAACCGCCTCGCGCCAGGAGCCGGGAGAGCAAGGCGTTGCTGGCGCGGTCGGGCTTGTCGGAAGCGCCGAGAATGACGACGGTTCGGGCGGAGGGCATGGGGCTAAACTAGGAAGTGATGAATGCGGAATGATGAATGATGGAGGGAAAAGCTTCGGCCGCTTCCAGTTTCCCGGAAGCTTCCTGGCGACACGACGGCATTCCCTTCATTTCGCTTTCATCATTTTACCCGCCTCGCCATCTTCTTCCCCCCGCCCTTGCCCGGCCTCCAGAACCCGAACACCGTCCCGCACAGGCCGCCGAGCACGTGGGCGAAGTGAGACACGCCGTCCTCGTCGCCGCGCCAGACCGTGCTCACCTCCCCCGCGAGGTAGATGCCCACCACGAGCAGGAAGGTCAGCGGGATCTCTCCGGGCTTGTGGTTGGCGAACGAGCCCAGGAGGATCATCATGAACACCACGCCGCTTGCGCCCATGAGTCCCGTGTTGAAGAACAGGGTGTTCAGCACCCCGGTCACGAGCGTGGTCGCAAGGATCATGACCAGCAGGGGCCTGCTGCCGTGCTTTTCCTCGAGGATGGGCCCGATAAGCAAAATCACCGAGAAGTTGGAGGCCAAGTGCGCGAAGTCCTTGTGCCCGAGAACGTGCGAGGCCAGCCGGAACCACGACCAGGGAGACGCGTAGTCGAACCCCGGAAGGGCGGCGAAGTAATTCGCCGCGAAGCCGCCCCCGGCCCATGCGTCGGCGAGATGGACGAGCAGTGCCAAGAGCGCGAAGGTCAGGACGACCGGGGCGTTCCAGGTGGGAATGAGGCGGATCGTCACCGAAGAACCTCCGGCGCACGGTGCGGTTGCGGTCCGTAGGGACGACGCATGGACCGTCCCTACTGTTGCAACTTCATCAAATCGTACGCCAGCAGCCCGTGCGCCACGGCGACGTTGAGCGATTCGACCTTGCCGCGCATGGGAATCCGGACGCTTTCGTCGGCCTGGGCCACGAGGTTCGCGCCCACGCCCCCGCCCTCGTTGCCGAAAAGCAAGGCGACCTTGCGCTTGAGCTTCGCCTGGTCGAGCGTGATCTTGGCGTGGGGCGAGGTGGCCACCACGGTGAACCCCTTCAGGCGCAGGAACTGGATCTTGGCGGCCAGGTCCTCGCCGGTCTCGAGCGGCAAGCGCAGAAGCGACGCCGCGGAGGCCCGCACCACCTTGGGGTTATAGGGATCGCAGGTGCCCTTGCCGAGCACGATGGCATCCATGCCGAGCGCGGCGGAGGTGCGCAGGATGGCCCCGAGGTTTCCGGGATCCTGGATGCCGTCGAGCAAGGTCACCGAACGGATAGCGGTCCAATCGGGGCGCAGGGCCCCGAAGTTCGCCACCGCGACGATGCCCTGCGGCGTCTCGGTGCCGCACAGGGCCGAGATATCGGAGGGAGAAACGACGCGCGTGCGCACGCGCAGCGCGTCGAGCCGGGCCTTCAGCGCGGCGTCCTCGAAGCCTTCGGCCACCAGCACCGAGTGCAGGATCCCGGGCGAGAACTCCGCCGCGTCGGCGATGTTCTTGGCGCCTTCGATCAGGAACCGGGACTCCTTGTGCCTGCCCTTCTCGGTGAGCAGGGGGAGGAACTTCTTGACCTCGGGCGAAAGCTCGGGCACGAAAGGAGCCGGTTGGCGATTCTCGTAAGTGCGCGCGGGACGGTCGCCACGATCCCCGAAGGGTTTCCGGGGTCCGTCTTTTTTCCAGGCGGGTTTGTCCCCGTACGCGCGAGGCGGCCTGTCTCCGAACGGCTTGCCGGGGCCGTCCTTCTTCCAGGCGGGCTTGTCACCATACGGGCGCTGAGGGCGATCGCCATAGGGCTTGCGCGGGCCGGAGAAGGGCGCCCCACCGCGGGCAGGGCCATCGAACTTCTTCCTGAAGGGGCGCTCGCCGTCCCGGGTTCGGAAATCTCCCGCGAACTTCTTGCGAGGCTCGTCGCCTTGGGCGAAGGGCTTCCGCGGCGCGGCCGGTCGATCCGGCTTCTCGCTTCGCTCGCGGCTCTTGAAGCCCGAAGGCAGCTTGCCCGGGCGCTTCGGGCCCTTCTTGCCGGCGTCGAATCCCGGCAGGTCGAAGGCGTCGCTCATGCGCGCACCGCCGGAGCGGCTTGGCCAAGAAGCTCATGGGCCTTCTTGCGGATGCCTTCGGAGTCCATTCCGAGGATGCGGTGCAGCACGGGGATTTCCCCGTGGGTGACGAACTCGTCCGGCAAGGCGACATGGCCCAGCGGAAGGTCGCGGCGGCCGAGGTCGTTCAAAAGCAGGGCCACGGTGGTGCCGTACCCGCCGTGGAGCACGTTGTCCTCGACCGTCAGCACCGCGCGGTGGCGGGCGAAGAGGGCCTCATAGGCCTCGCGGTTCAGGGGCTTCACCGTGCGCACGTCCACCACCGTGGGCTTGAGTCCCTCGGCGCGAAGCGCCTCGACCGCCTTGCGCGCATGGGCCAACATGTGCCCCACCGCGAGGATGAGGACGTCCTCGCCCTCCTCGACCACCTTCGGGAGGCCGATGGGGAGCGTCTCGAAAGGCAGCTTCGCGTCGGGCTCGGTGGCGTTTCCGCGCGGATACCGCACGGCGATCGGGCCTTCGTTGTATTGCAGCGCGGTATGCAACAGGTTGCGCAGTTCCTTTTCGTCGGAAGGCGCGAGGATCACCATGCCCGGAATCATGCCAAGGTAGCTGAGGTCCATCGCGCCGTGGTGGGTGGGCCCGTCGAGGCCGACGAGGCCCGCGCGGTCGAGCACGAAGGTCACGTTCAGGTGCTGGATGGCGACGTCGTGCACCACCTGGTCGAACGCGCGCTGCAGGAAGGTCGAATAGATGGCCACCACGGGCTTGAGCCCGTCGCAGGCCGCGCCGGCGGCGAAGGTCACCGCGTACTCCTCGGCGATGCCCACGTCGTACACGCGGTCCGGCAACGCCTTGGCCATGATGTTGAGGCCGCAACCCTCGGGCATGGCGCCCGTGATGCCGATGATGCGCTTGTCCTTTTGGGCCAGCTCGGTGATGGCCTCGCCGAACACCTTCGTGAGACCGGGCGTCGCGGCAGGCGCCGCCTTGAGCTTGCCCGACTCGATGTCGAAGGGGTTGGAGGCGTGCCACTTGATGGAATCGGCCTCCGACTTGTCCCAGCCGTAGCCCTTGGTGGTCACCACGTGGATGAGGTTGGGGCCGGGCAGTTCCTTGACCGCCCCGAGGATCTCGATGAGGGCCTCGATGTCGTGTCCGTCCACCGGGCCGAAATAGCGGATGCCGAGATCCTCGAAAAATCCTCCGGGCACGATCATGCGCCGGATGCCGCGATCGGCGCGGGCCATCAGCTTCTGGATGTGCTTGCCTTGCGGCAGCTTGCCCGCCAGGTCCCACAATTCGTCCTTGACCTTGTTGTAGGTCGGATTGACGAGGATCCGGTTCAGGTACTTGGAGATGGCTCCCACGTTCTTCGAGATCGACATCTTGTTGTCGTTCAGGATGAACACGACCTTCTCGTCGATCTCGCCCGCGTTGTTGAGCGCCTCGTAGGCCATGCCGCCGGTCATGGATCCGTCGCCGATGATGCCGATGACGTCGTAATCCTTGCCGAGCTTCGTCCGCGCCGCGGCCATGCCGAGCGCCGCGGAGAGCGAGGTGGTCGCGTGGCCCGCGCCGAAGGCGTCGTAGGGGCTCTCCTCGCGCTTGAGGAAGCCCGAGAGCCCGCCGAATTGCTTGAGGGTGTGAAACTCCTTGTAACGGCCGGTCACCAGCTTGTGCGGATAGGCCTGGTGGCCCGTGTCCCACACCACCTTGTCCACCGGAGCGTTGTACACGGTATGGATCGCCAGCGTCAGGTCCACCGTGCCCAGGCTGCTGGCGAGGTGTCCGCCCTTGGCGGCCACCTGCTTCACGATGGTCTCGCGCATCTCGGAGGCGAGCGCCTTGAGCTGCTCGACGGAGAGCCCCTTGAGATCGGCGGGCGAATGAATGTTTTCAAGCATGCGGCGGGATCCGTCGGACAAGGGTCAGTTGACCCGGGTGAGAATGTAGCGGGCGATCGCCTCGAGCGCCTCGCCCCGGACGGGCAGCGCCCGCAGGTCGGCCACGGCCGTCTCGATCAACTCATTGGCGCGGCGCTTGGAAGCCTCGAGACCGAGGAGCGAAGGATAGGTGGCCTTGCCGTTCTCGAGGTCGGAGCCGGCGTCCTTGCCGAGCACCTCGGTGGTCTGCTCCAGGTCGAGGCAGTCGTCCACGATCTGGAACCCCAGGCCGATCCGGTATCCGAACCCGCGCAGTCCCTCGACGACCGAGGCCGGCGCGTCGGCCATCTGCGCGCCCAGAACGAGGGATCCTGCGATGAGCGCGGCCGTCTTGTGCCGGTGGATGTAGTCGACGGTCTCGAGATCCACCGTCTTGCCCTCGCTCAAGATGTCCACCACCTGGCCGCCGAGCATGCCCTTGGATCCCAGCGACTCGGCGAGCGTCAGCACGCATTCGGCCTTGCCCGTGCGCGCGACCATCTCGAAGGCCTGCACGAGAAGGGCGTCACCCGAAAGCACGGCCATGGCCTCCCCGAACACCTTGTGGTTCGTGGGACGGCCGCGGCGAAAGTCGTCGTCGTCCATGCAGGGCAGGTCATCGTGGATGAGCGAAAAGGTGTGCACCATCTCCAGCGCGCAGGCGGCGGGAAGCACCGAGTCGCCCTCTCCGCCGCAGGCCTCGAAGGCGCCGATGCAGAGGGCGGGCCGCAGCCGCTTGCCCCCCGCGAACATGGAATAGCGTTCCGCCTTGTGCAGCTCCCCGGGAACGTCGGTCTCGGCGGGCAACAACGTTTCGAGCGCCGCGTTCACGCGCCCCGAGGCGTAGCGGAGATAATCTTCCGCATGAGCGGGAGAGGGCGGTTTTGCTGAAATCATGCGATTTTAGTAGCGTCGGAGCCCCGACAGCGGGGCGAAAAGCTACAAAATGCCAACATCACTCCGGCACGCCACCGAAGACGCTTTGTAACCTTTTTGAAACATTCTTCGGGCTCCCGACCCTATATTCCGGAAGGCGGGGGCAACCTGCCCCCTACCGCCACCGGCTCAGCCTTCCAGTTCACGAGGAAAACCGATGAAACCGATCCCCGCCTTGCTGTTGTTGTCCGTCTTGCCCCTGTCCGTCCCGGCCTTCGCGCCCTTCACCCCCGCGGACACCAACTACACGGGCACCAGCCATTTCCTGGCCCCGGGACTGAAATCCGCCATCCTGCTGCGCGCTACGGTGGACGTGGCCACGAACGCCCAGGGCCAGACCGGCGCCACCAAGGAAAACAACGACTTCACGGGATACATCCCCATCGACGGGCGCAGCGACTCGGGCTACGTCATCGTCAACAACGAGGTCCATGCCACGAGCAACCCGCACGGCGACGGCGGCGGCATGACGGTGTTCACGGCGCATTTCAAGGACGACATGTGGTCCGTGGCCCCGCACCCCAACGGGAATTTCCGATCGGTCGACTTCACGCCGGTCGGGGGGACCACCGCCAATTGCGGAGGCGGGCAAACCCCTTGGGGCACGGTGCTCACCGGCGAGGAATGGATGCTGAACAGCAACTCCGCCTTGCGCAACAACGGCAACGGATTCCGCGACACCGCCGCCTGGACCGTCACGGAATTCAACGGCGCGCCGACCAACCGCACCATCCCCCGCTTCCAGAACATGAACTGGATCGTCGAGGTGGACGTGGTGAACGCGGTCGCCCTCAAGAAGCAATACAACATGGGTCGGCGCTCGCACGAGGGAGGCTACCCTTCCGCGGACGGAAAGACAGTTTACATGATGGATGACGCCACGCCCGCGGCGTTCTTCAAGTTCGTGTCCGATACCGTGGGCAACTACGACAAGGGACAGCTGTACGCCTATCAGCAAAGCGCCGACGGGAACTCGGGAACCTGGATCGCCATGCCCATGGACCTGGACACCATGCTCAACTCCCGCGCCGTGGCATTTCGTCGCGGCGCCACGGCGTTCACCCGCCACGAATGGGCCGTGGAGGTGGACGGCAAGGTTTACATCACCGAGACCGGAAACGACGGAAGCGGCACCTCGCACCGCAACGCGGTGCGCACCGGGGCCACGCTTGCCCGCCACCTGGCGCAGCGGATGAACTCGGACAGCTCGATCACCGACTACTTCGGCCGCATCCTGCGCTTCGACCCGGCCACCAACAAGCTCGACGTGTTCCTCGAGGGCGGCGCGGCCTCGAACGGCCTCCACTTCTCGAACCCCGACGGCATGACCTCGGTGACCTTGGGCAACAAGCGCTACCTGGTCATCCAGGAGGACATCAACGGCACCTCGCAAGGACGCGTGCCCGCCGGCGTGAACCGCAACATCTGCGAGCTGTTCTGGCTGGAGATCCCCGCGAACGGCGCCTTGCCCGTGCGCGACAGCCTGAAGCGCATGCTCATCGGGCCGACGGGCGCCGAGATCACCGGAGCCCGCTTCACGCCCGACGGCAAGACGATGTTCGTGAACATCCAGCACCCCTCCTCGTCGAACGCCGCGCCCTACAACCGCTCCTACACGCTGGCGATCTGGGGTTACGACGCGCCCACGGGCCTCGTCTTCGATGCCCCCTCATTCAAGAAGTCCGACAAGGTGCAGGTGGAAGTCAACCGCGTCTCGCGGCTCGCCTGGTTCGACCGCAGCACCGACGTGGAGCTTTTCAGCGCCACGGGCCGCAGGCTCGAAAGGCACCGCGCCATCCGCGCGCTGGACATCCACCACCTCTCCCCGGGGAGCTACTTCCTTCGCTTTCCCGGCGGAGAGTCTCGGCCGCTGACGATCGACTAGGCCGCGGCCTTGCCTATCGACCCGACCCCTTCCCGTCTCCCGCGCCTTGCGCGTGGGAGACGGGCCCTGCTCCTCCTGCTGGCCATGGGCCTTTTCCTGGTGGGCGCTGCCCGCCGGCCGGCGGAAGGTCCGCCCGGGAAGGAACCCGCCGACATCGTGGAGGACCTCTACCGCGAACGCGCGCTCGAACTGCAGGCGCGCGTGCAGGCCTTCGGCAAAAAACTCGAATCCATGCCCGCGACCCGTTCCGGCGCCCAAGCCTTGCGCCGCGAGGTCGCCGCGCTCCGGGAAGCCTGGAAGCAGGTCGAGTTCCTGACCGGACACGTTCATCCCGGTTCCTTCCAACGCTTCAATCCCCCGCCCCTGGACCGCGCCGACATGACCTCGCCCGACGCCGTGGACATCATTCCGGCCGAAGGCTTGCAGGTCCTGCTCGAGCTGGCTCACGAGGAGGACCCGTGGGAAGAACGCGAGACCCTCTCGTGGCTCGCCTTGCGCCTTGAACTCGCCGCAGAAGAGCTCGTCGGAAAAACCTCCCCGTTCACGCAGCCGCCCTTGGACGACCGCCTGATCTTCGAGGCGATGCAATCGCAGGTGGTCCGGGTGATGGCCGCCGGCATCACGGGTTTCGACGCCCCGGCGGCGGAGAGGGCCCTGCCCGACAGCCGCGTGTCCCTCGAGGCGATGCGCCCGGTGGTCGCCCTTTACCTGCCGGAGCTGCGGCGGCGCGACGCCGCCCTAGCCAGGCGGCTGGAACGATCCCTGGACAAGGCGATCGCAATGCTTCGCCGCGGCCGCGACTTCGATTCCTTCGATCGCCTCGCGTTCCTGCGCGAGGCGGGAAACCCGCTGTACGCCGCCCTGATCGACGCCCACCTTGCGCTCGATATCGCCACCTACGCGGACCTCGCCCCGCAAAGGCGACCCGTCAGCGTCACGGCCCGCAACCTCTTCGACCCGGGGTTTTTGGATCCCCACTTTTACTCCTACACCGCCGGGGAGAGGCCGGAGGCGAAAATATCGGAGTTGGGACGCCTCCTGTTCTTCGACCCCATCCTTTCGACCGACGGCCGGAAATCGTGCGTCACCTGCCACGATCCCCGCAAGGCCTTTTCCGACGGCCTCCCCAAAAGCTTCGCCTTCGGCGGGGGCACCTTGCTGCGCAATTCGCCGGGACTTTCCTACGCGGGCTATCAAGGCCCCCAGTTCTGGGACATGCGGGCCCTCACGCTCGAAGGCCAGATCCAGCACGTCATCCACGGGGACCTTGAATTTCGCAGTTCGCTGCTCGAGGTGACGGACAAGCTCCGCGCGCATCCGGAATATCCCGCGCTTTTCCGGGACGCGTTCGGATCGGGCGGCACGGACGGCGATCCCGTCAACCCCGGCGCGATGGCCAAGTCGCTCGCCATGTACATCCGGAGCCTCGGCCGCTGGGATTCCCCCTTCGACCGCTACGTCCGCGGGGAAACGGAGTTCCTCGATCCGGCCGCGAGGCGCGGCGCCAACCTCTTCATGGGAAAGGCGCTGTGCGCCACCTGCCATTTTCCTCCCGCCTTCAACGGCGTGATCCCTCCCCATTACCTCGAGACCGAATCCGAAGTGCTCGGAGTGCCCGAGAGGTTTCCCGCCTTGCCCGGAACCGTGCTGTCACTGGATCCCGATCCCGGCAGGGGGCACACCCATTACGCGCCCATCTTCCGGCATTCCTTCAAGACCCCCACGGTGCGCAACGCGGAGCTGACGGGCCCCTACATGCACAACGGCGGCATGGAGACCCTCGAGGACGTGATGGATTTCTACAACGCGGGAGGAGGAGCGGGATTGGGGCTGAACGTTCCCAATCAGACGCTGCCGTCCGACAGCCTTCGTCTCACCCGGCGGGAGATGGACGATGTCATCGCGTTCATGCGGTCGCTGACCGACACGACGGGGTACGGAGGCATGAGCGGGGAGGGGGTGGGATATTAACACCAGCACAGCATCACAACATCACAACAATAGAACACGGCTCGAAAAACTTTCGCCCGAAAGTCCTTATTGCTGTGATGCTGTGATGCTGTGATGTTGTGATTTACATGCAGGTTCTATTGATTCCCGAACGGATCCTGCTTTCCGTCGATCCCCGCTTTCCGCTCCGCCGACCACACGGTGTTGGCCAGCAGCATCGCGATCGTCATGGGCCCCACGCCGCCGGGCACGGGCGTGATGCTTGAAGCCTTCGGCTCCACCGCCTTGAAATCCACGTCGCCGCACAGGCGATAGCCCTTCGGCAACGAGGCGTCCTCCACCCGGTTGATACCGACGTCCACCACCACGGCCCCTTCCTTCACCATGTCGGCGGTCACGAACTCCGCGCGCCCGATGGCCGCCACCAGCACGTCCGCCTGCCGCGCAATCGCCGCGAGATCCTTCGTCCCGCTGTGGCACACCGTCACGGTCGCGTCCGCATCCTCCGCCTTTTGCACCAGCAGGTTCGCCAAGGGCTTCCCCACGATGTTCGAGCGACCGATGATGACCACGTGCTTGCCCTTCAGCGAAATCCCCGCGCGGTGCAAAAGCACCTGCACGCCCCACGGCGTGCAGGGCTTGAAGCCCGGGCGGCCCAGCATCACGTTGCCAAGGCTCACGGGATGAAACCCGTCCACGTCCTTGTCGGCGGCGATCAGGTTCAGCAGCGATTCTTCCGGAAGATGCTTCGGCAGCGGCAACTGCAGCAGGATGCCGTGCACGGACGGGTCATTGTTCTGGGCGACCAAGTGAGCGCGCAGGTCGGCCTCCGAAACGTCCGCGGGAAGCTTGTGCGTCCACGCGCTCATGCCCACGTCCTTCGCCGCGGCGTCCTTGGACGCCACATACACCTTGCTGGCCGGATCCTCGCCCACGAGGGTCACGCTCAGGCCGGGCACGATGCCGCGCTCCTTCAGCCGCGCCACGCGGCCCTTGAGCCGCTCGCGAACCTCTTGCGCGACCTTTTTTCCGTCCAGCAACTGCGCCATTTCAACCTCCGGGAGAAGGGGAAAAGTAGACAATGGCCGGGGGACAGTGGACAATGGGGCAATAGAACAATGCAACAATGAACGCGACGAAACACACAAACGCAACGAAAGGATGGGGGCGGGTGTCAGGTACAAGCGTGGCAGCCGAAAGTCTTTCGGGTATGTTCCGGGACCAAGCCTTCCCGGCGCCGCATCGCGCCAGCCGGGCGCGAGGACCTAACTTTGCCTCCGATGCGGCCCGTTTCCGGATCTCCCCTTGGCGTGGCGCAAAGAGCCTTCCTGGCGATGCTGGCCGCCGCCTTCCTCTCCGCGCCCTTGCCCGGATCGGCACAGGATCCGTCGAACCGAATCCTGGCCGGGCCGACGGTTTCGGAGAGGATCGAGGACGGAGCGATCGGGAGCCTGCCGGTCGATTCGCTCCCCGGCCCGCCGCGCGCCTTCGTGCTCTCGCTTCTCGCCCCGGAATGCCCGCTGTCGCGGAACCACGTTTTCACCCTCAACGCGTTGCGCGAAACCTTCCGGGAAGACGGCGTCGCCTTCATCGGAATCTTCCCCCGCATCGACGCCGGCGCCGAAGCCGACGCCATGGAACTCGAGGAGTTTCGCGCCGGAACAGGCGCGGATTTCGCCTTCGTCGGCGACATCGACCTGGAATGGACCCGGAGGCTCGGGGGCACGGTCACGCCGGAGGTTTTCCTCCTCGACGACGAGGGCCGCGTACTCTACTCCGGCGCGGTGGACAACTGGGCCGTGTCGCTGGGTCGAAAGCGGCGCGCCGCCACCGAGCATCACCTGCGCGACGCCTTGGCGGCGTGGACAAATGACGCCGCGCCGCCGCGGGCGCGCGTGGAGCCCGTAGGGTGCCTGATCGAATGAATCCGCCCCGCTCCGCGTTTCCGTCGTGGGCGGCCTGGGCCCTGATCGCGCCGATGGCGGCGGCGACAGGCTCGTCCGCGGCCTCAACGCCGGAACGAGTCACCTGGCATCGCGACGTGGGGCCGTTGCTGCAACGCCACTGCGCCGACTGCCACCAGCCCGGAGGCGTGGCCCCGTTTCCGCTGCTGGAGTATCGCGATGCCGCGAAGCGCGCGCGCTTCCTGCTCGACGTCGTCGAAAGCGGCCTCATGCCGCCGTGGAAGGCCGACCCGGCGTATCGCTCCTTCGCCAACGAGCGCCTGTTGCCTCCGGCCTCCCTCGAGGCGCTGCGCCGGTGGGTCGAGGCGGGGCTCCCTCCGGGCGATACCGGCGCCTCCTCCGCCTTCCCCGCCCCGCGCGCCGAGGCGCGCGGGGCGCCCGATCTCGTCCTTCCCATGCCGCGGCCCTATCCCCTGCCCGCCGGGAACCGCTCCACCTTCATCTGCGTGAAGATTCCCTACGAGATCGCGCGCGACACCTTCGTGCGCGCCGTCGATTTCGTCCCAGGCGACCGCAAGCGCGTCCACCACGCCAGCTACCAGATCCTCGAGGTCGCCGATGACGTCGACACCCGCGCCGGGCCCGACTTCGAAGTCTACTCCGACTCCACCGGCGAGAATCCCGACGACGACCGGCAGTTTCATCACTTCCGGCTTGTCGGGCGCGACGGCACGCCTCCGCGCCTCGTGTTCCACACCGGCTGGCTGCCGGGTAGCTCGCCGCAGAAATACCCGCCCGGCATGGGCTTCCGCCTGCCGCGCAAGGGCGTCTTGTTGATCCGCTCCCTCCACTACTCGCCCGCTCCCGTCGAGGGTTCGGACAGGAGCGAGGTGAGGCTTTGGTATGCGCGCGAGCCCGTCGAGCGCAAGGTGGAATTCGCGGCTTTCAAGGCCGACGTTGCGCTCGCCCCCGGACGCGAACCACTCTTCATCCCCGCCGGGAAGGTCGTCCGGCACACCATCGACAACACCGTCCCGCTCGACGTTTCGCTCCTTTCCATCAACCCCCACATGCACCTTCTGGGCCGCTCGTTCAAGGTGTACGCCGTGAAACCGCCCATGGGCGGCCGGGCCAAAGCCGAGGATACGATCCCGCTCGTCCACGTCCCGGACTGGGACTTCAACTGGCAGGAATTCTACCGCTTCCGCAAACTCGTCCACCTTCCCAAGGGATCGCGCCTGCACGCCGAGGCCTGGTTCGACAACACCCGGCGCAACCCGCTGAACCCTTTCACCCCCCCGCGCGACGTTTACTTCGAGCGCGGCATGGCCGAGACCGATGAGATGATGCGACTGGTGATCCAGTATGTGCCTTGGCGGGAGGGAGACGAGGAGATAACGCAGGAACGCTAGGCGCGCGACAGCGGAGGAGGACAAGTACAGCGGTAGAGCGACAAAATCACAACATCACAGCATCACAACAACATGAACACAGCGGCGCTTGCGTTTATTGTTGTACTGCCATAATATTGTACTGTCGTTCCGCTGCTGT
Source organism: uncultured Fibrobacteria bacterium (assembly GCA_965652255.1). Lineage (GTDB taxonomy): Bacteria > Fibrobacterota > Fibrobacteria > UBA11236 > UBA11236 > UBA11236. Next base: position 4,632 of record CBFGVC010000006.1, on the reverse strand, counting down.
GATGTTGTGATGCTGTGATGCTGTGATGCTGTGATTCCGGACGCATCGCGCCGGTCGCAGCCCGACAAAACGAAGAGTTCCCGGGTCTCCTTTTGCCGGAGCGAGACCAAGCGCCAGTAGGAGTCCGAGGAAGCGATGCTTGGGGCATCGCGACGGAGGACGACAACCTGGCGCGCAGGTCGCAGCCCGGCAAAAGAGACCCTGTCGGCTTACCGCGCGATAGATTCCAGACCTTGCATTGAAAAAGTTTGACGGCGCCCTTCCGGTTCGCCCTTCCCCTCGAGGGGGCTTGAGCTAGACGGACGGAGATACCATCGGTTCAATTCAAGATTGTAAAGTCGGAACTTCGGCGCGTGCGACAGGGCCCTTTTTCGGTTCGGGTTCGAGGTTCGGGTCAAGCCTTGCGCGCCAAGGCGCGCTCGAGCGAGTCGTTGAGGGAGCGGGCCTTGGCGGTGATGGCCTTGAGGCTCCGGCTGTCTTCCTCTTTTTCCTCCAGCCTGGCCTGGGCCTCGAACAGTTCGCCGGCGATGCCGAGCGCTGCGAGGGCGAGCCGGCGGAAATTCTCGGGCGAAGCTCCCTCGCCCGCGCCGGCGGCGCGGGCCCTCTGGTTGACGAACGCCTCGAGGCGCGAGAGCGCCTCGGGGGACTGGTCGGTGCGCAGGGGCAAGGTTTCGCCGCAAAGCGTCACCTTGGCGGACCGGGTATCCGCCGGGGCGCCAAGGCCCGAGTCCGCGTTGCCCTGCTTCTTCGCTCCCATGACGATATCCCGGAGATGCGTCAAGCCAGCACGGCGTCGAGGCGGGCGGCGAGGTCGCGCACCCGCTCGCCGGCGCGCGTGATGCTGCCGGAGTGGGCTTCGATCTCGCCGCGCAGCTTGTCGATTTCGGCGTCCTTGCCGGCGATCTCGCGCTTGAGCTCCTCGATGCGCGCGACGGCCTGCTCCACTTTTTCGGCAAGGGTTTCGAACTCGGCGGAATGCATGCTCCAAGGCTCCTTGTGGGGGTTCTTTGCCGGGGCGGCTTCCTTGCCGGGCCCGTTCCGACCGCAAATTTACATCCCGGGGCATGTTCCGGCCCGTGGAATGTCGTTTTTCACGCGAAATCGGCTTACCCGAGGCCGCTTCTTTCGCAACGCGCGCGGCGCAGGTTCCGACGGCGCCCTGCCGGCTCGACCCCTATCCCCGGAACGAACCCCGGGGAAAACCGCGCCTTCGAAAGTCGTCCCCCCATGCGCTTTTCCCGTGTTTTTTTCAGAATTCGGCCTTATATTTTTTCGGCTTTTCCGCGACTTCTTCCCGCTACGAGGATGCAATGACCCAACGCAATCGCATTTTCACGCCGTTTCTCGCCCTTTGCCTGGGCGCGGGCGCGGCGCTGGCCGCAGCCCCCTTCGCCCCTTCCGCCGATCGCGGGCAGACGGTGTACCAGAAGGCCTGCGCGGCCTGCCACGGCGAAACCGGCGACGGCAAGGGGCAGGGCGCGGGCCCGCTGGCCGTGAAGCCCCGCGACTTCACCACCGGCATCTACAAGTTCCGCTCCACGGGCCTGGGCGAGCTGCCGCTCGACTCCGATCTCGAGAAGGTGGTCGTGCGCGGCATTCCGCACACGCAGATGCCCGGCTTCAAGAACGTGCTCACGGCCCAGGAAATCAAGGACGTGGTGGCCTACATCAAGAATTTCTCCTCCGAGTTCGCGGAGGCCGAGGAAGAGCCCGAGGTCGTCGAGATCCCCGAGGCGCCCGCCTCCACGGCCGAGTTCGTGGCCGAGGGCAAGAACGTGTACATGACGCTCGACTGCTGGACCTGCCACGGCGCCTCGGGCAAGGGCGACGGCAACGCGGCCAAGGGCCTGCGCGACAGCTGGGGCAACATCGTGAAGCCCATGAACCTGACCTACTCCGAGTACAAGAGCGGCGCGGACGCGCATAACATCTACCGCACGCTGCACACCGGCGTGGGCGGCACGCCCATGTCGGCCTTCGGCGGGGCGTTCGGCTTCGGCGGCGACCGCGCGCTGAACACCGAAGCCTTGGCGACGGCGTATTCGCGCTCGGAGATCGAGGCGCTCCAGGCCTACATGGCCTCGCAGCCCTCGACCGACGCCTATCGCGCGCTGGACGCGGGCGGCAAGCAGGCGCTGACGGAGCGCCGCAAGTGGGCGCTGGTGCATTACGTGCGCTCGCTGCAGAAGAAGCCCGGCTTCATCGGCTGGCTGACCCAAGACACCGAAGTGACCAAGTAAGGGAGCATGAGGAACGACATGAACACGAAAAAGATTTGGGCGGGCCTCTTCGCGGGCGCAACGCTCTCGGTGCTCTCCGCGTGCTTGCTTCCCGTGGGGGATGGGGATGGGTTGAACTCGCAGGGGGACGTGCCTCTTCCCATGGAGTCGCTGGAATCCATCCAGCCTCTGCTTCAGCAGAACTGCGGAACCTGCCATGGGGCAGCCGCCTCGGGGGGGATGAACATCGGCACCTTCGATGCCGCATTCAATTCCTTTTACGTAGTCACAGGAAGCGACACCGCCCTTAGGGCTGCGCAAACCACCGCGGGCGCAGGCATGACCCGCCTTCACCGCAGCATCCCCGACTCCAGCCACCTTTACCAGCGCATTACGGCCACCACTTCCATCAGGATGCCTCCCGGCGGCGGACTGGACCAAGGGGTCGTCGACCGCATCAAAGAGTGGATCGAGAATGGAGCCCCGGTCTACGATACCACGACGACCGACTGAGAATATCCCGAGGTAACCCTCAATTTCACCTGAAGGATCACGCATCATGAAACTCTCCTTGGGATTCGCCTTTGTCGCCCTGCTTGCAGCCTCGGCGGTCGCCGAGCCGTACATGGCCGTGCGTACGGGCTTCAAGTGCAGCCAGTGCCACCTGAACCAGACGGGAGGCGCCGGCCGTACCGAGTACGGTCAGGCATACACCCAGTACAAGCTGGTGATGTCGCAGACCCAGTCCCTGATCAAGAACACCCGTTCCGAGGGGCTGACTTCCTTCGACCCGAAGCTGAACGACGCCGTCACCATCGGGGCGAACTTCCGCACGGAGCAATTCGTCAGGCAGGAGGAAGGCGCGATTGCGGCGGACAACCAGCATAACATTTCCGAGGCGAGCGTGTATATCAACGTCGAACTGGTGAAGAACTTCCTTTCGTTCTATGTCGACCAGTCGATGGGCTTGACTTCGTCTTCGAACAACCGCGAGATGTGGATGATGGCCCGCAATCTGCCTGGAAACAGCTACATCAAGGTCGGTCGCACGTTGCTTCCCTACGGCCTGCGCATCATGGATGACCAAGCCTTCATCCGCAGCGCCACCGGCTACGGTTACGGCTACTACGATCTCGCCGGCGAAATCGGCTTCGAGCCCGGCCCCTTCTCGGTGGTCGGCAACCTGACCAACACCCGCTTCTCGTCCATCGGTTCGGTGACCTTCCGCAACTTCCGCGTGGGCGGATCGTACGCCACCAACACCGAGGGGGCCGAATACATCGCCTATGGCCCCTTCGCGGGAGCGAATTACGGTCCCTTCACCGCCTTGGCCGAAGTCGCGTTCGTCGAGCAAGCCTCCGGCGATTCCACGATCAATCGCATCGCCCAGTTCTACGAGTTGAACGTGGTTCCCTGGCAGGGCATCAACGTGAAGACCACCTACGAATACTTCGACCGCAATACCACCGTGGCCAACCGCCGCGACGGCCAACAGCGCGTCACCGTGGGTGCGGAAGTGTTCCCGATCCAGTACCTTCAGGTGGGCTTGTACTACCGCATGAACAGCTTCATCCCGCAAAGCGACGCCGGAAACCAGGACATGCTGATCGGCCGCGCGCACGTTTTCTTCTGACCCGATCCCTTGAAAACCCCGCCTGCCACATGTCGCGGCGGCGGGGTTTTTAGTTCAAAAAGCTCGTATCTTAACCCCCGGAACCCTCCACCAAGGAACCCCGCCATGCTCAAGCACCTCGCCCTCGCCACCCTCGCCCTCGGCCTCGCCACCGCCGCCTCGGCGCAGGAAACGAAAAAGCGCACCGCTCCCAAGATCGACCCCGCCACGCTCTCGCACGACGTGGACCTCAAGCAGTTCGACCTCGAGAACGGCAAGACGGTCTACGAGGCCAACTGCGCGCTGTGCCACGGCGCCACCGGCAAGGGCGACGGCGCGGGCGCCGCGGCGCTCAACCCCAAGCCCCGCGACCTCTCCGACTACAAGTACATGAGCGGCCGCACCTGGAAGGAACTCCGCGACGTGATCGCCCTCGGCGGCGCGAACTCCGGCATGTCGGCGCTCATGCCCGCCTGGAAGGGCCAGCTCAAGAACATGCAGATCGACGACGTGCTCGCCTACGTGGTCTCGCTGTCGCCCAAGCCCGCAGCGAAGAAGTAAGGCCTCGGTCGCCTCGATGCACTCGCCTGGCGGCGAGCACTCGGCGACCGAAGCGGTTTCACCAAATACGAAAAGGCCTCCCCACCGGGGAGGCCTTCTTGTTTTTTGCGCGTCTTGCCTTTCGCTCGCCGCTCCAGCGCCAGGCCCGCGAAGCCCCCCGAAAATCCCTTCGTCCGACATCCGCCCCCCGTGGTTCCGGTTTATGGACCACCCGCGCCCCCCCCCCAACCGCCCCCCGCG
>CBFGVC010000005.1:0-30020 GCA_965652255.1 uncultured Fibrobacteria bacterium | reverse complement strand
GCTCTGCAAAAGCTTTATTCAGCGGTTCGAATCCGCTTGTCGCCTCCAACTTTTCGACCCCCGGGGCAGCCGCAGGCATGAAGCCGCTTGCGACTGAATCAACCGGGGGTTTTTGTTGTGGCTTCCGACAGGCTGGCGCAGGCGTAGTAGGGGCGAATGTCATTCGCCCCTACAAATTTGGTTCCGATCAGAAAGCCTGCGCCAGGTCGAACACCCAGCGGTCGACCGAAGCGTCGCGCGGGTCGCGCGCGTAATCGATCCGGACGTTGAACAGCGACAGGAACCCGTAACGCAAGCCGAGGCCCACCGCCCGTCCCTCCCCTGATGCCGTCACCGGATCGCCCACGTCCCACACGTTCCCGTAGTCGGTGAACGGCACCACCTGCAGGCCGGAAAGGTGCCCCGCGATCCCGGACACGGCGCCTTGGAACGGCTGCAGCCGGAGTTCCACCGAGCCCATCGCGTAGGCGGGCTCGATGCCTTCCTGCTCGCAATTCCCTTCGGAGGTCACGCGCGGGCAAACGGAGCGCCAGTCGCGGCTGCGCACGCTGCGCGAACCGCCCAGGTAGAAGCGCGGAGAGTTGATGCCGCCCTCGCCGAAGAAGCGCCCGCCGTCGAGCCGCAAGGCGACGACCAACCGGTTTCCCACGGGAATGTAAGCGGCCGCCTCGGCCTCGAGCCAATTGTGGCGGTTGCGGTGCACCACGATGTCCTGCCCCTCCAGCACGGAACCGCCGTTGCCCCAGGTGAGGCCGAGGCGCGCGCCACGCGAGGGATTGACCCAGGTGTCGAGGCGTTGCAGGTACATCGTGTTCAGGAAGTTGAGGTTGAAGTCCCGCACGCGGGCGGTGGTGTCGATGCGCTGGCTCTTGCCGAAGAGCTCCGCCCCGCTCACGCCGCGCAGCCAGGGCAGGAACTGCCGCGACAGCCTGCTGGTGTTGGAGACGTCGAAATCGCCGTCATACCACCCGGCTTCGCGGACGAGCGGGTTGTCCTGGTACCAGTTGGCGGCCAGTTCGTTGTCGAAGCGCACCAAGGTGCCGAAGAGCAGGGGCGCGGTGTATCCCGCCAGCACCGATTGCTTGCGTTGCGCGAAAGTCAGGCCGACCCGACCTTCCTGCAGGCCGCCGCGCAGGTTCGCGTGCCCCAGGGTCAGGTCGGTCCCGAAGCCGTACTGGGTCTCCCAGTAACCGGCGACGTCCATCTCGCCCGGCACGCGCTCCTCCGCGGTCACCTGGATGATGCCGCCCTCGCCGGGGGCGGCGATGCTGTCGCGCAGCCGGACGAAGTTGAACACGCGCGTGGTCTTCAGTTTCCGCTCGTAGGCGTTGAGCTCGGTGAGCGAAAGCGTGTCGCCGCGGGAGAAGGGAAAAAGATCCTGCAGCTCGGAAAGCTTCGTGAGTCCCTTCCTCGAGGTCGTGTCTCCCTCGCGGTGGATGCGGAACACCAAGGTGTCCAGCACGAGCGCCTCGCCCGGCAGCACCCGAAAGGCGACGTCCACTGCCTTGCGTTCGGTGTCGTAGTAGAGCGACTCGGCCGCCGTCGCGCGCAGGAACCCCTCGTCGCCGTAGAAGCGAAGCAACTCGCGGCGATCCTCGAACAACTGGGCCCGGGTGTAGAAGCGTCCGGGGCGCGAGGAGAGCCGGGCGGGATCGAAGCGCGGGAAACCGGGTCCCGGCAGCCCTATGCGGATCCCGCCGAAGCGGTAGCGCGCGCCTTCCGCGACGCGCAGGCGCAGCTCGCGGGGGGGAGCGAGCGGCGCCGAGTCGGTGAAGACCGGCTCGACCTCCGCCTCCACGTCGAAGTATCCCCTCTCCCGATAGGCCTCCCTCACGAGCAGCACCGCGTCGGTCGTCCAATCCGCCCACTCCTCCCGGGTCCACTCCGGCGCGGGATCGGGAAGCGCCACGATCGCGGCGAGCCTGCGAACCGTGAACGCGTCGTTGCCCTCGACACGCAAGGCGGGACGCGCGCCCGCGACGGAGAACGCGACCGCCAAGGCGGCGCAGAGCGGGCGGATGAGACGGGTCGCCCGGTTCACCAAAGCGTCCAGAAGCGATAGCGGTAACGAAGGCCCGCGCGTTGGCTGACGCGCCGCTCTTCCTCGATGTCGCGTCCCTCGGGCCGCGTCTCCACCGCGGCCTCGACGGTGAAGCGCGACTTGAGCCGGGCCCGCCAGGCGCTATCGCTGGCGAGTTTTTCCACGGGAGGGCGGTATTCGGCCGCGAGGCGATACTCCATCGGGTTCGCGAGCTTGGTCTCGGGGCGGTATCCCGCGCGGCCCTTGAGCCCGACCCGGTGCACCGAGCGGCTCTCCACCTCGAGCGAAACCGCCTCGAGCCCGGTGCTGTCGCTGCCGAGAAGCGCGCCGAGGCCGCTTACCTGCGTGGACTTGATGAAGCCCCCGGAACCGCGCGCGAAGCCCTGCGAGAGCCGCTCGTTCAAGGCGGGCTCGAGCATGGCGAAGGCGGCGCTCCCGTAGTTTCCCTCGCTGCCCGGAGTCTCCGAGACGTAACATCCCTGGGCCATGGAGTTGATGAGGACCGAGGGAGGGACCGGCTCGCCGGCGTTTTGCCCGCAATCGGTCTCATAGGTGAAGGCGACATCCTCCAGCTGCCCGCCGAGCCGGACGTAAATCTGGCAGGTCTGGCGCGTCTCGGCCCGGCAATCCGCCCGCAGCCTTTTCTCCCCCTCGACGTTCAAGATGCCGTCCTCCAAGGGAACGTTGTCCCACTTCAACTCGAAGTCGCGCAGCACGTAGGCCTGCCGTGGCTGTCCCACTTCGCCCTGGAGGCCGGTGAGCTTTCCCCGCATCAGGGTATAGGGATAGGTGCCGGTCATCCGGGCGTCGCCGACGAAGGTCATGCGCAGGACGTCGGTGTCGATCCGGTTGCGCGCCCCCGTCGCCTCGACTTCGATGTCCACCTCCCAAGGCCGGGAGCGACGCGCCGCCGCGGCGCGGGAAGCGCCCCGGTTGAAACCCGTGAAGAATCCGGTCACGTCGCGCCAGCCCCAGCGCCGCTGGAAGTAAAAATCCTGAAGCCTGCCGCGCAACCTCAAGGTCGGGATCCCGGCGGTTTGCCCGGGTGGGAGCGTCAGTTCCACCCCAAGGTCGTCGAAGCCGGTTTCGATGCGATGCGGAGCGGGCGGCAACGCGAAAAATCCGGAGGCCGCCCTTGCGTTCGCCCGAACTCCCGACTCGGAATCCCAGGCGACCGAGCCCGCGAACCCGCGGCCCTGGAACCGCTGCCCTCCGGGCAGCTTGAAATCCATTTCGTCGCCGCGCAACGCAATGGCCACGCCGGGCGCCGAGGGATCCGCCTCGAGCCGCCCCGTCAACTCCCCGCGTCCGTTCCCGACGGCCAGGTCGGGAACCCTGAGCACGCCCCTGACGAGCGAGGGAGTTCCACTTACATGGATGGTGTCGCGGGTGGATACATGGCGAAAGGCGAGACGTCCGTTTTCAAGGCGGGCGTCCGAGAAGTAATCGTCCGCGAGCGGCACATGCAGGATGCCGCCGAACACGAAGTCCTCGATGGCCCCCTGGCCTTCCGCGAGCGGCACACGCCCGTGAACGTCGAGGTCTCCCCGGACGAATCGCCACTCGGGAATCCGGCCCGTGAAGCGCGCCGAGAATCCCGCGCTGGAGCGCGCCTCGGCATGAAAGCGGGGCGCCTGGGAACGAAACTCCGCGAGCGTGGCCCGCAAGGTGTCGTGGCGCGCGGCCGGAAAACGCGCCACCACCACCGCACTGGCGGTGAGGGTATCTCCCATGCCCCGAAAAACCGCGTCGTTCACGGCGAACGTCTCGGATCCCGGCAGGCGGAAAGCTGCCAGGCTCAAGGCGCCGGAAAGCCCCGTGGCATCGGCATAGGCCATTTCACCCCTCAATATCCCGTCGAAACCCCGCCCGGGAAGACCCGCTCGCGTCAGCAGCAGCCGCGGATTCAGCTCCTCCGCCTTGAGTCGCCACGAACCTTTCATCCAGGCGCCCGCCTCCCGCAAGCGAGCCGGGCGCCCCTCGAACGGCACGGTCGCCGTCCCCTCGAGGCGCGCAGCCCCGGCCTCTGCCGTGAACCGCGTGATCCGCAAGCTGTCATCCTTCCAGTTCGCCAGCGCCCGGATGTCGAGCGGACCCTCGCTTCCCGAAATTCGCAGGTCCAAGTCCGTCTCGGCCTCCCGCCTGGCCGGGTGCCAGTCGAAACGCCCGTGGATCCGCGGGTCGATCCCGGCGAAACGCCGCGCGGGCTCGTAGGGAAAACGAGCAGGATGCAGGCTGTCCGCCGCGAGCATCAACGACCATGGACGATGCTCGGGGAACTGCATTGCGATTTCTGCGCGGCCGTGCGCCGGGTGGTGGGCGTCGAAGGCCAACGACACCGCCGGCCGGCCCGAGGGATCCTTCCACAAAACCCGTCCCGCCCCCCGAAAAACCTCGCCGTCGCGATGCACGCGGGCCGACTTCAGGAAATAACCCGAGGTTGTCACCTCGTTCACGGTCTCGAGGCTGTCGGCGGAGGCGCCATAGGCGCGGGGACGGACGATGTTCGCCGTGGCCGTCAACTTCGAGTTCTCCCAGACTCCCCGCACCTTCGCGGCGTCGTAGGAAACCCGGCCATCGGTCCACGCCAAGGCCCACGCCTCGGTCGGCGAAAGGTCGCCCGAAAGCTCGATCCGGCCGGGGCGACGACCGCTCCAGCGCGCGAGGACGCGCGAGCCGCCCGAGGTCGTCATCCGGGCGGACATCAGCATGCCCGTGTCGAGCCGCGCCTGCGTGACCTCGAATCCAAGCGGCAGGTCCCACTCGTGAATCCGCCATCCGCCTCCCCGGAATTCGGCCGAGGCCTCGCCGCTCCAGCGTTCGGGAGGAGGAAGCGCCAGAAGGCCGCCGGGACGGGCCCAGCTACCTCGGGCCTGCAAGGATTGCGTCGCTCCCTCCCCACGCAGCGCGAAGCGGCCGCCTCCGCCGCCAAGCTCGGCCGCGAGATCCCAGGCCGCCGAATCGAAAGGCTCGTAAGGCGCGCTGGAAAAACGCGCCGTCAGGCGCAGGCTGTCGTTGCGCCAATCCGCCTTGGCCTCAAGGCTCAAGCCCGACAGGATCCCGCCCGGCAAGGCTTGGAACCAATCCGCGGGACGAGCCAGGAACAGCGCGAGGGAGTCGTAGCCCGAATAGAGGTCGCGCTTTTCGCGGATGCCCGAAACCAGGATGTCCGCCTCGTCGCCGCGCGACGCGGTGACGCGGTAACGCAGCGCGGGCCCGCGCCAGCGCGTGTTCGCCTCCGCGCGCAGGGACGGAGCGTCCGGCAGGCGGACGATGAAAACGCCCTGCATCGCTTGCGAGCCCCGGCTGCGCCAGCGGGCGGAATCCACGACGATCTCCGTGGCGTCGGGCATGCGCAGCACGAGCGTCCGCCATTCCAGCGTCGCGCCCAAGGGGAACCGCAGCGCCGCCGGAAAGGAAGGACCTTCTTCCGGGGCGCGTCCTGCGGCGTGCACCTCCACGTGCACGGAGTCGGCGCGGAGGCGCAAGATCGATTGCGCAGGGTTCAGGCCGAGCCAATCCACAAGCCGGCCGGACGGGCGGAAGATGCCCGCGGTGAAGTGGGGAGATGACACGACCAGGGAATCGGCCTGGATGAAAAACGGAGGCGAAATGTCCGGCCCGTGCGCGACAAGCCGGAATTCGCCGATGCTTCGCTCGCGGGCGAGGAAGCGTTCGGCGAGCGCCGCGGTCCCGAAATACAGGGCGACGCCCAGCGCCGCCAGGACCAGGAGGCCCGCCGCGATCGCGCGCAATAACCGGTGAAACGTCTTCATCGCCTCGAGGGGCCGCGGGCGGCGGCGGCGTTCGGCGCCGCATCCATTCAAGGTTTCGGCCGCGAAGCCCCGGAAAAAATACTTAGACGCACCGCCCCGGGAGGGGGCGGGAACCCGGATTAATGCTAGTTTACCGCGGCCCGGGGGACCCCGCGTCAACCGGTTTCACGACACAGGACGACAAGGAATATCCGCTTATGAAAAAGAGCCTCTTGCTGATCCCGATCCTCGCCGTTTTCGCAGCCTCCTCCGCGTTCGGAAAGGGAAGCGAAAAAGGCAGGGTTCTCGCCCGCATCGACGGCGCGGCCTTCACCGAGGCCGACCTCGAGGTTCGCCTGGGCGCCCAGCCGGACGCGCGGCGCGAGGAGGTGCTCGCCGACACGCAGCTTCGCCGCCAGGAATTCGAGAACTTCCTGAAGACCCGGCTGTATGCCCTGTCCGCCCTCAAGTCGCGCCACGGCAAATCGCCCGAGCTCAAGCGCCGCGCGGAGTCGATGGACCAGCGCACCATCACGCAGTATTACTTCGAGACCTACCTTCGCGCCCATGGCGGCTTCACGCGCGCGCAGATCGAAGCCTTTCACGCGAAGGACCCCTCCCGCTTCAAGGACGATTCCGGCCGCGTGCTGACGCTGGCCCGCGCCTTCCCGAGGGTGGTGGATTCCCTGATCATTAGCTCCGTCGATATCGATTCGGCCTACGAGGCGAACAAGGCCTCTTACGCCGAGCGCCCCTGGGCCGAAGTCTCGCTGATCCGCACCGCGACCCGGAAGCAGGCCGATGCCGCCTTGGGCGCCCTGAAAAAGGGCACGAAATTCGGGGACGTGGCCGCCAGGTACTCAACGCATGCCGTCTCCAAGGGGAACGGAGGCCGTTACGGTCGCGTGCATCCCGGCGACGCCATCGCCGATCTCGGTTCCGCGCAGACCCTCGACAGCCTGTTCTTCTCCGAACAAACCCGTCTTCGCGCGGGCGGACACTCCGGCGTCATCGCCTGGAACGACGGCTTCGTGATCCTGGCGCTCGACTCCCATGACCCCGGCCGCACGCCCCCGGTTTCGGAGGTGCGTCCCCGCGTCGAGCAAGAGGTTCTCCGGTCGCGGAGAGCCCTCGATGCCGGCCCCGTGCTCGAGGCCCTCAAGGTCAAGCATGGGGTTCGCCTGATCTCGCTGGAGCGGGACCCGACCGAAAAGGAATTGCGCGCCTACTACGAGGAGCACAAGGACGAGTACCTGAGCCCCGCGACCTTCGAGTTGTACCATATCGAGGCGTCCGATTCCGCGGCCTTGGCCAAGGCCGTCGCGGGAGTCTCGAGCCTCGCACAGTTCCAGGCGGCCGCGGCATCTTCCGAGAATTCCCTTACCCGCGCGCGGCAAGGTCACCTGGGCTCCGTGAAGCGGGACTTCGTGCTCCCCTACGGTGTCGGCACTATGCCCGCCCTGTTCCCTCGCCTCGACGAGATCGAGAGCGGAATGGTGGACGAACTGCTGCAGAACCCTTCCACCCAGCAGTGGCACGCCTTCTGGCTTGTGTCGAAGGCCCCGCCGACGGCCAAGGCTTTCGACCGCGTCCGCGCCACCGTGCTTCAGGACGTCAAGGCCAACTACATCGCCTCGGTCAAGCCGCGGGACTCCCTCGCGGTCATCGGCCAAGGCAGGCACGTGATCCGCGAAGAGGACGTGCTGCACCTGCGCCGCGAGATTCCGGAGCAGATGCAGGAGCGCTACCCGCGCGAAGTCCTGCTGAACTACCTCGTCGTGTGGCGGGTCGCGACCGACGAGGCCCTCTCCCTCGGGCTGGACCGCGACATCGGCTTGCGGGCCGCTCGCCTGGCGAACCAGGATGGTTTCTGGGCGAACGTCTACCGCGACTCGATCCTGCCCCGAACCTGGGAGGAATCTCCCTCCGCGCTCGAGAAGACCTTCAAGGCCGACCGCTCCGTGTTCGTCCGCGACAGCGCGGCCGCCACCTGGAAGGATCATACCCGGGACATCGCCGCCTGGAGACTCCTCACGAAGAAGGACCTTGAGATCGAGTACCACACCAACCCCGAGCGTTACTCCCGCGACTCGGTGCTGATCCCCTTCGAGGAAGCCCGTCCGCTGATTTTCGACGCCCTGAAGCAATCGGCGCACGCCCGCCTCGACGAGGCCGTGGTCGAAAAGCTGAAGGCGCGCCACAAGGTCCGGCTTGCGGACAAGGCCCTCGGGGAACCTTCCCTCGAGCCCACCACCGCGACTTACCAAAAGGCGCAGGACTTGCATTACGATCGCAAGCTGGACCAGGCCATGAACCTGTACAACAAGCTCCGCGCGAAGTACCCGGCGCGGGCGGGCCTGCAGGATTCGGTGAGCTTCGGAATCGCCCAGATTTACCTGGAGCAGGAGCGTTTCCAGCAGGCCTTGGCGGAATACCGTCGCGTCAGCTACCTGTATCCGGACAGCCCGAACGACTACAAGGCCATGTTCATGGTGGGCTTCATCCAGGCCGAGCACCTGCGCCAGGATTCGGCGGCGGTTCGCTCGTTCGAGGCCATGCTGAAAAAGCATCCCGAGAGCGACCTTTCCGACGACGCCGACTGGATGATCCGCAACATCCGCAGCGGGGGCCAGCTCATGCCCACGCTGGAGGACGACGAGGAGGCCGAACAGGCGTCCGAGGCGAAGTAACCGCCAGATGGCCGGACAATTCGGCGAAAAGGCCGGCTCCCCTTGGGAGCCGGCCTTTTTTACCCCTTCACCCAAGCCATGGGTTGCGCATTTCTCATTTCTCATTTCGCATTTTTTCCCCCATGCCCTCCCCGATCATCCAGGCCCTCTCCCCCCTCGCCATCCAAAAAATCGCCGCGGGCGAGGTGATCGAGCGCCCCGCCAACGTGGTGAAGGAGCTGGTCGAGAACGCGCTGGACGCCGGGGCGACGCAGGTGACGGTGACCCTCGAGGACGGGGGCAAGGAGCTGGTGCGCGTGGCCGACGACGGCTACGGCATGACCCGCGGCGACCTCGAGCGCTGTTGGCATCCCCACACCACCAGCAAGATCCGGGGCCCCGAGGACCTGGACTCCGTGTCGAGCTTCGGATTCCGCGGCGAGGCGCTGGCGAGCATGGCATCCGTCTCGGACCTGACGATCGAGACGCGGCATTGGGAGGAGGAGGTCGGAGCGCGCCTGCGCGCGAGCGAATCGCGACTCGAGGAGGTTTCCGAGGCCGCGCGCGGACGCGGCACCACGATCACCGTGCGCAACCTCTTCCGCAACAACCCCGTGCGCCGCAAGTTCCTGGGCACGGCCAAGGCCGAGACGGCGCGAACCACCACCTTGCTCACGCGACTGTCCCTCGCCCACCCCGGCGTTTCCTTTCGCCTGCGCGAGGGCGAACGGGAGCTTCTTCATCTCCCGGGCGGCACCTTGCGTCGCCGGGTGGCCGACGTGATCGGCACGCACCTGCTGGAGGACCTGGTCGAGGTGGATTGGGAAGGCGGAGGATTGCACGTGCAGGGGTATGCTTCGGTGCCGATGCGTTTTTCGGGGCGCGCGGGACAGCAGCACTTCTTCGTGAACCGCCGGCATGTCGCGAGCCCCGTCCTGTCCCGCGCGCTGTCGCAGGCCTACGAGGCGCTTCCTCCGGGTCGCCACCCCGTGTGCGCGCTCTTCCTCACGCTGCCGCCTTCCGAGATCGACGTGAACGTCCATCCCACCAAGCGCGAGATCCGCTTCCTGAACGAGTCGCGCGTGTATTGGGCGCTGTCGCAGGCCTTGCGCGCGGCGCTGCGCGGCGCGATCGACGCGCCTTCGCTCGACCTCGCGCCTCCGCCCCCGGCCAAGGAATCCTCGTCGACGAAGTCCCCCCCCGCCGAATCCCCCGGTCTTGCGTTTCCCGTCTTCGGCGCCGCGCCTGATCCGGAAAAGGATGCTTCGGCTCCCGAAAACGGCGCAGCCGCGATGCCCGCCGCTACCGCCGCTTCGCCGGGGCGCGAAACCGCATCCTCGAACGTCGCGCTGTTCCCCGAGATGCCCCGCGCGGCATCCCACGCTCCCGCCGAATTCACCGGCGCGCCCTGCCTGCAAATCCACGGCAGTTTCATCCTGGTCGCCGTGCGCGGCGGCTATTTGCTGGTGAACCAGCGCGCGGCCCACGAGCGCATCCTTTACGAGAAGGCGCTGGAGGACTTGCGTCGCCCCGGCCGATTCAGCGCGCAGCAATTGCTGTTCCCCGAGCTGGTGAATTTCGGCGCGGGCGACGCGCGCGCGGTGGAAAAGCACTTGGGGGAACTCAGGGGGCTGGGCTTCGACCTCGAACCCTTCGGATCGGGAACGTTCCAGTTGCGCGGCTCCCCGGCGGAGGTCCCGCCGGATCAGGCGCAAGCCGTTTTGCAGGCCTTGATCGGGGGATTGTCCGAAAGCGGCGGCCGCGTCAAGGACGAGGCCGCGGCGGACGAGATGCACAAGAAGGTGGCGCGCGCCTACGCGCGGGCCGCGGCGGTGCCGCTGAACGCGCCGCTCGACGCGGCGCGCATGGCCGCCCTCGTGGACGGCCTCTTCGCGACGCAGAATCCTTACGTGACGCCCGCCGGGCTGCCGGTCTTGATCCGCTATTCGCTGGAGGAGATCCGGCGGCGGTTCGGGTTGCGGGAGGGGGAGGAAGGATGAACGCAAATACGGATATGGCAGCAAACAATATCGACTGCCTAGAGGCATACAGCAAGTACAAGTCACCGATGCCCGCCATCATGATTTTGACCGTACTCTTCACGGTGATTTCCGGGTACCTTGCGGTGAGAAGCCCCGTGAGCGTTCGCGTGTTGGCGGAAACCTTACTTACACCCGAGACGGCAAAGGATTATTCGGGGCGATGGATATACGATCGCCACATCCTTGTTCTTTATGTGTGCGCATTCACAAGTTGGTGGGTGGTTTACTTCTCCTCCCGAAAACCCCCCACAGGTAAGGATCCCAAGTGGAAACAATGGCGAACATTACGCCGACTTCTGGGCGAGACCGCGACTCAATGGAGCCCGGTTCAACAAGCCGCCCTCACGGATTCCTATCAGGAAAAAGCCCGATCCACTATGCAATTCAATGCCATCCTGATTGCCGTTTCAGGAATCGAACTCACTCACGCAATGAACACCTTCTCGAGTTTACTCGAAGACTCTATCGCTTTGACTTTCAAGGAAGGGGTATCCGAGTGGCAAATCTTGATACTGGCAGCAGCGATTTTTGCCGCGATAATCGCGTTTATTTCTCTAATTATTTCCTCCGATTCAATGGATGTCCTTTTTAACAAGTTTAAAAGCACGCCTGCAGAAGAACAGGTCATCGGCCATTATTATCGGATAACCATTAATCCTCGCTACGCCGCCCTAGTTTCCCTCATCGTCTCATTTCTACTCCTAGTGGGATACTTCAGCCCGACCATTGCAGCCGCAGCCATTGGGGTATTTTTCGTCGTCGGGTACAGGCATTGGTTTCCCGATTTCAGGCCTCGGCACTGGCACACCATGGTGCGCTCGCTTGGATTCTTGATCAAGGTTTCAATTGTTCTTTTTCCTTTCGTTCCCCTGCTGTATGCATTGGGACGGAGGCTTTGATGCCAGCTTACCTGTACGCGATTGGAAGCGCGGCGATATGGGCATTGTCTGTGCCCCTCTTGAATATCGGAGTCAGACGGCTGCCATCACCGCCTCTCGCAGCCGCACTGCTCGGCTTGCTTGTCAGCTTATTGTGCGGAACCTTGACTCTGGCTGCATTCACAAACCCTGCGGCTAGCCTTGGCGCCTTGTCGCCCGGCATCCTCATTGCCGGCCTCCTGACCTTTCCCTGCGCAACCGGCCTCTACTATCTCGCCAGCTTTTCCTTCGGCTCGCGAACCGAATACGCATCCCAGTTCGCCAAGGCCAAGCCGCTTTATTCGATCGGGATTGCCATTCTATTACTCGGAGAAACCCTCTCGCTGCGCTCGATCGTCGCAGCCGGATTGGTGCTGACGGGCATCGGTTTCTTTTTCCTAGGTGCTCGGCGCGGTGAATACGGTAAGCTTGGAATCTTGTTGGGGTTAGGAAGCGCAATGTGTTGGGCTGCCGGAGAAGCCTTCGTCAAGATCTCCTTCACCGAGGGAAACACTTTCCGGCAAACTTTCGCGGCTCTGGCTTCCGCCACATTGCTTTCCTGGGCGATTTTCCCCATATTTATTCGCCGCCATCTCGGGATAAGGAAGATTAGGCTCGTGTGGCTTTGGCCGTTTGCGGTACACGGAATCCTAAGCTTCGGAATCGCTTACGGACTATTCTTCCATTCCATCGCGACTCTGGGGGTGACGGCGACCGTGACGATCAATGCATTTTGGCCCTTCGCATCCATCCTCCTTTCAAGGCTGACCAATGGTGTAAGTGGGCACGAAAAGGTTTCGGTGTTGGTGTGGAGTGCCTCGCTTATCATCCTGATGGGCAGCCTCATCGAAATACTGGGTAGGACGATGGGCTGGTAGCATCCCCTACCCCAACCCCTCCACGAGCTTCACCGCCCCGTAGCTCAGGATCATGTCGGCCCCGGCGCGTTTGATCGCGACCGTGGCCTCCAGCAGCGCCTTGTCCGCATCGAGCCACCCCAGCTTCCCCGCCGCGTGGATCATCGCGTACTCCCCGCTCACCTGGTACGCCGCCACGGGCACCGACGACTGCGCCGCCAGGTCGGAGATGATGTCGAGATAAGCTCCCGCCGGCTTCACCATGATGATGTCGGCCCCCTCCTCCGTGTCGAGCTGCGCCTCGCGCAACGCCTCGCGGCGGTTGGCCGGATCCATCTGATAGGTCTTCTTGTCGCCCTTCTTGGGCGCCGAATCGAGCGCCTCGCGGAACGGTCCGTAAAAGGCCGAGGCGTACTTCGCCGTATAGGCGAGGATGCCCACTTCGGAATGCCCGAAGCCGTCGAGCGCGCCGCGCAGGTAGCCCACGCGGCCGTCCATCATGTCGGAGGGCGCGACGATGTCCGCGCCCGCCGCCGCCTGCGACAGCGCCATCTCCGCCAGGATCGGCAGCGTCGCGTCGTTCAGGATCGCGCCGCTTTTCACCAGCCCGTCGTGGCCGTCGGAGGAATACGGATCCATCGCCACGTCGGTGATCACCGTGATTTCGGGAACCGCGTCCTTGATCGCCCGGATCGTCCGCTGCAGCAGGCCGTCCCTGTTCTTCGACTCGGTGGCGAAGCGGTCCTTGAACTTGGCCGGGATGACAGGGAACAGCGCCACCGCCGGGATTCCCAGCTTATGAGCCCGCTTCACTTCCGCGACCGCGAGGTCGCGCGTGAGGCGAAAGACGCCCGGCATCGAGCGGATGGCCTCGCGCTTGCGCGAGCCCTCCATCACGAAGATCGGCAGGATGAAGTCGGCGGGCGTCAGCACCGTCTCGCGGACGAGAGCCCGCAGCGAGGCCGACTTGCGGTTGCGCCGGGGCCGCGAGACGAGGTCGGGTTCAGGAAAACCGGCGGAGGAGGAGCCGTGAGCGTGGGGATGGGAGTGGGACATGGGAGTAAAGTTACGAATTACGAGTTACGAGTTACGAATAGGGAAATCCTTGAAAACCTGTGCATGTAGCCTGACACCCAGGCTGAACCTGGCGTTCAATTCGTAATTCGTAACTCGTAATTCGTAACTCGTAACTGCCTAGTCCCTCGTGACTGCCCTGCGTATCGTCTCACCGATCTTCGCGAGTTCCTCCCGGGTCATCGCCTTCGCGTGCTCAAAGCTCAACTCCCCCTCCCCGTTCACCGGCACCAGGTGCAAGTGCGCGTGGGGCACCTCGAATCCGGCCACGATCATCCCCACGCGCGCGCAAGGCACGGCCTGCTCCAGCGCGCGGCAGACGCGCGCGGCGAAGGGCAGCATCGCCGACAGGGTCGCCTCGTCCAGGTCGTAGAGCTTGTCCACCTGGGCCTTGGGCACCACCAAGGTGTGCCCCGGCGCGATGGGACGGATGTCGAGGAAGGCGAAGAAGCGATCATCCTCGAGGATTTTCTCGCAGGGGATCTCGCCTGCGATGATGCGGGAGAAGATGGAGGGAGCTTGGGGGGAAGGCATGCGAAGAATCTAAGTCCTTCCGTCTGGACAGCACAGCATCACGGCATCACAACAACAAACCACAGCGTTCGCCGTGGCTTGCGTTCCATTGTTGTGATGCTGTGATGTCGTGATGTTCCGAGATATCGGCACAAAACGGCACAAAAAAACCGGCCCCTTGCGGGAACCGGCTCTGATACTTTCTGCCGCCGGGGCGATTCATGAATCGCCCCGCAAGGATGACGCATGCGTCATCCCACGGTGGGTTATTTGACCTCGCGGTGGACCGTGTGCTTCTTGAGGAAGGGGTTGTACTTCTTCTTCTCGAGACGGCCGGTCTGCTTGGCCTTGTTCTTGGTGGTCATGTAGCGCGAGGGCGGAGCGCCGAGCGCGCGGGCCTCGGTGCACTCCAGCGTGATGACGACTCGCTTGCCTTTGATCTGCGGCATGGTAAACTCCGTGGCTCCGGGGCCGAAAATTCGTTCGGGACGGGAAATTTAGAACGGGCGAAGCTTCTTTTCAATGCCCGGAAGCCGAAAATCCGTCGATTTCAGCCCGTTGGGGGGTAGTGGGTGGTGGCTGTTGGGTGGTGGCAGCGCAAACAACGCACCTCCTCGCCTTGAACCTGCCACTACCCACGACCCACGACCCACGACCCACGCCCCACTACCCACTACCCATTCGCCACCAGCCTCCGAAGCTTCGCCCGCGGAGCACCCCGAACGACGCTTCGCCTACGAAGGGCCCCCCCCCACCTTCGCATACCCGGAATCGCGCTCCACCGGAACCCGGCCCTTCGAGCGGATGGCGTCGCGCAACAGGTCCACCGAGGCGACCGGATGCGCGGGCCCGCCGGCCATGGAGTAGATGCGCGTGGTGTCGTCCACCGTGCCGTCGAGGTCGTCCACGCCGTAGTCGAGCGCCTCGGTGGCGAGGTCGAGCCCGAGCATGGCCCAGTAGGCCTTGAGGTGGGGAATGTTGTCGAGGAAGAGGCGGGCCACCGCGTAGTTGCGCAGGTCGTCCTCCGGCGAAACCTCCGGCAGGTGCGAGAGCGCGTTGGCGTCGTTGCGGTAACGCAACGGGATGAAGGATTTGAAGCCGTGGGTAGCGTCCTGAAGCTCGCGCAGGCGCGCCATATGATCGAGGCGATGACGAAACTCCTCGACGTGGCCGTAGAGCATGGTGGCGTTGGAGAGCAGGCCTTCGCGATGCGCTTGCTCGTGCACCTCGAGCCAGACGTGCGCGGGGGCCTTGCCGCCCGCGATTTTCTTGCGCACTTCGGGGTCGAAGATCTCCGCGCCGCCGCCGGGGATCGAATCCAGCCCCGCGCGCTTCAGGCGGCGCAACGCCTCGGGGAGCTCGATGCCGCTTTTCTTCGCGAAGTACGAGAGTTCCACGGCGGTGAAGGCCTTGATGTGGATCTCCGGACGAAGCTCGCGGATGAACGCGCAGAGGGCTTCTCCGTACTCGACGCCTCGTTCGGGGTGGACTCCCCCGGTGATGTGGATCTCCGTGAGCGACCCCACGGGGTAGCGGGAGAGCTTCTCGCGCAGGTCGTCGAAGGTGTAATTCCAGGCGCCGCTGCCCTCGACGCCTTCGGCCTTGGGAGGCCGGTAGAAAGCGCAGAACTTGCAGGCGTAAATGCAGACGTTGGTGGGCTCGAAGTGGATGTTCCGGTTGAAATAGGCCTCTTCGCCGTGCCGCCTCCTGCGCGCCTCGGTGGCGCGCTCGCGCAGCCATTCCAGGGGCGCCCTCTCGTAGAGAAAGAGGCCGTCGTCGAAGGCGAGGCGCTCGCCGCGGGCGAGCTTGCGTTCAATGGAATCGAGGCTATCCCCTTCGGGGGAGTCTCCCCGGGAGGGCGGAGGCGGAGCAGGCACGGGAATCGGTGAATCGGGCATGAAAGGGGAATTTTACCAATTCACCGGGAGTTGCTACCCATTATCAGCTTGAACCGCTGAAAACCTCCTGAATCGCCATGGGGTCGCCCGGGATCAATCCCGGCACGCCCTTTGCCTCACGTTTTCCTTCTCCACCCGACTCCCGACACCCGACTCCCTACTCCCGACCCCCCACTCCCGACCCTTCCCCCCTGGAGCCCCAATGCCCAACGCCGCCACCGTCGATGAACTGACCATGAACTTCCAGGACGAAGAGGGAAACCTCCTGGTCAAGGAACTCGATAAGGAGGTGCTCACCAAGGGCGGCTGGGCCACGCTGATTTTCCGTTACCAGGACCTCGACAAGGCCAAGGGCACATTCAAGGCGCCCAAGTACGCCATTCGCCGCTACCAGAAAAGCGCCGGGGAGTACAAGCTGAAGAGCAAGTTCGTGGTCTCGTCGGCGGCGCAGGCCCGGCAGCTTTCGGAGATCCTGACGCGCTGGGCGGCCAAGGACGCCGACGCCTCGGGCACGGGCGCGAGCGACGACGAATAACCCCATGCCCGCGCCCCGCATCGTTCTTCAGTTCGAAGCTGGCCAGAGCGCTCCCCGCCCCGCCGACTTGCGGCGTCTCGCGGCGCGGGTCGCCCAGGGTGAAGGCTTGCGGGGCGGCGTCGAGATCGCCTTTTGCGCAGACGAGACGGTGCGAGCCCTGAACAAACGTCACCGCAAGCTCGACAAGGTCACCGACGTGCTCTCGTTCGAGTGGGGCGAGGAGGAGTTCGCCGGCGAGATTTACATCGCCAGCCCTCAGGCAAAACGTCAAGCTCCAAGATTCAACAACAATTATTTCAATGAGTTGCGAAGACTCATCGTCCACGGGATGTTGCACCTCTGCGGCCATGACCACATGCGGGCGGGAGAGCGCGCGCGCATGCGCGCGCTGGAAGACCGTTATTTGGCCATCAAAGCACCCAAAGCCGCGAAGTCCCCGAAACCTGCGAGACCCGGGAAGTCGCCGAGAATCGGGAAGCCGGCGAAGCTCTCCCCCGAAATTTCCCGAAAAAAGGTCGTAACCTCCCCGAAGCCAAGGCTTCCACGCGCCAAACGGCACGCGTGACTATATTCAGGGCACCCAATGGACCCAGACCCTAGTCCGAGGCAGACCGAAGGAGAGCGCGCGGGCAAAGCCGCGAGCGACCTCCGGTGACCGCCGCCCTCCTTTTCTTCATCCTGGCACTCGCCCTCGGCGTCCTGCTGAACGGCATCCGGATCGCCTTGTCCTTTTACCAAAAGGACGGCGTCTCGCTCGCGCCCGCCTCCCGCAACCCGGACAAGGATCCCGCCTTCCGGAAATGGGTCGAGGAGGCGCGAGCCCTATGGAACACCCCGGGATTCTTCGAATCGCTGAGCGTGGGCCGGTTCGCGGCCGACGCCCTGGCCCTCGCCTGCGGCGCGATCGTCTTCACGCACCTGACCGGCTCCCATTGGGTCGGGGGTTACCTGCTGGCGGCCCTCGTGGCCTTCGGGGTGTCGCATTGGGGGACAGCGCTGCTGGCCAAGGCTTACGCGCCGTGGCTCGGGGGAGCCGCCCTGCGTGGCTACCGCGTTTACGCGTGGCTCCTGATGGGGCGCATCGGCCGGGGCATCCACGACCTCAATGAGGCGCTCCTGCGCCGCCTGGGCCATGCCTCGGAACTCGATCTCCTCGGCGGCAACGGCGAGGGGCATCCCGAGCACGAAAGCGAAAACATCGACCGCAGCGGCCTGGAGAAGGACGAACGGGAGATGATCCGCTCCATCCTCGACCTGCGCGAGACGCAGGCCCGCGAGATCATGACGCCGCGCGTCGACATGGTGGCGCTCGAGGCCGGAGCCTCGTTCGACGAGGTGATGGAACTGATCGCCCGCGAGAAGTTCAGCCGCATCCCGGTGTACGAGGAAAACCTGGACGACATCCGCGGCATCCTGCACATCACGCGCCTCATGAACCTTTCGGCGGAGGCCCGCGCGAACTTCCGGCTGGACGAGCACCTGGGCGAGGCCTACTTCGTGCCCCGCACCAAGAAGATCGGCGAGCTTTTGCGGGAGTTTCGCCGCAAGCAGGTGCACATGGCCATCGTGGTGGACGAATACGGCGGCGTCTCGGGAGTCGTCACGCTGGAGGACATCCTCGAGGAGATCGTGGGAGAGATACACGACGAGGACGAGGTCGAGGTGCGGCGCATCCACGCCGAGGGCGAGGGCGTTTACCACATCGACCCCGTGGTCTCGCTCTCGGACCTGAAGGAGGAGCTCGGCATCGACCTCCGCCCCGACGACGAGGAAGTCCACATCGACACCGTTGGGGGGTTCATCCTCTACGTCCATGGCCGCGTTCCCGCCCAAGGCGACGTCATCCGCCACGGCAACCTTTCCTTCGAGATCCTGGAGATGGACGGGAACAAGATCGAGGGGGTGAGGATGAAGCTCAAGCCTCCTGACAACGGAAACGGGACGCAGCAGCACAACATCGCGACATCAGAGCAATAGAACGCAAGCCGATGTCCGTTCGTTGTTCTGATGTGGTGACGTTGTGCTGTTACATTCCCCCCCCATGCTCGTCCTCCTCTCCCCGCTTGACTGGGGGCTAGGCCATGCTTCCCGATGCATGCCGCTGGTGCGCGCGCTGCGCGCGGCGGGCCACGAGGTCGTGATCTGCGCCGCCGGCGGAGGCCTCGAGCTTCTGCGCGGAGAGTTTCCCGACCTGCGATTCGAGGATGCGCCCGGCCACGCCATGCGCTATACGCGCCGCCGCGCCTGGCTCGCGCCTTGGCTCATGGCTCAAGTGCCCCTCTTCCTCCTCTCGGCGCGGCGCGACCGCAAGCTGGCCGAGGACCTCGCGCGCAAGCATGGCGCGGGTCTCGTGATCGCGGACGGACGCTACGGCTTCCGCAGCCGCGCCGTGCCCTCGGTCTTCGTCACGCACCAGCTCGACATCATTCCTCCGGGACCCGCGTGGCTGCGCGCGCTCGTCAGGCCCTTGCTCCGCCGCCTCAACCGCCGCGCCCTGCGCGCCTTCGACGAGGTGTGGGTGCCCGACCACGCGGGCGAGCCGAACCTATCGGGGAAGCTCGGCCATCCGCGCAGGCCATGGCCGCGCGCGGAGTACATCGGTCCCTTGGACCGATTCGGGGACGAGGAATCCGCGGATTCCCGCCCCGTGACGAAGGGCGCCGACGCGACGCCCGATGTCCTGGCGCTGGTGAGCGGCCCCGAGCCGCAGCGGGCGCTGTTCGAGGAGAAGCTGCTGCGCGCCCTCGAAGGGATGAGCGGCACGCGCGTGCTGGTGCGCGGAGTGCCGGGCGGGTCGAACCCGCAAGGTCCCGTCGTCCCCGGCGAATTGACCGTGTTCGACCACCTGCCCGGCGCGCGGCTGCGCGTGCTGATGCGCGGCGCGAAGGCCGTGGCGTGCCGCTCGGGCTACACCACCGTGATGGAGCTCGCCGGGATGGGACGCTCGGGCGTTCTCTTCGTGCCCACCCCGGGCCAAAGCGAGCAGGAATACCTTGCGGCCCACGCGGAAGGGGCCGGACTGGCGGCGCGCCTCGACCAGGATTCGCTCGATGGCGCCGAGTCGCTGCGGACCGGCCTGGACGCCGCCTCCGCGCTGCCCGGCTTCGCGCGCCTTTTCCACGATTCCGGAGCCCGGGGCGCGGCGCGCGGCGAAGGGTTGACCGCCTGGATCCGCGAACATCCGTTGCTGGCGCAGGAACCCCCCAAATAACCCAAGATTTTCCTACCCGAAGCCCTTCGCCGGACTTAACTTGTTAAAAAACGAGGGTTTGAGCGGCTTTCAATCCGCGGTGATCCCGATAGTTCACGCAGGAGCAGGCATTGGACAAGGAAAAAGCCCAAAAAGTGCGCACGGTCATCGCGGACGTGGTGGGATTCCCCGCGGACGAAGTGCAGGATCAGGATCGCTTCATCGCCGACTACAGCATCGGTTACGGCGAGCGTAAGGCCCTGCTCGAGAAACTGAACGCGGAGTTCGGCAAGGATGTCGAGTTCGGGGCCTTCTGCGCACTCGAGGACGTCGGCTCCGTGGTCAAGGCGTACGCGGCCTGAGAACCTGCGGGCCGCGGTCGAAAAATGATGGAATGATGGAATGATGAAATGATGGGATGATTCCCACCCTTACCTCATCACTCCATCATTCCATCTCTTCATCATTCAGTCCACGCTGTCATGGCTAATACTCCACCGACACGATCTCGTACTCCTGCACGCCGCGCGGCGTCTCGACGCGCACCGGCCCCTTCGACCCGCCGGCCGACTCACGGCCCATGAGCGCCGCGCCCAGCGGCGAGTTGCGCGAGATGCGGC
This sequence comes from uncultured Fibrobacteria bacterium, assembly GCA_965652255.1. Taxonomy (GTDB): domain Bacteria; phylum Fibrobacterota; class Fibrobacteria; order UBA11236; family UBA11236; genus UBA11236. The sequence continues at coordinate 9,909 of CBFGVC010000005.1, read as the reverse complement.
CCGCGACGGGATCGATCTCGTCGTCGCCCACCAGGCTCACGACCAGCTCTCCCCCGCCCTTTTTTCGAAGGGTCACCCGCGCGCCCAGGTAAATGCGGTCGTCGCGGCGCGGGCCCGACACCACGGTCGCGCGGCTGATCTTGCCGTCGAGCTCGCGCAGGCGGCGGTCGATCTCGCGAAGCTTCTTGCGCCCGTAGATGTACTCGGCGTTCTCGGAGCGGTCGCCCTGCGCCGCGGCGGCCGCGATCTCCTCGAGCAACTTCGGCCGGACCTCGTGCCACAGGCGAGTCCACTCGGCCTTGAGCTTCTCGTAGCCTTCGGGGGAGATGGGGTTGGGCATGGGAGGGGAATTTAACGACAGGACAGCGGGGCATCACAGCATCACAACATCACAGCAATGGAAAGCAAGCCGATGTCCGTTGCCTGTTTGGTGTTCTGATGTTGTGATGCTGTGTTGCCGTGATGTCAGGACGGTGTTCATCGGAGCGAAAACCCGAAGGCCGGGGGGCGGGAAAGGCCTGAAGGCCGACGGAATCCATTCCCGAACCCGAACCGGGTGATGAAGCGATCCCGAAGGATCCCCAAACCCCGCCTTAAAATGGTGCCGCCTCCCAGAATTGAACTGGGGACACGTGAATTTTCAGTCCACTGCTCTACCAACTGAGCTAAAGCGGCAAGGCCGGTAAATTTATTCGCATGGGGGGAGGATTTCAAGGAGGACGGATGAAACCGGAAATCGGAAATCGGAAATATGAAACAGGGAAAACAGGCCTCCACCCTGACCCTGGATTCCCTGCGCCTTAGCCTTGGATTCCTTCATATTCCTGATTTCTGATTTCCGATTTCTGATTTTCACGTCCCGCGTCTACCTTTCCTCCCCATGTCCCGCGCGGTGCAGACGATGTTCGACGAGATCTCGGGCCGGTACGACCGGCTGAACCGCGTGCTGAGCGCGGGCCGGGACCTGGCCTGGCGGCGCAGGGCCGTGGGCATGCTGCCGAAGCAGGGGCCGGAGGCACGGGTGCTCGACCTGTGCGGGGGCACGGGCGACTTCACCGCCGCGCTGCGGCGCACGGGCTCGCCGGCCCGCTGCGTGATCGGCGACTTCTCCCGCCCCATGCTGGCGCTCTCGCTGCCGAAGGCCCTCGACGCGCCGCCCGTGGCGCTCGATGCGCTCCGCCCCCCGCTGAAGCCGGCCTCCTTCGACGCCGTGCTGTGCGGCTTCGGCATGCGCAACCTCGACGACACCGCGGCGGGAATCCGGGCCGTGCACGGGCTCCTGAAGCCGGGAGGAAGCTTCGTGACCTTGGAGTTTTTCCGTCCGGACGCGGCCTTCGCGCGGTTTTTCTATGGCGCGCTGGCTCCCGTCTTCATACCCTTTACGGGGAGGGCGCTGGGCTCGAGGCGCGCCGCCTACGAGTACCTCGTGGAATCGGTGCGGCGCTTCCGCACGGCGAAGGAATACGCGGCGATGTGCCGCGAGGCGGGCTTCGGCGAGGCGCGCGTCCGCGCGCTGGACGGAGGCATCGCCCATGTCGTGGCGGCCGTGAAGCCCATGGAGGCATGATGGAACCTTATATCCTCGGGGTGACCGGAGCCTCGGGCGCGATCCACGCCTTGCGGCTGCTGCGTCACCTGCACGACCTCGGCGCGACCGTGCACGTGGTCGTCACGGAGCACGGCCGGCAGGTGCTGGCCTTCGAAGGCTGCCGGGCCGTCCTGGACGAGGCCGACAAGGTGTACCGCAACGACGACCTCTTCGCGCCCATCGCCAGCGGCTCGTTCCGCCACAAGGGCATGGTGATCGCGCCGTGCAGCATGGCCACGGCGGGCAAGCTCGCCCACGGGATCGGCGACAACCTGCTGGCCCGGGCGGGCGACGCGACGCTGAAGGAGCGTCGCCGGCTGATCGTGCTGCCGCGCGAGACGCCCATGCACGCCGCGCACCTGCGCAACCTCGCGACCCTCTCGGAGCTGGGCGCCGTGGTGCTCCCCCCCACCCCGGCCTTTTACCTCAAGCCGGCCTCGATCGAGGATTTGGTTGACACCGTGCTCGCGCGCGTGCTCGACCACCTGGGCCTCGACCATCCGGTGAGCCGCCGCTGGCGCGAGATGGACGCCGACGCGTGAGCCACGCCCGCGAAGAACCCCCCGAACGATCCGGCGATGGCGGGGAAACCCGCCTGTCCGAGCTCGAGATCAAGCTGGCCTTCATGGAACGCGAACTGGAGACGTGGAAGGAGGCCGTGAACGCCTTGCACGAACGGCTCGAACGCAGCGAGGCCGAATTGCAGGACGCCCTGCGGCAATTACAGGGGGCGGACGCGTTGGATCAGCCCTTCGTCGGCGGGGGCGGAAGAGAGGATGAAGGCGGCGGGGACGCCGGAGAGGCGTCATAGCGACCCAGCAAGGCGTTGGCAGCCACGAGCCCAGGGAAAAGCCCTTCGGGCAAGCCGAGGTGCTCCAGCTTGCGCGAGCAGCGGGCCAAGGCTTCCTCGACTTCTTGCGGCATCTCGACCTGAAAATTCCGGTTCCAAGGGGATGCGATGGCCTTCCCCGCGCAAAAACGCGGCGAGGATTCGGCGAAGAACATGCGGCAGGCCATGGGTCGATACGCGTAGATTCCGCAGCTTCCATCGGCCATGAGGAACGTGCAGGGAATGCCCTTGAGGAAGTAGCGGTAGGTGGCGCGATCATCGGCTTCCTCCTCGTCGCCCGCCTCCAGCTCGCGCGCAAGGATCGATTCATAAACCGTTGATTTCCGGTATGTTGAATAAATCACCCCGGCGTAGTCGGGGCGTTTCTTGAGGTGGGCGTCGAGGGCCAGTATCTCGAAGGGCTCGACGCTGGAGACGAAATGCCGGCAGCAGGCCGAACATGCCTTGGCGCAGGTCGTCTTGCGGCCTTCCGTTATCAGGATCCGGGCGACGCAGTCGTCGTAGGCTTGATGAATTCGGGGAACATGCGCTCCCACCGCGTCCATCAATGCCGCGGGAAATTCCGTCGATTCCGGGGCTGGAAGGGCATCAAGCGCCCCTGCGAGCCCGGCGATGGCCGTTAGCAAGGCCGCCCTCTCCCCCGATCCGGTCGCCGGATCCGCAACGCGCGCCGGTCGCATGGGGGCAAATTATTTAAACTTCGCACGGTTTCACCGGGAGTGTCGCATGCAAACTCGCCTCTGGGCCCGATACACGACCTTCGCGGCGATCCTGTTCGTCGCGGGCTGCAACCTTTTCAACCCGAGCGGCGAGGGCGACGCGGGCAACCTGAACCCGCGCGCCGAGGGCGAGGAATACTTCCGGCGCGGGCAGTACCAAAAGGCCATGGACGCCTTCCAGCGGGCCATCAAGGCCGACAGCACCAACTCCATGGCCTACTACGGCTACGCGAAATCGGCCGTGTTCCACTTCAAGCTCGACCGCATCGGGGTTTTCGACGACCTGCAGGCCACCAAGGACGATCCCGAGCAATTCGCCTTCCTGCAGCACGACGACGACCTTTTGACCCTGCGCATGCAGGCCGCGAGCAAGGTCCGGCGCGTGCTGGGACTCCTGACCGAGCGCGACACCCTGACCCGCTGGTGGCGGTACACCCTGGACAGCACCTCCGCGGAGGCCCGCGCCGATTCGAGCTTCGCCGCGCGCAGGGACTTCATCACGGAATACCTGGCCGCGCAGGACGCGATCCTTCCGCGAAGCTCCCGGCATCGCAGCAGGTTCCCCCTCACGGACTTCCGCATGCCCTACAAGGACGTGATCGTCGACTTCACGGCGTTCGAGATGCTCTACACCATCACGCGCCTCTACGACCTCGACCGCAACGACACCATCGACGCCCGCGACTCCCTGATGAAGAAGCTGCAGTTCGGCAGCAAGGACGGATTCGGCATCGGCAACCTGAGCGCGATCGCCGGAGACCTGGAGGACGACACCACGGGGGCAGCGGCCGAGGACCTCAACACCCTGATCGCCGGCATGCAGTCGGGCCTTGTGAGCACCTCATCGCTCGCCCAGCTCATGGCTCCCTCCGGGAACAAGAAGGACAGCGGGAGCTCCTCGGAGGAGACCAGCCAGAACCTCGACAGCGTGATCGCGAGCATGGGCGACGCCGTGCTCTTCTACCAGTTCGGCGACAAGCTCGACAACGACGGCGACGGGTGCGTGGACGAGGAGCTCCTCGACGAGCTCGACAACGACTTCGACGGGTTCGTGGACGAGGACGCCCGGGTGATCCGCAACCCCTCGCTCGAGGGCGTCGACAACGACCACAACGGCACAGGCGCGTTCGTCAACCTCGTGGGCACCGTCGATCCCGGCGAGGACACCGTGGGCTCGGCCGTGAACCCCGCGCACCCCTACGTGCTCGGATTCGTGCAGGCCTATCTCGACACCGCGATGCAGAACGGACAGCCGGAGAAGAACCTCGGCGACCGGAACCTGACCACCTGGGTCAAGATCAAGAAGGGCGCGAGCCCCGAACAGATGAAACTCCGCATGGACATCCAGAAGGATTCGCTGGTCACGAAGCTCATCAAGACGGGTCCGAACGCCGGCAGGCTGCCGAACACGGGCACCAATGCGACCAAACTGCAGAACGCCCGGAACGTCATCGGCGGATGCTGGCGCAACATCAAGCTGGAGGGACAGCCATGAACCGCATCCAAGCCCCTTCCCTCCTGCTCGCCTTGGCGGGCATGGCCTTCGTCGCGGCCGAATCCATGGCCGCCCCCGGCCCGCAGCAGCGCTCGCTGCGCGGCCTCTCCATGGGCAACGCCTTCGTGGCCTTGGTGGACGACAAGGACGCCTTGTACTACAACCCGGCCGGCCTCAACCTCATCAACTCGCTGGGCAACCCGTCAGCGAGGCCCGGCCTCGCCGCCTACCCGCGCACGCGGCTGAACGCGCGCGTGAACGTCGTGGGCGCGGCCCTGCCCTACGGCGACGCCATGGATTTCTTCGACTTCTTCAAGGCGCACGAGGACGGTCTCACCGGCGGCCTCGACGGGCTCAGGGAAGACTCCACGCTGTTCGACGAGATGGTGCGGTTCGACCGGCGCCCCATCGAGATCGGCATCTATTTCCCGGGCATCGAGTTCGCCATGCACAACTACGGGGCCGCCCTTTGGTCGAACGCCCGCGTTGCGCCCTACGCCGACGTGGGCGTACTGCTGCCCCAGGCGGGCATCGAAACCATCCAGCTTGACGCCGTGCTGCAGGCCGCGGCCGCCCGCGCTTTCCTGAACAACCGCCTTTCGGTGGGCGCCGGCTACAGGCTCGCGAACCGGCAAACCGTCACGAACTACCAGGTGGCCGCCTCCACCTTCATCGACGGGACCGACCAGGTCATCGACGAAGTGCTCGACACCCTTTCCGAGAAATCCTCGGGCTTCACCGAGGTCGCCTCGTGGGGACACGGCATCGACGTGGGCGCCTTGTGGCAGCAAACCACGTGGCTGCGGCTGGGCGCCTCCCTGCAGAACTTCGGCATGTACCTCGACCATGAGTTCGTGACCCCGGAGTTCACCGTGGGCGCGGTCGTGACCCCTCCCCTGCTCTCGACGGGGGGCATGTTCGCCCGCAAGGTGAACCTCGCGATGGATTTCGAGGATCTCCTGAACGACGAGCGAAACTACCGCTTCCTCAGCAAGGTCAACTTCGGCGCGGAGGTGGAGCAACGGCTGTGGTGGATGGCGTCCCTGCGCCTTGGCACCGGGTTCAAGGGCGGTTACTGGGCCGGGGGGCTCGGCTTGTCGCTCTTCACCGCCGTGCACCTCGAGGCGGCCACATGGGCCGAGGAGGCGGGTTACTACACCGGGCACATGGAAGACCGCTTCTACGCGGTGCGCCTCGGGGTAGGACTGTAGTCCTGAAGGACGCGGCGTGCCGCGTCCTTGCCGGCCGGATCTTTGCACTTGCCCGTCCCCGATCCCTCGGAACTCCTCACCCGCGTCTCCGACGACGACACGACCGTGCTGGGCCCGGTGGAAAGGCGGCTCGTGCACGGGAACCCCTTGCTCATCCACCGCTCCGCCCATGTGCTCGTCGTGCATCCCGCCGAGGGCACGCTCCTGCTCCAGAAGCGCACGGAGGCCAAGGACACCTTTCCCGGCCGCTGGGACACGTCTGTCGGGGGCCATGTCAGCTTCGGACAAAGCTACGAGGAAGCCGCGCTGCGCGAGGCGCGCGAGGAACTGGGCATCGACCTCGAGCGCGCCTCGCTCGAATACCTGCACCTGCTCCGCTTCCGAAGCGCGGAGGAATCGGAAAACACCGCGACCTTCCTGTGCCTTCATGCCGGCCCCTTCGCGCCCGATCCCGACGAAATCTCCGGCATCAGGTTCTGGACACGAGGCGAAATAGAAGCCTCCCTGGGAACCGGAACCTTCACACCGCACTTCGAGCAGGAGTTCGCCGCCTTCCTCGCCTCGCCGCGCGCCGGCTTGTTGCGCGCATGAACGCCCCCCCGCGCATCCGCCGCGCGCACTTCGCCGAGACCGCCTCCACCATGGAGGAGGCCCGCCGCGAGGCCGCCGCCTCCCCACCCGGAACATTCGTCCTCGTGACGGCCGACGTCCAGACCGCCGGACGCGGCACGCGCGGGCGGCCATGGCACAGCCCGCGCGGCAACGCCTACCTGACGCTCGCCGTGCCTCGCTCGCTCCTAGCTCCCTCGCGCCTCGGGCTCTTCCCGCTGGAGGCCGGCGTGGCCCTGTGGGAGGCCGCGGCGGCCTGCCTCGCGCCGGGCGCGCGCGGCTCCTTGCGCCTCAAGTGGCCCAATGACCTGCTCTGGGAAGGCCGCAAGGTCGCCGGCATGCTGATCGAGGCGGGAGCCGACCATGTGTTCGCCGGGGTCGGCATCAACATCGCCGAGGCGCCTCCGGTCACCGACGGCGGCACGCTCAGCGCGCGCCTGGCGGACGCGGGCGCGGGAGAGGACGCGGGCGGCCGCATCGCGCAGGGCTTCGCGGAAACGCTGCGCGCCGGCCTCGAGAACCGGGACAAGGGCGACGTCATCGGGCTCTGGCGGGAGCGCGCCGCGTGGGACCGCCCCTATCGCCTGCGGGACCGGGAGGGCAGGCCCGAGGTCATGCCGGTCGACGTCAACGCGCAGGGACACCTCCTGGTGCGGCATGCGGACGGCAAGGAAGAATGGCTGGTGTCGGAGTATTTGAGCTGACGGCCGGCGGCCCACATGTGACGGCTGACAGGTAACGGCTCAACGAAAAATCCCGCCTGCTGCGACCATGGGCTTACCGTTCAAAATCAAAACGGAACGCGTTCCGCCGCATCTCTTCGCCGTTGCCCGTTAGCTGTTACCTCGCGAGCCGTTAGCTACCTTTACCCTCATGATCACCGGCGCCGAACTGTTCGAAAAACTCAAGGATGTGCGTATTTCGGGCGGCGCCTGCGCCTTCACCCCCGAAAAATGCGAATCGATGGCCCCGCTGGTGAACGCCATCAACGCGCTCAAGAAGGAGCGCAACGCGGTCATCCTGGCGCACTCCTATGTCTCGCCCGAGATCGTCTACGGCGTGGCGGACCACACCGGGGATTCCTATCAACTGGCGAAGGACGCCACGCGCACGAACGCCGACACCATCGTCTTCGCCGCCGTTCGCTTCATGGGCGAGACGGCCAAGATCCTGAATCCCGAGAAGCGCGTCCTCATTCCCGGAACCGACACCGGCTGCACGCTGGCCGACGCGGTCACCGGAGAGGACGTGCGGCGCCTGCGCCGCGAGTTTCCCGACCATGCCTTCGTCTGCTACATCAACACCACGGCCGACGTGAAGGCCGAGTGCGACGTGTGCGTGACCTCCTCGAACGTCTATCGCATCGTGGAGAACTACCCCAGCGACAAGATCTACTTCCTGCCCGACAAGCTCATGGGCATGAACCTCGTCGAGGAGATGAGGCGTCGCGGCGTGGACAAGGACATCCGGGTGTACGACGGCGCGTGCTACGTGCACAAGGAATACGATCCCGAGATGGTGCGCTTCCTCCGCCTCAAGTTCCCGGGCGTGAAGGTGCTGAGCCACCCCGAGTGCAACCCCGGCATCGTGAAGGTCTCCGACTACGTCGGCAGCACCAGCCAGATGCTCGACTACGTCGGGAAGTCGAAGGATTCCCGCTTCGCCATGCTCACCGAATGCGGCCTCTCCTCGCGCCTGCAGGTCGAGCATCCGGAGAAGCAGATCGTCGGCTCGTGCACGCTGTGCAAGTACATGAAGTCGAACACGCTCGAGGGCATCCTGCGCGTGCTGCTCAAGCCCACGCCCAAGGACGAGGTGCTGCTCGACGAGGACGTGCGCCTGCGCGCTCGCCGCTGCATCGACGCGATGTTCGATTACGCCGAGAACACCCCGGCCGAAATCCCGTCCTGAGTCCTTGGCGAGCCCGGTTTCAGTCATGGCAGTTCCCGCCCCGGCGATCCCCTCGGGCAACGCCTATTCCGTCAACGTGGCGTCCGCATCCGGACCCGAAAGCCCCCTCGTCGATTTCGCGAGGGCCGCCGCGCCGCTCCTCAAGCCCTGGAAGATCCCCGTGCGAATGCATGTCTCCGGGGACTCCCCCACCCTCTCCGCGCTGCGCGGAAGCCTGGTGGAATCCGGGGCCAGGCCCAGCGGATTCTCCCCCGCGCCGTCTTCCGGCATCCCCGGCGAAGGGTTCTGGAAAACCACGATCATCGTCGTGGAAGGCCGTGACGAACGCGACAACGAAGAGGAAAATTTCTGGGCCCGCGAACGCGAGGACAGGAAGGTGGGGTGGGATCCGCTGGTGGTCGCCCTGCGTTCGGGATCCTTCGTCGGCCTTTCTCCCGCGACGATCTCCGCGGTCGATTTGTGGTGCGTCGCGACCGGCGAGGATCCTGCGGCAACCCGCGACGCATGGATGGCCGCCGGCGCCGGCGCCGTGGCCGTGATGGGATCCGGGCGCAGCGCCTGGGCCTCGCGCAACGCCGTCTTCGGGCGATCCTCCGGATCGGCGGATGTGGCCACGGACCCGGCCCGCATCGTCGCCGCCCTGATCCGCGACCTGCTGTCGGAAAACCTGTTCGACAAAACGTTGGTGCGCGCCGACCGCGAGTGCCTCGAGATGCGTCCGCTGCGGCTCGGCCGCGCCTGCGGCGCCCCCCAGCCCGCGGCCTCGCCGTGGGGAAGCCTTGGAAGAAAGGAACGCAATGGAAACCGCGCCGAATCCCCTGCCTGAAACCACCCCGCGCCCGCGTTGGCCGGAGGCCGTCATTGCCCTCGTCTCGGCCGCCGCGCTGGGCTTTCTCTTTTACCTCATCTACGGGCGCGGATCCTCGGGCGGCTACGCGGGCAGCGTGGCCTTTTTGCCCGCGCTCAACGCCGCGTGCAACGCCTTGACGACGATCCTCATCGTCCTCGGGCTGCAGGCAATCGGGCGCGGCGACCGCGAGGCGCACCGCCGCCGCATGCTCGCGGCCTTCGCCACCTCGACGCTGTTCCTCATCGGCTACATCGTCTACCACTCCCTGCATGGCGAGACGAAATTCCCCGGCCAAGGCGCCGTCCGTCCGGTGTACTTCTTCATCCTCATCAGCCACATCGTGCTCTCGGCCATCGCGCTGCCGATGATCCTCATGACCTTCTGGCTCGCGCTCTCGAACCAGCTGGTTCGCCACGTGAAGCTGTCGCGCTGGACCTACCCGATCTGGCTCTACGTGTCGGTGACCGGAGTGGTGATTTACTTCATGCTGAGGGCGTACGCCTGAAAATCAGAAATCGGAAATATGAAAGAACGGCAGGCCTGCCGTTCCGTGTTCGCCTCCGATTTCTGATTTCATGTTTCTGATTTTCCTACGTTTCCCCCTTCCCTTTCAGGTCTTTCGAGGTTTTCCATGGGCTTCAAATGCGGCATCGTCGGGCTTCCCAACGTCGGGAAG
>CBFGVC010000004.1:0-33655 GCA_965652255.1 uncultured Fibrobacteria bacterium | reverse complement strand
CCGCGGCAAAGGCGGTTCCGCCTTCTCCTCGCTCTCTTCTACTCTCAAGAAGCCGGGCGACCGCTGGGGTGCCCGCCTGCCAGTTTTGGCCGGGAGGGATAATTTATCTAAGTCCGCACCGGAATGCAAGGGTTAATCCACATCCGAAGTGCTTGAAAAAACAGGAGAAGCGAAAATTCCGCCAATTTATAAACAATCAACAAACAGATGTTTATAGGTGATTTGGATGGCCCAAAAGGTGAAAAAGAGTCACTTGACGGCCAAGAGAAATCGGTCGGGCTGTTGATAGTCGGGCAGCCCTTCGATTCGGGACCAGCCGCGCTGTATTCCGCGCTCCTTCAGGAGGGGAAATTGCGCGGGAGCGATCTCGAGAATCAGGATGCCGCCGGCTTCCAGCCTGTCAAATGCGGTGTCGAGGAGTCGCGCGGGCAGTTCCCAGCCTTGGGGGCCGCCCACCAGCGCAAGGCGCGGATCGTAGTCGCGCACCTCGGGTTCAAGCGCGGCCACTTCGTTCTCGCCGATGTAAGGCGGGTTCGAGACGATGACATCCCAGCGCGCGTCCGGGGCGAAGGCGGAGAACAAATCGCTTTCGATGAACGTGACGCCCTCGATTCCGTTGCGCGCGGCGTTCTCGCGCGCGAGCGCGAGCGCGTCGGGAGAGAGGTCGCACGCGGCCACGTCGCAATGCGCCGCTTCACGCGCGATGGACAGCGCGATCGCCCCGGTGCCCGTGCCGACGTCGAGCACGCGCGGACGCGCGCGGCCGGGAAGGCGCTTCAGCGCCGCGTCGACGAGCAGTTCCGTTTCCGGACGCGGGATCAGCGCGCGCTTGTCGCAGAGCAAGGCGAGTTCGCGAAAGTGCGCGACGCCCTCGATGTGCTGCAGGGGTTCGCGCGCGCCGCGCCGGCGGATGAACTCGCGATAGCCCGCCAGCTCCGGCTCCGTCAGCGGGCGGTCGAACTGCAGGTACAGGTCGAGGCGCTTGAGCCCGAGCAGCTTGGCCAGGAGCAGCTCGGCGTCGAGGCGCGGGTTGGGAACGCCCTTCGACTTGAGGTAGTCCGAGGCCTTGGTGAGGATGGGGAAGAGTTGGGACACGGAAAAAATCAGAAATCAGAAACATGAAATATGGACGGGAACGCAAAACGCCGAGGCGAGGAAGCGCGAGGTTCCGGCAGGCATTCCGGAGGCGTGTCCTTTCCGATTTCCGATTTCATATTTCTGATTTTCCCTCGTCATCCCTGCCGCTCCATCGCCCTCAGCTTCTCCGCCGCGGCCTCGAGGGCGAGGGCGTCGAGCAGTTCCTTGAGGTCGCCCTTCATGACCGCGTCGAGCTTGTAGAGAGTGAGCCCGATGCGATGGTCGGTGACGCGGCCCTGGGGGAAGTTGTAGGTGCGGATCTTGGCGGAGCGGTCGCCGGTGCCGACCTGCGCCTTGCGGGCCGCGGCTTCCTTCGCCTCGGCCTCGGCGAGGCGCGCGTCGAGCAGCTTGGAGCGCAGGAGGTTCATGGCCTTGGCGCGGTTCTTGTGCTGCGAGCGCTCGTCCTGGCAGGCGACCACGATGCCGCTGGGAAGGTGGGTGATGCGCACGGCCGAATCGGTCTTGTTCACGTGCTGGCCGCCCGCGCCGCCGGCGCGGTAGGTGTCGACCTTGAGTTCCTCGTCCTTGATCTCGATGTCGTCCATCTCGTCGGCGACGGGCATGACGACGACGGTCGCGGCGGAGGTGTGCACGCGGCCCTGCGTCTCGGTGTCGGGGACGCGTTGCACGCGGTGCACGCCGCTTTCGTACTTGAGGACGCCGTACACGCCCTCGCCGCTCACCTCGGCCACGATTTCCTTGAAACCGCCCACCGTGCCTTCGCTCTCGCCGAGCACCACGAGCCTCCAGCCGCGCGTGGCGGCGTAATATTCGTACATGCGGAACAGGTCGCCCGCGAACAGGCTCGCTTCGTCGCCCCCCGTGCCCGCGCGGATCTCGAGCACGGCCGCGCGCTCGTCGGCGGGATCCTTGGGGATGAAGAGGAAGCGGAGCGCCTGCTCCTCGGCGGGCATTTCGGCCTCGAGCCGGTCGCGTTCCTCGCGGGCCATGGCCTGCAGCTCGGGGTCGGATCCGTCGTTGACGGCCGCGCGCCAGCTCTCCAGCTCGGAGGAACGTTCGAGGTACCTGCGCGCCGCCTCGACGAGATCCTGCATGTCCTTGTGTTGCTTCGAGAGCTCGCGCACCTTGGACATGTCGCCCAGCACCTCGGGGCTCTGCAGCTTGTGCTCGATTTCGGCGTAGCGTTCGAGCGCCTTGAGCGCCTGTGCCCGGAGTTCCATAGGGGCGGGAAAGATAGGAAAGCAGGCGGAATCAGCCCGCGTCAGGATGCCGGAGAGGCGTTGCCCCCGCGCAGGATCCCCACGTCCCGGCGCACGCGATCGATCAACCCGCCCAATGGATTCGCCACGTTCATGCAGGCTTGCTCCAGGGACTCGAGTTCCACGGGCGTGAGGCAGCCCAGCTGCTCGGCCATGACCAGCAGGGTCCCGAGTTCCGACAGCGCCTCGCGCGCTGCGAGCAGATGCTCCAGGAATTCGGCGCGGGATCCGGTGTCCTGTCCCTCGGCGATCTTCGAGGGCACGGCGAGCGCGCTGCGGTAGATGCGGTCTCCGAGGTCTCCGCGCCCGGCTTCGGGAAGGCGGGCGACGGCGAGATGCACCTCGGCCAGAAGCGCGATGCCCTCGCGCCATACCGCCAAATCCTTGTGTCCGGGGCGTCCGTGGATCATGCGGACAGAGGTAACAAGATGGGGGGATTCTGTCGGTGACGGCGATCACGCTCGGGGGTACCTTTGTCGTCCATGCCTCTTCTCGGACTTCGCGACCTTTCGTTCCACGTCGGAGGGCCGCCGCTGCTCGACAACGTCACCTTCATGATCGATTCCGGTGAAAGGGTTTGCCTCACCGGCCGCAACGGCGCGGGCAAGAGCACGCTGCTGAAGATATTGCTCGGCCTGCAAAAACCCGATTCGGGCGAGGTGATCGTGACGCCCGGCGCGCGCATCGCGCACATGCCGCAGGACATTCCCGAAGGCCTGCCCGGCACCGTCGCGGAGATCGTGATGGAAGGCGCGAGGCACCACCTGGCCGAAGGAGAGTGGAAGGTCGAGATGGAGGCCGAGCGCTGGATCGGCACCGTGGGGCTCGAGCCCGGCGCGTCCTTCAGCGCGCTCTCGGGCGGGCAAAAGCGCCGCGTGCTTTTGGCGCGTGCGCTCGCGTCCGAACCCGACGTGCTGCTTCTCGACGAGCCCACCAACCATCTCGACATCGCCTCCATCGACTGGATGGAGGGCCTGCTGAAATCCACCAGCACGGCGCTGCTCTTCATCACCCACGACCGGGCGTTCCTGCGCCGAATGGCCACGCGCATCCTCGAGCTCGACCGCGGCAAGCTCTACGACTGGGCCTGCGACTGGGACACCTTCCTCGTCCGCAAGGAAGCGCTCCTCGAAGCGCAAGAGCGCGAGTGGGCCGACTTCGACAAGAAGCTCGCGCAGGAGGAGGCGTGGGCGCGCCGGAGCCCCAAGGCGCGCCGCGCCCGCAACGAGGGCCGCATGCGGGCCTTGCAGGCCAAGCGCCTCGAGCGGGCGGCGAGGCGCGAGCGGCAGGGCACGGCGCAGATCCAGGTCACGGAAGGCGCGCGTTCGGGGAGCCTCGTCGCGGAGGCCAAGGGCGTGTCCTTCGCCTACGGGGACCGCACGATCATTTCGCGCTGCGATGCGCGCATCCAGCGCGGAGACAAGGTGGCCATCCTCGGCCCCAACGGCTCGGGCAAGACGACGCTCCTGCGCCTGCTTCTCGGCCAACTGAAGCCGGGGAAGGGGGAGGTGCGGCTCGGGGCCTCGCTGCAGGTGCTGTACTTCGACCAGCTGCGCGCGCAGATCGACCCGGCCGCCTCGGTGCGCGACAACATCGGCGGCGGGCAGGAGTTCGTGCAGGTGGGCGAACGCCGCGTGCACGTGATGTCGTACCTGCAGAACTTCCTGTTCGACCCGCAGCGCGCCCGCATCGAGGCGGGCAAGCTCTCGGGAGGCGAGCGCAACCGCCTGCTGCTCGCGAAGCTGTTCACCCGCCCGGCCAACGTGCTGGTGCTCGACGAGCCCACCAACGACCTCGACGTGGAGACGCTCTCGCTGCTCGAGGAGCTTCTGGTGGAGTTCGAGGGCACGGTGCTTTTGGTGAGCCACGACCGCGAGTTCCTCGACAACGTGGCGGATTCGGTGCTGGCCATCGGCCCGGACGGGGCGGTGGAGGAGTTCGTGGGGGGGTGGACCGACTGGAAGCGGCAGCAGGAGGCCCGGGACGCGCGTGCCGCGGAGCGGGCAGTCACGGAAGCCTCGACGGCGAAGAAAACCGTGCAGCCCGTCGCCGACAAGGCTTCCGCCCCCGTGAAGAAACTGTCCTTCAAGGAGCAGAGGGAGTTCGACGGCCTGCCGGCGAGGATCGAGTCGCTCGAGAAGGAACAAGCCGACTTGCTCGCGGCGATGAACACGCCGGAGTTCTACAAGCAGGGGCCGGAGGATATCCAGGCCGCGAACGCGCGGCGCGAGGCGCTGGAGCGCGAGCTTCTCGAAGCCTATGCGCGGTGGGAGGAGCTGGGGGAGAGGGCGGGGTGACCTCCGTAGGGATGACGCATGCGTCATCCCTACGGAGGTCGTCGCCCGAACGATCCGGTCTTAACCCAGCGCGGCCTTGGCCGATGCGATCGCCACCTCGATCTGGCCGCGGTCGGGCTCGCGCGTCGTGATGCGCTGCAGCCACAGGCCCGGCAGCGTCATCGCCCGCACGAGGGCCGAATCCTGCCGCTTCGCCGACAGCTTCAAAAGCTCGAAGGAAAGCCCCGCCACCACCGGAATGAAGGGCAGGTGGAACAGGAAGCGAACGAAGAAGTTCGGATAGGCGTAGCCGAAGCCGTGCAGCACCAGCGCGTCGAACACCGAAAAGAACAGGATGCAGGTCAGCGCCACGATCAGGATGAACGACGTGCCGCAGCGGGGGTGAAAGCGCGGCTGAGCCTCGATGGCCTCCGGCGCGAGGCCCTGCCCGCGCTCGTGCGAAAAGATCGACTTGTGCTCCGCGCCGTGGTACTGGAAAAGCCGCCGGACGTCGGGCAGGAAGGAAAGCGCCCACATATAGAGCACCAGCAACGTAATGCGCACCACGCCCGCCGAGGCGTTGAAGAGCAGCGGGTTCGCGGGATTCTCGCGCGTCCCGCCGGCGATGAAGGCCGCCGCGGCGTAGGGCAGCAGTTGGAACAACCCCAGGGCCAAGGCGATCGAGCCCAGCAGCATCAGGGTGGAAAGCGCCTTGTCCTTGAGGCTGGAGGGAAGCGTCAGTTCGTCCGAAGCCGAGGTCCCTTTTTCCTGGATGCCGGCGGACCAGTTCAACGCGCGGCCTCCCACCACCAGCGCCTCGACGAGCGAGGCCGCGCCGCGGAGCACGGGATATCCAAGGACCGGGTGGCGCTTCGAGAAGGGGATGAAGTCGCTGCCTTCGACGGCGATGCTGCCGTCCGGGGCGCGGGCGGCGACGGCGATGCGGCCCGGCGCGCGCATGAGCACGCCCTCGACCAAGGCCTGGCCCCCGATGGGGTCGAGCTTGGGGGGTTCGTTCGTGGACCTACCTACGGGGTCGGCGGACAAAGCAGAGCCCGCTTCCAGAGAAGGAGCGGGCTCATAGTTCAGCAGCGGGAGCCAAGGCCCGTGGAGGCGCAGGAGAAGGGAGCGCGCGCGCACGGAACGGGCCTCGGGGTTACTCGGCCGAGGGTGCTTCGGCAGGAGCCTCGGCGGCGGGGGCCGCAGGGGCCTTCTCCGCCTTCTCGGCTTTTTCCGCCTTGGCCTTCGCCTTCGCCTTGGTCTTCGAGAGCGGCTGCTCGGCGACCGCGACGGCGGGCGCTTCCTTGCGGGTCTTGCGCGCGGCGCCGACCACGGAGGTGTAACGCGAGGTGAACTTCTCGATGCGGCCGCCCGAGTCGATCATCTTCTGCTTGCCCGTGTAGTACGGATGGCAGTTCGAGCAGATTTCGATGCCCTGCCCGCCCACGGTGGACGGCAGCTCGATCACGTTGCCGCAGGAGCACGTGAAGTTCTGCATGGTGTACTTCGGATGGATGTCGGTTTTCATGGCCCTGACCCCGGTTTTCTCGAAAAAATTGAGCGGACAAAGATAACTCCCCATCCCCGGGGAATCAACCGCCCCGAGTCCATTACCCCCCTGCTTCCCTTCGAAAAAGGCATTTTTAAGGCATGGCACAGGACAAAATTCAAGACAAGCCCCTCGCCATCGGGGGGAAGACCTTCAAATCCCGCCTCATCGTGGGCACCGGGAAGTACCCCTCCTTCGAGGTCATGCGGGACGCCCATGAGGCTTCCGGCGCCGAAATGGTCACCGTGGCGCTGGGCCGGGTGAAGCTCGACGGGCCCGAGGAGGAAAACATCCTCAACTTCATCGACACGAAGAAGTACGCGCTTTTGCCGAACACCGCGGGGGCCTACTCCGTCGACGATGCGCTCCGGATCGCGCGGCTGGCGCGCGCGCAGGGCATGAACCTCATCAAGCTCGAGGTCCTTTCCGACGCGAAGACGCTCTTGCCCGAGCCGCTGGGGACCTACGAGGCCGCGAAGAAACTCGTGGAGGAGGACTTCACGGTGTACGTGTACACCAGCGACGACCCCGTGCTGGCGAAGAAGCTCGAGGATCTCGGCGTGGCGGCCGTGATGCCCGCGGGTTCGCCCATCGGCAGCGGGCAGGGCGTGCTCAACGAGAACAACATCCTCATGATCCGCGAGGCGCTCTCGTGCCCGGTGATCGTGGACGCGGGCATGGGCACGGCCTCCGACCTCGCGCGCGCGATGGAGCTGGGCGTGGACGGCCTCCTGTGCAACACCGGCATCGCCTGCGCCGCCGATCCGGTGCGCATGGCGCGCGCCTTTCGCCTCGCCACCGAGGCCGGCCGCGAGGCGTATCTGTCGGGACGGATTCCGCGCAAGTTGTACGGGAGCGCCAGCAGCCCGCAGGAAGGGCTGCGATAGGAAATATGAAATCGGAAATCAGAAATCGGAAAGAACACATCGAGGGGCGGGGCCGCGTTCCGGTTTGCGTTCCTTTCATATTTCCGATTTCCGATTTCTGATTTTCCCCATGTTCTCCCCCTCTCCTCACGACCTTCTTCCCGAATACCTCGAGTCGGAGCATTTCCTCTTCCTCGCTCCCGAGGCGAAGGAGCATGCCGAAAGCGCGCTCGCGGCCTTCTTCGACCGCGCGGCCGCGCGCGGGGCGGGGGAGATGGCGGAGCTGACCCCGGCCATCGTCGAGGCGACGCTGCTGCAAGACATGGGGCGGCTCGACCTGCCGATCGGCGCGAAGAGGGCGGTGCCGGGTTTGCTCGAGGGATTTTTCGGGTTTCTTCGTGAAACCGGACGCTTTCCGGCGGCAGGGGCCTTGCAGATGTGCGCCGAGGCGGTGGGGCCGAAGTTCCGGGCCACGCTGCGCGACGACGGCAGCGTCAAGGGCGAGACCTACCGCAAGGCCTCGAGCGAGGTGGGACGCAACGATCCGTGCTTCTGCGGAAGCGGGCTCAAGTACAAGAAGTGTTGCGGAACCTGAGGGCAGGGAATCTTCGCGGCGGTTCCGCTGGACGGTTCGGGAGGGGCGATGCGGCAATAGAACAATGCGGCAATAGAACGATGAACGCGGACCAGTGCTCGATCCGCCCTGGTTTCATTGTTCTATTGCCGCATTGTTCTATTTCGGTTGGTTACTCGTCGCCCTGGTGCTTGATCACCTTCGCCTGCACGTGGAACATCACTTCCTCGGCGATGTTGGTGGAGAGGTCTCCGATGCGCTCCAGGTTGCGCGCGATGCGCATCAGCTCCAGCGCGGTCTCGAGGCTCAAGGCGCCGCTTTTCACCATCTGCACGGCCTCGCGCGAGGTGGACTTGTTGAGGTTGTCCACCATGTCGTCGGCCTCGAGCACCAGGCGCGCGGTTTGCATGTCCTTGCCGAAGAAGCCGCGGCAGGCGTCGTTGAACATGCCCCGCGTCAGCTCGAACATGCGCGGGAGGTCGAGCCGGGTGGGCAGGGGGGAGCCCGTGCAAGTGACGGCCGATTGGGCGATGTTCACCGCGTGGTCGCCGATGCGCTCCAGGTCGTTGTTGATCTTGAAGATGGCGAGGATGTAGCGCAGGTCCACCGCTACGGGCTGATAGAGCGCGAAGGCGTCCACCACCTCGTGGTCGATCTCGAGCTCCAGCTGGTTGATGCGCCGCTCGTTGCGGAAGGCGGGCTCGGCGGCCTGGGCGTTCCCCTCGACGAAGGCGCGCTCCGCCGCGGCGAGGCTCTCGTCGCACAGCGAGACCATCTCGCGCAAGGTGTCGCCGAGCCGGTTGAGGGATTTCTCGAAGTGTCGTTCCATGGCGCTACCCGAACCTTCCCGTAATATAGTCCTCGGTTTGCTTCTCCGAGGGCGAGGTGAAGATCTTCTCCGTCGTCCCGGACTCGATAAGCTTTCCCAGGTAGAAGAAGGCCGTGCGGTCGCTCACGCGCGAGGCCTGCTGCATGTTGTGGGTGACGATGACGATGGTGTAGGAATCCTTGAGCTCGTACACCAGCTCCTCGATCTTGGCGGTGGAGATGGGGTCGAGCGCCGAGGTGGGCTCGTCGAGCAGGATCACCTCGGGGCGCACGGCGATCGTCCGGGCGATGCACAGCCGCTGCTGCTGCCCGCCGGAGAGGCTCAGGCCGCTGTTGCCGAGCTTGTCCTTGACCTCGTCCCACAGCGCCGCCTGCCGGAGCGCCTGCTCGATGCGGTCGCTCATCTCCGCCTTCCCGAGCCGCTCGTACAGCCGGATGCCGAAGGCGATGTTGTCGTGGATCGACATCGGGAACGGCGTGGGCTTCTGGAACAGCATGCCCACGCGGGAGCGCAGCTGGTTCAGGTTGGTTCCCGGGGCGAGGATGTTCTTGCCGTCCAGGAGGATCTCTCCCTCGGCGCGTTGCCCCGGATACAGGGAATACATGCGGTTGAGACAGCGCAGGAGCGTTGACTTTCCGCAACCCGAGGGGCCGATGAAGGCCGTGACCTTGTGCTCGGGAATCCCGATGTCGATCCCGTGCAGGGCGCGGAAGTCGCGATAAAAGAAATCGAGGCTCCGCACGCGGATCTTGGGATTCGTTTCCTCCGCGCGGGTTTCGTTCGGGGTCATGCGGACTGCCTTTTCTTGGAGAGATAGGCCCGGGCCCCCACGCTGAGGATGAGGATGCCCAAGGTGATGAGCAGGGCCCCGGCCCAGGCGAGGTGATGCCATTGCTCGTAGGGACTCATGGCGAACTGGAAGATCACCATGGGCAGGTTGGCCATGGGTTTGAGAAGGTCGGCGCTCCAGTACTGGTTGTTGAGCGCCGTGAACAGCAAGGGGGCCGTTTCCCCGGCGGCGCGCGCCAGCGCCAGCAGGACGCCCGTGACGATCCCGGGCAGCGCGGCGCGATAGGCGACGCGGGTGACCACCATCCAGTAGGGGGCCCCCAAGGCCAGCGCGGCCTCGCGCAGGCTGCCGGGCACCAGCCGCAGCATTTCCTCCGTGGTGCGAATGATCACCGGGAGCATGATGATGGCCAACGCGATGCCGCCTGCGAGGCCCGAAAAGTGCCCCATGGGCCGCACCAGCAAGGTGTACACGAAAAGGCCGATCACGATGGAGGGCGCGCTCAGCAGGATCTCGCTGATGAAGCGGACCAGGTCGGCCAGCTTGGTCCCCCGGCCGAATTCGGCCAGGAAGGTCCCCACCAGGATTCCCAGCGGCGTGCCCAAGGCGATGGCGATCGCGAGGATGATAAGGCTTCCGACGATGGCGTTCTTGAGCCCGCCGCCCTCCACGCCCGGCGGCGGGGTGATCTCGGTGAAGATCCCGAGGCGCATGCCCTCGAGGCCGTGCTGGAAGATGGTGAGGAGGATCCAGCCCAACCAGAAGATGCCGAAGACCGTGGTGGCGACGGCGGTTCCGCGCACGAGGGCGTCGACCACCTGTCGGCGGCGGTACAGGGCGCGCGCGACCTTGGGGTCGCGGGAGGAGGTGGCGGAGGTCACGCGGCCTTGCCCTCCATGCGGTTCAGCCGCGCGAGCATGAGGCGCGCGAGGACGAGCACGGTGAAGGTGATGAGGAAGAGCACGAGGCCCAAGGCGATCAGCGCCGAGACGTACAGCGGCGAGTAGGCCTCGGCGAACTCGTTGGCGAGCGTCGCCGCGATGCTCGTGCCCGGCTCGAGCAGCGAGATGTTCAGGTTGTGGGTGTTGCCGATGACGAAGGTCACCGCCATGGTCTCGCCCAAGGCTCGCCCGAGGCCGAGGAAAATCCCGCCCGTCACCGCGAGGCGCGTGTAGGGCAAGGTCACGTTGCGGGCCACTTCCCACATCGTGCAGCCCATGGCGTAGGCCGATTCCTTGAGGATTCCCGGCGTGGCCATGAACACGTCGCGCATGATCGACGAGATGAAGGGGGTGATCATGATGGCCAGGATGATCCCGGTGGGCAGCATGCCGATGCCGAGCGGCGGCCCGGTGAACAAGGCCCCGACGACGGGAATCGACCCGAAGGTCCTCTCGAGGGGATCGTGCAGGTGGTCGGCGAAGAAAGGCGCGAACACGAAGAGCCCCCACATGCCGTAAATGATGCTCGGGATGGCGGCCAAAAGCTCGATGGCCGTGCTCACGGGCTGCTTGAGCCAGGCGGGCGCCAGCTCCGAGATGAACAGCGCGATGCCCAGGCTCACGGGCACGGCGATGAGGATGGCGATGGCGGAGCTGACCAGCGTGCCGTACACCGGCGCCAGGACGCCGAAATCGAGCTGGACCGGATCCCATTTCGCCTTGGTGAAGAACCCCAGGCCCAGTTCCCGGAAGGCGGGCCAGCCGCCGTGGAAAAGCACGGCGAAGATGCTCAGCAAGAGGAGGAGGACGCCCGCCCCGCAGGCGTAGGTGGTCCAGCGGAAGGCGGTGTCGAGCCCGCGCGTTTGCGCGAGCGAGGTCGTGTCGAACGGATTCCTGAACTTCATTGGCGCTTTCGTGGCGTTCGTGGCGTCAATGGTAGCATTCCCCGGACGCCATGGCGTCCGGGGAAGCCATGGCCTTCGTTTCTAACGAATGACGGCCTTCACCGACTCGTCGCGGAATTCCTTCTTCCAGTAGGCGCGGATCAGTTTCACCGTGGACTCCGGGAGGGGAACGTAGTGCAGGTCCGAGGCGATTTTTTGTCCTTCCGTGAGCGTCCACTGGAAGAACTCGATGGACTGGCGCGCCTGGGCCGGATTTTTGGGCGTCTTGTGCATCATGATCCACACCGCGCCGGTGATGGGGTAGCTCTTCGCGCCCGGCTGCTGGGTGAGGATGAGCCGGAAGTCGGAGGCCTTGGCCCAGTCGGCGTCGGCGGAGGCGGCCTGGAAGTGATCCTGGTACGGGGCGAGGAAGGCCGTCTTGTCGGCGTTCTGCACGAGGCCGTACGTGAGGTTGTTCTGCAGGGCGTAGGCGTACTCGACGTAGCCGATGGAATTCCGGATGCGCTTCACGTAGTTGGCGACGCCTTCGTTGCCCTTGCCTCCGACGCCCGTGGGCCAGGAGACCGAGGTGCCCTCGCCGACCTTTTCCTTCCACTCCGGGCTGGCCTTGGAGAGGAAGTTGGTCCACACGAAGGTGGTGCCCGAGCCGTCGGAGCGGGACACCACGGTGATGCGCGCCGAGGGAAGCTTGGCGCCCGGGTTCAGCGCCTTGATGCGGGCGTCGTCCCAGGTCTTGATCTTGCCGAGGTAGATGTCGGCCAGGATGTCGCCGGTGAACTTCAGGTCCTTGGACTTCACGCCGGGGATGTTGACGACCACGGAGATGCCCCCGATCACCACCGGGAATTGCAGCAGGTTGAACTGCTTCAGTTCCTCATCGGAGAGCGGGCGCTCGGTGGCGCCGAAGTCCACCGTGCCGGCCTTGATCTGGGCGATGCCGCCGCCCGAGCCGATGGACTGGTAGTTGATCTTGACCCCGGTCCGCTTGTTGTATTCGCTGGACCACGCCGCGATGGCGGGGAACACGAAGGTGGCGCCGGCGCCGGTGACGTCGGCGCGCGCGGCGTGGGGGGCGGCCAAAAAGGCCGCCGCGAGGGCGGCGGTCAGGAAACGGTTGCGAAAGTTCATGGGGCTCCTCTGTGCGGTCTGTGCGTGGGTCGTTAAAGGTTTCAGAAATCGGCCTGGAACTGGAGGCGGGTGCGGATGACGGGGTTGTCCGACCCGGCGATCGCCTCGTCGGTGAGGATCGACGCGTCGCCGGTGAGCTTGAGCCTGTGCCCGGCGTTGTTGAAAAAGACGTTGACGCCCAGGGTCGTTTCCGTGCGCGCGTCGTCCCCCGCGTCTTCGTGGGGGTCGAGCGCGGCATACCGCGCCGCCAACTGCAGAAGCCCGGGAATCACCATGTAGTTGAGTTGCGCGTAGTAGCCGCTCGACGCCGAGTCGGCGGAGGTTTGGCTGCGCAGGTACTCGCCGACGGCATAAAGACCCCGGAAGCGCACGCCGCCGCCCACGGCGACGCCCATGGTCCCGTCCGGCGATCCGCCGTCGTCCTGGCTGAGGTAGCCGGCCGCGTCCAGCGCGACGAGCGGCCTGGAGGTGATGCCGAGGTCGCCCTGCGTGACGCCGAAGTCGCCCAGCGGTTGCAACGACAGGCGGCCCACCGCCATGTGGCCCGTGTTCGTGTTGGGCGTTCCCTCGCCGGTTCCGTTGTAGAGACCCGCGTTGTAGCGCAGCCGCTTGTTCGCCACGGCGCCGTTCAGCTGCACGCCGAGGTCGCGGCCCTTCCCCAAGGCGCTCGTCGCGATGCTCGCCTCGGCGAAGGTCTGGCGACCCGACGACTCGGATTGCTGCCGGTCGAAACCCACCTTGTGCTGGCCGAAGCGCAGGCTCAGCGACTCCCCGAAGGCGCGCTCCACGAAGGCGTCCTTGATCGTCGCCTTTTCCTTCTTCCCGAAGTCGGCCATGAACTCCCACGTCCAGGCCCGGTAGGCCGCGCCCTTGAGCGAAAGCTCGACGCGCGGAAGGTGGAAGTAGCTCGAGTCGACGCCCCTTTCCACGTAGGTGTGCCGCGCCTGCAGCCTGCCGCCGATCGTGAGTGAGGCGTCCCCGGATTCGCTCCGGAAGGTGGCCCCCTCGCCGGGCCGGATCACCACGGTATCCGCGGGGGAAGAGATCGCCATGAGGAGCAACAATGTCGAAACTCCGTGCTGCAGCATGCGTTTCCTTTTCATTTCGGTTGCGTTGCGGGCGGGATTTTCCCGCCTTCTCCCGAAAATTGACCCACTCGACATTTCATGGATGTTTCAATCAGGTTTCATCGAAGCAACTTGGGAATAAAACGGAATTTTCGAGGAAATTGAACGGAAACTTTACCAGGAATTTCCCAAGACGGATGTTTCCGTCCAAAGCTTCCATGAGAAGGCGGGCGGACAAGCCGGTCAGGATGCCGGGAGGGTGTTCTCCGCCGCCGCCCCTTCGCCGGTCCTCTTCGCGGGGGATCCGGTCGACGCGGCCGGGCCTGTCGCCGCGGAAGGCGCCATGTGCAACGTCCGGGTGGGGAAGGCGAACGCGATGTCGCGCTTTTCCAGTTCTTCCTTGAGCCGCAGGTTCACCTCCTGCTGGATGTTCATGGCCGCGAGCATCTCCGGAACCTCGACGAAGTAGATCAGCTCGAAGCGCAGGCCCGAGTCCACGAACTCCTTGAAGTGGCAGCGGTCGAGCCGGGCGTTCGTCAGGCCCTGGAGGATGCCGCCGACGATCCCGGGGATTTCGCGGAGGGAGGCGCCGGACGTCCTGTACTCCACGTCGAAGGCCATGGTCATGCGGCGTCGCGTCATGAGCCGGAAGTTCTGCACCTGGTTGTCGGTGAGGTACTTGTTCGACATCACGATGGTTTCGCCGGTGAGGCTGCGCAGGCGCGTGGTCTTGATGCCGATGCTCTCCACCTCGCCCATGAAGTTCCCGATCTTGATGAAGTGCCCCACCTGGAACGGGCGGTCGAAGAAGATCACGAAGTAGGAGAACAGGTCGCCGAGAATCGCCTGCGCGGCCAGGGCGATGGCGATGCCGCCGATGCCGAGGCCGGCCACGAAGGTGGTGACCCTCAGGCCCAGGTTGTCCATCACGAGGATGAACGCGAGCGCCCACAGGACGATCTTGATGAAGACCAGGATGCCGCGCACGCTTTTCTTTTCCTGCTCGGCGACGACCGTGGATTCGGCCCGGCTTTCCATGTGGCGCTCCAGCAGGGTCTGGAACAGGCTGGAGAGGAAGCGCACGGCGTTCACGGCCACCCACGCATAGACGCCCAGCTGCAGGGCCTTGGCCACGGCTTCGCGCATCGAGAGCTCGCGCACGCCGAGGTAGAACACGATGGCGTACAGGGCCGGGACGCCGAAGCTCTTGAGCGAAAGCACGAGGAAATCGTCGAAACCGGATTCCGTGCGTTCGGCCACTTTCATCATGCGGCGCAGGATGACGCGGTCGAGGACGACGATGACCATCCAGCCGACGAGGATGAAGGCCAGCGAGTAGAGATAGGCACGGGCGGAGTTGCCCAGGAACTCGTACCGGAGCCAGGGATGGGAGAGAGCGGTGACCTTGAGGGAATCCATGGGGGGAAAAGTAGTAGGCCGTTGGGGGGATCCTTCGCGGTCGAAGCCTCGTCGCTACGCGCCTCACCCCGGCCTGCGCCGGGGCAGGCTCTCCATCCAACGCTGCGCGAGGATGGAGAGGGGAGCCGATCCTTCGTGGGTTCGGGGAAGACAATGCGGCAATGGAACAGTGCAACAATGAACACGGGACTTTTTCCTTGGCGGGGCGAGGGCATTGTTCCATTGCCGCATTGTTCTATTTCGTCCCATGCCTCGCGCCTTTCCGCTTGAGATCCTCGCCGGCGACACCGTCGCGGCGGCGAAGGCGTTGCTGGGGGCCGTCTTGCTTCACCGGACCCGCGAAGGCGTGACGGCGGGACGCATCGTCGAGACCGAAGCCTACCTCCGCGACGATCCGGCATGCCACGCGAGCCGCGGCATGACCGCGCGCAACGCCGCGATGTTCGGGCCTCCCGGCCGCGCTTACATCTATCGTATCTATGGCGTGCACCTGTGCTTCAACGTCGTCACCGCGGAGAGGAAGGTGGGGGAGGCGGTGCTGGTGCGCGCGCTGGAGCCGTTGGAGGGGATCGGCTTGATGCGCAGGCGGCGCGGCATCGAGGAGCCGCGCCTCTTGTGCTCGGGGCCCGGGCGCCTCGCGGAGGCATTGGGGTTGCTCCCGGAACAGAACGGCGTATCGCTCGCGCGCGGCGATCTGAGGCTTTATGCGCCCGAGTCGGGTTGGCATCCGGGAGCCATCCGCGCCGTGCCGCGCATCGGAATCACGCAAGCCGCGGATTGGCTCTTGCGCTTTTACCCCGAGGGGAACCCGTTCATCTCAAGGCGGTAGGGCAACGCGGAAAATCGGCCGCGAAAGAACGCAAGAGCGCAAAGGAAGCGAAACGGGTTTTGGGCGGTTTCCCCCCCTGTGTGCTTTGCGTTCTTTCGCGGCTACTTCTTCTTCGCTTTCTCCCCGCCCTTGCCTCGCAGGGGGAACTCCCACAGCGTTTCCGGCGCGCCCGTGCGCGCCGAGACGTGTCGCGCCGCGATGAAGAACCAATCCGAAAGCCGGTTCAGGTAGCGGATGATTTCGGGAGGGACGGACTCGCGGCGCGACAACCCCACGACGCGCCGCTCGGCCCTCCGGCAGCCGGTGCGGCAAAGGTGCAGCCACGCGTTGGCGGCCGAGCCTCCGGGCAGGACGAAGGAGGAGAGCGGCGGCAGGGCGCGGTTCATGGCATCCATGGATTCTTCGAGCGCGGCGAGGTCCTCCGCCCCGGGCAGCGGCAAGCCCTTCCAGGTTTTGCCCCCGGATGCCGAAAGCGCGCCGCCGCAATCGAACAGCCGGTTTTGCACCGAGCGAAGGAACGCATCGAGTTCGCGCTTCCCGCGAAGCCTTTTCTCGGCGGCGAGCGCGGCGCGGCATGCGCCGATGAGGGCGTTCACCTCGTCGATGCATCCGTACGCCTCGACCCGCGGATGATCCTTGGGAACGCGTTTGCCGCCCAGCAGGGCGGTTTTCCCGTCGTCTCCGGCGCGGGTATATACGCGGTTGATGCGCAAGGCCATGCGGGAGAAATTAGAACATCGTATCTTTCGGCCATGCTGAAATTCCGTACGGGTTCCTTTCGTCTCGTCCTTTCCGCGGCGTTGGCCGCCTTGTTCCCCGGATGCGCCGCGCTTTTCCCGGGCACCTCGGGCCCCGCAGTGAACGTCGCGCCCAACGAGCGCCTGTTCCTGACGGTGGCGCCGTTCGACTCCACCGTGCGCGCCGGGCTTTCGCGCGCGGGTCTCGATCCCGACGCGGTCGAGAAGGAACTCGACGCCGAGATCCGCTATGGCCTGTTCCTGCGCGGCCAGGAGGAGGCGCCCGACAGCGCCGGGGCGGCGGTGACGGCGCGCCTGACCGTGAAGCACCTGCAGCCGGGATACGGCCGCTCGGGCGGTTATGCCGCATTCGTCCTGACCGGCGCGCGCCAAGACTCCAAGGGCTCCAAGGCTTCCAGCGAGCAGCGGGCCGAGTGGACCTGGGAGGGCAATGCCAGGGACAACGCGCCCGCGATGTTCGCGACGCGCCACCTCGCGCGGCAAGCCGCCGGGGAAGTGCTCTCGCGCCTGCGCGCCCCGAAAAAGGATTACGAGCCGCCCCCGCCCTTGCACTTGATGCGCTAGGGCGGATTCGCCGCCCGCCGCGCTTGCCCGGCTAAAGCGCGGCGACGATACGCTTGAAGGCCTTGCCGCGCTCCTTGTAGTCGCGGAACAACCCGAACGACGCGCAGGCGGGCGAGAGCAGGATCGAGCCCGCCGGGATTTTAGACCGCAGGAATTCCACGGCTTCCTCGAGCGTGGCGCAGCGCCGCCATGCCCTCGTCGCCTTTCCGTCGATCGCCCCGGCCTCGCGCAGCGCCCCCTCGAGCCTTTCGGCCGTGTGCCCGATGAGCGCGATCGCGCGCAATCGCGGCAGGGCGGCGAGCCCCGCCGCCAGCTCGCCGAAGTCGGCGAACTTCTCCGAGCCGCCGAGGATGAGCCCGAGATCGTCGTCCGCGAGCGCGCGCGCCGCGGCCAGGGCGGCCTCGGGCCGCGTGGCGTACGAGTCGTTGTAGTACCGCAGGCGGCCCCGATCCGACGAGGCGGCGCGCACCAGTTCAAGCCGGTGCTCGAGCGGCGCGAAGGCGCGCGCGGCCGCCGCGATCGCTTCCGGCGAGACACCCAGCTCCATCGCGGCGGCGGCGGCGGCGGCGAGGTTCTCCAGGTTGAATGCGCCCGTCAGGGGCGTCTCGGCGAGCCGGAGGCGAAGCCCGGGCCCCGGGGCCTCCAGCGCGTCCCGGGAAATGCGCACGACCCCGGAGGAGCCCACCGCGATTTTCCTGCCCTTCCCCAAGGCTCCGATCCATGCGGAGCCTTCGGCATCGGCGTAGTACACGCAAAAATCGTCCGGCGTCTGGCGGCGGACGAGGTTGGCCTTGTGATCCCAGTATTCGTCGCGGGAGGCGTGCCAGTCGAGATGCTCCGTGGTGGTGCGCAAGACCACCGCGCCGCGCGGGCTTTCGCGCAAGGTCGAGAGCTGAAAGCTGCTGAGCTCGAGGAGCAGGAGCGCGCCCGGCGGAAGGTCGCTGAATGCATCCAGCGCGTCGAGCGGGGGCAGGCCGATGTTGCCGGCGAGGCGGTGGGGAATCTTCGCGGCCGCAAGCATCGCCGAAAGCAGCGAGCAGCAGGTGCCCTTTCCGAGCGTTCCCGTGACGCCCACAACGCGTTCGCGTCCCGCGAGGGCGATGGCCGCCTCCACCTGCGAGGTGAGGATTCCGCCCCGCGCGATGAAGCTTTCGATTTGCGGGACGAGGGGGCGCACGCCCGGTGCGCGGAAGGCGACCGCGACCTCCCCGAGTCCATCCAGGTAGCCGGGGCCGAAGATTCCCCTTGCGCCCTCGGGCAGGGGATCGTTCGGCGCGGCCTTGTCGAGCACCACGACGTCGCGCGCGCCGCGGCGCAGCAGGTGGCGCAGCGTGCTGCGCCCTTCGACGCCGTAGCCGAGCACGGCGACGGGTCCCGGGAGGATCCGGGGCCAGAAGGTGTCGGTGGCTTCGGAGGTTTCAGGCATCAGGGAGAAAGGTAGGAGGGGTAGGGAGGCGGGAGTAGGGTGTCGGGAGCGAACGCATGGAAGACACATCGGCTCGGGGATTCCATACGTTTGGTCCCGGTTCGGGGCTTTGGGTTCTTTTTCGGGCTCCCGACACCCGACTCCGGACCAACAAGGTTTCCTCCCGAAGAAACTATTTTCCCCTGCCAAGGAGAACGCCATGTCCGCAGTACCCGAGAATCTTCAATACACCAAGGATCACGAATGGGCCCTCGTCGAGGGCGGAGTAGCTACCGTGGGCATCACCGACCACGCCCAGCGCGAGTTGGGCGACATCGTGTTCGTGGAGATGCCCAAGGTGGGGGCCACGGTGAAGGCCGGCGAGAGCTTCGGCACGATCGAGGCCGTGAAGACCGTGGCCGAGTTGTATGCTCCCGTCTCGGGTACGGTGGAGGCGGTGAACGCCGACCTCGCCAGCGACGCGGGCGTGATCAACTCCGATCCGTACGGGAAAGGGTGGATTTTGAAGATCAAGGTCACGGGCGACACCGGCGAGCTGATGGACGCCGCGGCGTACAAGGGATTGATCTAGGAAGGATGTGGCGGCCGGTGGGTAGGGGGTAGTGGATCGATCCGAGGATTTTCCGACCCTTCCGACCCTTCCGACCTTTCCCTCGACCTTCCTCCCCGCTCATACGCTCGGCGCTTCCGCACACGACCCGCTACCGACCACCCACCACCCACTACCCACCACCCACCACCCACTACCCACAACCCACTACCCACAATCCACTACGCACCCTCCACTCCTTGTCCCGTTCCCTCGACAAATCCCTCGCTCCCTTCCGGGCCCTGATTCCCGCGGCGCCGGCTGTCGGGAGGCCCCAAGGCAAGGCGCGCGCGCCGCGCGAAGCGGAGCGGGCGACGGATCCGAACGATGTGCGCGCCGCGCTGGCGCGGCTCGCGGGGTGGATGGAGCCGCGCCACACCTTGCTGCTGCGCACCTTGGTCGACCGCGCGGATGCGGCCCGCGCCCCGGCGGCGCCGGCCATCGCGCGCGGGGTGCATCGCGTGCTCGACGATCTCGCCCGCGACACGAAGCTGAAGTACGCCGAGTTCCGCGAGCGCTGGGAGCTTCGCCTCACGCCTCAGTCGCTGCTTCCTTTCCTGAACCGCAACCAGTGGATCGTTCCGCACGCCGGTGAAGTCGCGGAAGGAGGCGAAAGCGCCGGAAGCGCCGAAAGCGGCGTGGTACTGGCCGGCAAGGGGGGACGGCAGGAAGCGCGCATGCTCTACCTGCAGACGGGCCACGACATGGCGACCGACTGCGCCCGCCAGTGGGCCTCGATCGGCGGGCGACTGCAGGCTTTCGAAGCTTCCTTCGCGGCGGAGTGGCATGCGGCGGCCGTGCGCGTCGACGACGACGCGACGCGCCTTTTGCCCGCGCTGGAGGCGACGCTGCGCGACGCGGAGTTCGAGGCGTGGAAGAAAATGCGACTTTCGCTAGGCGAATTGGCCGAGGAAGCCTTCATCCAGGCCGCGCAGCGCTGGGAGACGCGGGTATTCCCCGGCCCCGAGGCGCTGGTTCGCGGCACGCTCGTTCCCTGGGTCCGCCACAGCCCGTCGGCCAACGGCTGGTCGGGCTTCATGCGCGCGCTCTCGCATGTCGCCGAGGCGATGACGCTGGCGATGCTGGAGCACTACGGGCGGAAATGGGACTTGTATCTTCGGGGGCTTGGGGGTTATGAGGTGACGGCTAACGGCTAACGGGTAACGGCCAACAGCGAAGACTTTTTTTGAAATTGCTGTTACCCGTTACCCGTCCTCCGTCACCTTTCCCCCTGCTCCTCGTACATCTCCCCGATCTCCTTGGCGTACCTCGCTTCGACCGCGTGCCGCCTGACCTTAAGCGTCGGGGTCATCTCGCCCCGTTCGATCGAGAACGGTTCCTCGAGGATCCGGAACTTCCGCAGTTTCTCCCAAGGGTTCCGGCCGTTTCCCGCCGCCGCCACGGCCGCGGAGATTTCCCCGACGAAGGTCGGGTGGCGAAGAAGCCCCCCCGGATCCGCGTCCACGATTCCGTGCTCGGCCGCGAATGCCGCGAGGCGCTCGAAGTCGGGGACGATCAGGCATGAGGCGAATTTGCGGCCATCGGCGATCACGACGGCCGATTCGATGAGCGGGTGGGCGGTGAGCGCGGCCTCGAGCGGGACGGGCGAGACGTATTCGCCCGTGGAGGTCTTGAACAGTTCCTTCTTGCGGCCCTTGATTTTCAGGTAGCCGTCGGCGTCGAATTCGCCGAGGTCGCCGCTACGCAGCCAGCCGTCCTCCCCGAGCACCTCGCGCGTCTCGCGCTCGCGCCCGAGGTAGCCTTTCATCAGGCCCGCTCCGCGCACGAGGATCTCCCCCTCGTCGGAGAGGGCCACCTCGACGCCCGGGAAGGGCTTGCCCACGGTGCCGAGGCGCGACCGGCCGGGCGCGTTGGCGGTGATCACGGGGGAGCACTCCGTCATCCCGTAACCCTCGTAGAGCGGCACGCCCAGGTTCAGGAAGAAGCGTCCCACGGGAACGGGCAGCGCCGCGCCGCCGCTGATGAGATAGCGGACGCGGCCGCCCATCGCCTTGCGCAGGCGCGAGTAAACGAGCGTGTCGAACAGGCGGTGCAGGGGGTCGAAGCGCGGCGGAGCCTCGGGGTCGCGCGTCATCGCGGCGCGCATCGCCGCGCGGGCCAGCGCCCCGCGCGGTCCCTTGGCCGCGTCCGCCCCCGCCAGCATCTTGGCCTGCACCTTCTCGAGCAGGCGCGGCACGGCGGTGAGCGCGGTGGGGCGCACCTCGCGCAAGTACTCGCCCAGCCGCTTCGGATCGTCGGCGAAGTAAACCGGACACCCCACCGAGAGGTAGAAGTAGACCGTCATGCGCTCGAAGACGTGCGCCAGCGGCAGCACCGAGAGCGCGACGTCGTCCTCGGGCGTAAGGGGAAAGCGCTCCCTGGCGCCGCGCACCTGCGCCTCGAAGTTCGCGCGCGTGAGGACCACGCCCTTGGGGAACCCCGTGCTGCCGCTGGTGTAAACGATGGTCGCCGGCGCCCCCGGCGGATACGGCTGGGCGTCGGCGAGGTCGCGAGCCGGGGTTCCGAGGGGCTTGCCCGCCGCCGACGGGAGGAGCGCGTCGTCCCACGACAGGCTCCCCCCGTCGGCGGCGGGCGCGAGCGTGAGGATCGTATCCAGCGATCCCGCGTGGCCCCGGATGCGCTCGAGATCCTTTTGCGCCCCCGCGAACACGAAGCGCATGCCCGAATCACGGATTTGGTACTCGAGGTTCTCGGGGGAGATGTTCGCGAACAGCGGGACCGAGACGCCTCCGGCGGTCAGGATGGCGAGATCCATCATGACCCAATGGGGAGAGGGATCCGCGAGGATGCCCACCGTTCCGCCGGGGCGCAATCCCAAGGCGCGCAAGCCCGCGGCCATTCTCCGGACCTGATCGGTCACCTCGTCGGCCGACCATGCCTTCCACGCCTCGCCCACGCGTCCGTTCAGGAGGGCGGGATGGCGGGAAGACAACGAAATAAAGGGGATGTCCATGGCGACGATTTGGTGTCGGGCTTCGCTGCGGGCGGTTCGTCGGTGAAATACTAAGTCACGGGGGCGGGGAGCGGGGAGAGGACAGCGAGGAAGCATTGATTTCCGCATGTTTTGCCGGGTGCTCCAAGCTCCCCTCTCTTCGCTCCTTTTAGGGGCCCGGAGACTAGATTTCACCCCGCTCCGGCCGTCCGGAGACGCTTCCAGCCGAAAACGAGAGGATAGCATGCAAGAGACGCCCGATTCGACCGCGCCCGTCCCGACCCCCGCACCGGTGGACACGAAATCCCCGGGACGCCCGTACCGGGTCTTTTTCTGGAGCGCGCTCGTCATGGCGGCCGTGTGCTTCTGGCTCGGCACCCAGCGCCTCGCCATCAAGCGGCCCGCGCGGGCCGACGCGTATTTCATCACCGGCATCCTGGGCATTCTCAGCGCGGCCATGGCCTATAGCCTCGGCGCGGCGCACGAGCGCGCGCGCCGCAGCCAGCAGGGACTGCAGGACTCGGTGGACCGCCTCCAGGATCGCATGCAGGACATGCCCCGCGCCCTCATGGAAGAGAGCGTGAGGGTGGCCGAGCGCGAGGCCGCGGGCCGTCGCGCCGACCAAGAGCGGCAGGCGCGCGAACTTCGCGAGGCGCTCGAGGATGGCATGCGCACGGGGTTCGCGCCGCTCGCGCCCGCCCTTTCGGACCGCATCGCCGCCTCCCTCGGCGGGCTCTCCGACGCGCTGCGCCAGGATCGCGATGAGCGTGCGTCGATCCTGAGGGCCACTTCCGAGGCCGTCGCGTCGCTGCGCGCCGCGCAGGACGAGTGGGCGAAGTCCTCGACCGCCGCGCTCGACCGCCTCAA
The DNA here is from genome assembly GCA_965652255.1 of uncultured Fibrobacteria bacterium. GTDB lineage: Bacteria > Fibrobacterota > Fibrobacteria > UBA11236 > UBA11236 > UBA11236. The sequence continues at coordinate 10,968 of CBFGVC010000004.1, read as the reverse complement.
GGCGCAAGGCGAGGCCGTGCTCGCGGGCGCCGAGTCGCGAGACAGCGAAGGCCGCGCCGCCCTGCAAAACATCGCCGCCGACTCGGCCCGCGCCCTTCGCGAGGCGCTGGACGCGCACCTCGGCAAGACCGGCGCGCTCACGGACGCCGTCGCCGCGAAGTGGGAAGATTCGCGCCGCGCGCAGGACGCGGCCTTCGAGGCGCATCTCGCGAAGGTCGGCGACCTCACCGGCGCGCTGGCGTCGAAGTGGGAAGAGAGCCTCAAGGCGCAAGGCGACGCGCTGCGCGAGTTCTCGGGTCAGGCGGGCGAGCGCTTGCGCGAGAACGCTGCCCGCGCCGAGGAGTGGCTGGGCAGCCTGTCGTCCGCGGCGGGTCGCATCGGCGAGGCGCTCGAGGCCGTGCGCAAGGGAGGAGACGAGGCCGCCGCGTTGCAGGCCGAATGGCGCGCCACGGTGGACATGTTCCACGCGGGCCTGGGCGGCCTGCTCGACCGCCTGCAATCGCTGGCTTCCTATGCCCAAGGGCAGGAGGCGCTGCTTTTGCGCATGGACGAGACCATCCGTTCCTTCGAGGAGCGTTCGGCCGAGCTGATCGAGGATACCGCCCTCAAGGCGCAGGAATCCTTGCTGGAAGCGCTGGACCAGGCCGGATCGCGCGATGCCGCGGTCGCGGAGGCGGACACGAACGGAAACGGAAACGAAGGGACGCGGGCCTGAGATGACAGCGGCGCCGGACTGGGAAGGGCTCGAGGCGCGCGCGCGCGCCGGGGTCCCGGAGCATCGGCGGGGCTGGTTCCAGTCGATGATCCGCCAGGGACGCGAGGCCGGCGAACAGGGCCGGGATCTCCTCGCGGCGCGCTGCCGGGAGCGGGTCGAGGCGGAACTCGCGGCGCTTGCGCTTTCACCCTCGGCTCCGACGTCATCGGCATCGCCCTCCGGCGACAAGGTCGCCGCCTTCGCCGCGCTGGCCTTGCGCCGCGAGGGCGCCTTGCGCGAGGGCATCCTCGCGCTGCTGGATCGCCATGCCGATCGGCTTCCGGCCGCCGAGCGCGACGCGGTGCGCGAGGCGCTGCAGGGCGCGGGCGAGGCGCAGCTGGGCGGCATGCGCCGCCGCTTGGTGGAGCGACTCCTGCGCGCGGCGCGCTACCGCCGCCGCGCCGGACTGTTCCGGGGATGGAAGGCTTCTCCACGCGCCGGCGAAGACGCCCGGCCCGAGGGCCCTTACAACGACTATCGCGCCCTCGAGGAAACGCTGCGCCGCGTGGCCGCGGCGAATCCCGAGTGGGTGGCGGAGTTCCTCGACATCTACGCGGAGATGCGGGAGACGGAGCGGAAGTACGGGGAGGGGAGGGGACGGAGGTAGGGGGGAACGATTCGGGTCTGTCCTTCGGGGTTCGGGATGCTTCGCGGTCGAAGCTTTCGGATGGTTCGGGATTCTTCGTGGACAAAGCTTTCGGGTGGTTCGGGAATCTTTGCAGACGAAGCTTTCGGATGGTTTGGGAAAATGCAGAACTACAATAGAACAGTGCAGCAATAGAACATTGGAACACAAGTCGCCGATGGCAAAAGATCTGTGTTCATTGTCATACTGTTCTATTGTTGCATTGTTGCCTCCCGAACCGTCCAGCGATCCGATTCCGAAGAATCCCGCCCCCTCTCCTCACCCCACCACGCTCGCCAGCATCGTCTCGATCTCGAAGCGTTCCGCGTAGCGTCCCCGCTTCATCTCGCGCTCGAACTCCGCGAGGCGCGCCAGCACCCTCTTCCACTTGGCCAGGCTGCGCTTGCGGGCCTGTTCGACGTAGCCCTCCTTGTCGAAGATGTAGGGGTTGACCTTGACGGCAGCGAGGATTTCCTGCTTGTCGGCGCCCTCGTCGAGCATGGCACGGATGCGCGCCAGGCGCAGGAAATGGTTGTAGAGGAAAACGACCGGGCCGATGCCGCTCTCGCGCGATCCCTGCTCGGCCAGGAGGCCGCGCAACGATCGTAGAAAAGCGGCCTTGTCCTGCATCCCCGCGGCCTTCTGGAACTCGAACATGGTGTGGGCCTTGAGCGGGCTCACCACCTCGCGCACCGCCTCGGCCGTGATCTTCGCGCCCTTGGGCAGGAAGGTGTCGAGCTTTTCCAGCTCGCGGTCGAGCTCGCCGGTGTCGCCTCCCACGATCTCGTGCATCAGGCGAGCGTCGGCCGGTGAAAGCGTTCGCCCGTGGCGCTTCGCCGCGCGCTCCGTCAGCCAGGCCGGGATTTTATCCCCGTACGGGAGCTTGAACTCGAAGAGCCCCCCCGCCTTCTTCAACGCCTGCACCCAGGCCTGCCTTCCGTCGAGCTTTTCGGCTTCGATCAGCACCGCGGCATGCGCGCTTTCGGCGCGGAAGGCCTCGAGCAGCCGGTCGCGCGCCTCGGCGCGCACCTTGTCGAAGTTCCGGATGACGATGAGCTTGCGCGGGGCGAAGAGGTCGGGCGTGCGGTACGACTCGGCCACCTCGTCGGCGTCGAGCTCCTCGCCGTGGCGGATTTCGCGCACGGCGGCTTCGCCATCGGAAGCCTCCCAGCGCGCGGCTTCGGCCTCCAAGGCCTCCTGCCGCCGCAACTCGTCGTCGCCCGTGAACGCCTGCACCGGCATCGCGAATTCCTAGCGGTAGCCGAGGATTTCGAACTTGAGCGGACCCTTGGGCAGCTTGGCCTCGACCACGTCGCCCTTCTTGCGGCCGATCAGGCTCTGGCCCACCGGCGAGGCGCTCGAGATCTTTCCCTGCAGCGGGTCCACCTCGTCGGAGCCCACCAAGGTGTACTCGAGGGTCTTGCCGGTCGAGAGGTTTTTCACCGAGACGGTGGCCCCGAAGATGACGTGCGGGCTCTCGGAGGGATCGGCGGTCATCACCTCGGCGCGCGCGATCTTGTCCTCGATCTCGCGGATGCGGTCCTCGATCATGCCCTGCTTTTCCTTGGCGGCGTGGTACTCGGCGTTTTCGGAAAGGTCTCCTTGCGCGCGCGCGGTCGCGATCTCGGCGATGATCGCCGGACGGTCGTTCTTCTTCAGGTTGTCCAGGTCGGCGAGCAGCTTCTCGTAAGCGGCGCGTCCCATGGGAAGCTTGTCGGTCATTTTCGTCTCCTTTTCGTTCCGTTCGGGGTTTTCCCCGATTCCCGGACGCCGCAAAAAAAAGAACGCAAGCCGTGCAGGCCCACGTTCCGCATTATGCGATCTCTCTTGCGATGTCTCGGTGACTTCAACATAGACTCTTTCCCGGGATTTCCAAGCGGGAGCCCGGAAGCGGCCCGAACGCCTTTTCCTGCGCGGTTTTTAGCACTTTTTGCCCCGAACGTAACCCGAACGAAGTTCGGGAAAACCCCTTCCGCCCCCCGGTTTCACGCCTATGCACGACGTCAGCTTTCCCAAGGGTTTCACCGCCGCCGGCACGGCCGCGGGCATCAAGAAGAACGGCAACCCCGACGTGGGGTTGCTCCGCAGCGAGCCGCCCGCCCGGGCCTTCGCGGCCTTCACGCGCAACGCCGCCGCCGCCGCGCCGGTTCGCCAGGGACGCGAGGTCATCGCCTCCGGCATCCCCGTTTCGCACGTGCTCGTGAACAGCGGCTGCGCCAACGCCGCCACGGGCGAGCGCGGCTACAAGGATTCGCTCGACTCCGCCGCGCGCGTGAAGAAGGCCGCCGGAGCTACCGGCGCGGTGCTCGTCTCCTCCACGGGCGTCATCGGCGAACCGCTGCCGATGGATGCGTTGAACCGGGGCATCGACGCGTTGGCGGCGGGCAAGGGCGAAGCGCCCTTCCACCTCGCGATCATGACCACCGACACCTTCCCCAAGACGGGGGAGGTAGCGCTGACGCTGTCCGGGCGCGAGGTCCGGATCGGCGGCGCGGCCAAGGGCGCGGGCATGATCTGCCCGAACATGGCCACCATGCTGGCCTACCTCACCACCGACATCGCCTTGCCGCAAGCCTACCGCGAAACCTTCCTCGAAGCCGTCGACCGCACGTTCAACTCCATCTCCGTGGACGGCGACATGAGCACGAACGATACGGTGTTCCTCATGGCAAACGGCGCCTCGGGGGTGGATTACGGGGGGCTTTCGCCTGCGGACAAGGCTTCGTTCGACGGGGCTCTTCGCGGGCTCATGGGCGACCTCGCGCGCGCCATCGTGCGCGACGGCGAGGGCGCGACCAAGCTCATCGCGGTCGAGGTTACCGGCGCGCGCTCGGAGGCCGACGCCAGGGCCGTCGGCCGCGCGGTCTCGAACTCGCCGCTCGTGAAGACCGCGTTCTTCGGCGGCGACGCCAACTGGGGCCGCGTGCTCGCGGCCGCGGGCTACTCGGGCGCGGCGCTTGAGATGGAGAAGCTCTCGCTCGAGTTTTGCGGCGTGAAGGTCTTCGAAAACGGCCTGCCCCTCCCGCGCGACGAGAAGGATTTGGCGGAAAGGATGAAGGCCAAGGAGATTTCGGTAAAGCTCGACCTTGGAATCGGGTCCGCCTCGTGGACGTATTGGACGTGCGATTTGAGCTACGAGTACGTGAAGATCAACGGGGACTATAGGTCCTGACGGCGTCGAAAACCTCTTCAATTACGAATTACGATTTACGAATTATGAATAAAAGATGATGAGAAGGAAGTTTGGCAGATGTGCGGCAGGGCTTCGAGCAGGCACAGGCTTCTTTTGTCCTTTGCACGTAACTATAATTCGTAACTCGTAATTCGTAACTCGTAATTCGTAACTCGTAATTCGTAACTCGTAATTCCCCCATGGCCTCTTCTTCCCTCCCCGTTTCCTCCTCCCGCTCCGAAATTCTCTCGGCGCTTGAGGCGACCGGCGCGCTCATCCTCTCCGCGCCGCCGGGAACGGGCAAGAGCACGCAGGTTCCCCGCTGGCTCCTGCGCGACGAGGGCCAGGTCCTCGTGCTTCAGCCGCGGCGCATCGCCGCGCGGGCGCTGGCCGCGCGGGTGGCGGAGGAGCACGGCGATTCGCTGGGCAAGACCATCGGCTATCAGGTGCGCTTCGAGAGCGCGCAGGGGCCGGAGACGCGCGTGCTTTTCCAGACCTACGGAACCTTTCGCCAGCGGCTCGCGCGCGACTCGGAGCTGCGCGGAGTGCATACCGTCATCCTCGACGAGTTCCACGAGCGCGCGTGGGAGGCCGACCTGGCCCTGCTTTGGTGCCGTCACCTCCGCGCGTCCGCGCGTCCCGATTTGCGGGTGGTGGTGATGTCCGCGACCCTCGACGAGCAAGGACTGGCCGGATATCTGCCCGACGCGCGCAAGGTCGAGGTGCAAGGCCGCGCCTATCCCGTGGAGATACGCCACCAGCCGCCGCGCCTCAGCGAACCGCTGCCGCAGCAGGTGTTGCGCGCGCTCAAGGAGCTGCAGGCGACGCAGTCGGGCTCGGTGCTGGTCTTCCTTCCCGGCGCGGGGGAGATCAAGTGGTGCGGCGACCACGTCGCCGCCTTTTGCCGCGGCGCCGGGCTGCGCCTCGCCGAGTTGCACGGCTCGATGCCGCTGGAGGCCCAGCAGGCCGCGCTGCGGGCGCCCGAGCGCGAGCCCACGGTGATCCTCGCGACCAATGTCGCGGAAACTTCGCTCACGGTGCCCGGCGTCACCGCCGTGATCGACGCGGGGCTTCATCGCGTCGCCTCCTACGACGGCGACCGCGACCTGAACACCTTGTATCTGCAGGGCATCGCGCGGGCGAACGCGACCCAGCGCGCGGGTCGCGCGGGTCGCGTCGCGCCCGGCGTTTGCGTCCGCTTGTGGGACGCCATGCGCGAGTCGGTGATGAGCGACCATCTCGATCCCGAGATACGGCGCATCGAGCTGTCGGAGCCCGCGCTCGCCTGGCACGTCTTTTTCGAGGCGGGCTTCCGAAGCGATCCGGCGAAGGCTTCTCGACTGGAATGGCCCACGCCCCCCGATCCGGCCCGCTGGGAGCGCGCAGAGGCCAAGCTCGCGCGCATCGCCGCGCTGCGGAGCGGGCGCATCACCTCGCTGGGCCGCTCGCTGCTCTCGTGGCCCGCCGCGCCCGAGCTGGCGCGCGTGCTGCACGACGCGGCGGCTTCTCCCGACCGGGAGCTCAAGCGACAGGTCGCAGCCATGGCCGCGGTGCTCTCCGCCGGACGCCGCACGCCCGCGAAGTCCCCCGACCTTTTCGTCCTCGGTGAAGAACTTGCCGCCGAGCCAAGGAACGCGGATCGCGAGGCCGCCGGGGCTTATCACCAGTTCCTCGGAATCTTCGAGCGAAACCGGCCCGCGCAGTCCACCGCGACATCGGGAAATGAGCCGGGGGACGATCCCGCCACGCTCAGGGAGCGGGTCGCGAAGCTGTTCTTGCCCGTCTATGCCGAAAGGCTTGCCGCGCGGCTCGAGTCCGGGAATTCCTTCCAGCTCGCGGATGGGCGGAAGGGCGTCGCGGCCGTTCCGGGCTCCGTGACGGCGCTGCTCGCGCTGGAGATCCATGAATCGGGCGGGAAGGACCGCGCGAAGCAGACCACGCTCCCGCTCGTGCTTCCGCTCGATCCCGATTGGGTGCGCGCGGAGTTTTCCGAGTTGTGCGAGTGGAAGACGGTGGAGGACTTCGACGAGAAGACGGGCCGGCAACGCCGCGAGGAGCGGCTGATGTTCCGGGGCCTCGTGCTCGCGCGGCGCGAGAAGGCGCTGCCGCGCGGCGCCGACGCGTCGGAGGCGCTGGTGGAGAAGCTGCGATCCGGGGAGATCAAGCTGCCCTTCGACGACGACGCGCGCCAGCTTTTGCTCCGCATCAAGCTGGCGCACAAGCTTTGTCCCGAGTCCGGCATGCCCGAACTGGGCGAAGAGGACTGGGAACTGCTCTGGCACGAGGCCGCGCAAGGGAAGAAAAGCCTGAAGCAGCTTCAGGAAGTGAACGTCACGGCGCTTTTGCGGGAGTATCTGGGACATTCGCTATGCGCGTTTCTCGACAAGGAGGCTCCCACCTCGGCGAAGCTGCCGGGGCCGCGGCGCGGCAAGATCACCTACTTCGAGAAAACGCCGCCCGAATTGTCCGCGCGCCTCGGCGACTTCGTCGGCATGCAGGGAAGGTTCAAGATCCTCATGGGCCGGCAGGACGTGACCTTCGACATCCTCGCGCCCAACTATCGCACCGTGCAGAAGACCTCGGACCTGACGGCCTTTTGGTCGGGCTCGTACCTGGAGATCAAGAAGGAATTGAAGCGAAGGTACCCGAAGCATCCGTGGCCGTAGTAGGGGCGAATCCCATTCGCCCCTACTACGGCGGGGCGGGAAATTTTATGGAAACGGGGAATGGCCACAAAAGAGCACAAAGGGCGTAATATTGAAGGTCGGTCTGTCTTGGGTTCTTGTACGCGTTTTTCCCTTAAGGTCTTTGCGCTCTTTTGTGGCCAATCAAACAACGCACTCTACCCACAAGTTCGAGCCCCTTACCGTCCCCTGTTCCCCGGCAGCATCGGCAGCAGCCGGATCGTGTAAATCCCCGCGCCCACGCCCACGACGGCCGTGAACAGGTACACCGACTCCAGCCCGAAGTAGTGCCACAACAGCCCGGCCGTCAGGCCGCCCAAGGCGTTGGGAAGCCCGGTGTAAAAGAGCGCCCCGAGCGATTGCAGCGAGGGGCGGTCGGCGACCGCGAAGTTGCGGTCCACGAAGAGGTTGAAGCCCACAAGGGCCCCCGAGAACATTGCGCCATGGAAGATCAACCCCGCCAAATACATGCCGTAGCCGTCGGCCATCCCGAGGATGAGCAGCTTGACGGTGGTCCCGAGCAGCCCGAGGCCGATCACCACGCGCAACCCGCGCGCGCGCACCAGCCAGGCGCACAGGAACATGAGCGGGATCTCGAACGTGGTCGCCACGATCCACGCCAGGCTGATGGCCTCCTGCCCCTGTCCGAAGCGCGAGACGATGTAGTTGCCTTGCACCAAGGTGGCCATCGCGTTGGCGAAGTTCATCATGCCGAGAGTCCAGAGCAGCCGCGCCGCCCGCGGCGTCGAGAGCAGCCTCAGCGCGCGACGAAAACCCGGGGTGCGGCGGGGGTTCTTCGCCACCAGGATTTCCTCGGGGGCCTGTCGCGGATCCATGGGCTTGAAGCGCGTCAGCACCAAGGGAATGGTGGACCAGAAGGCCAGGCCGAAGCCGAGGTAGAGCCACGCGAGCTTCTCGAATCCGGGCTGGAAGTAGCTGCCGATGCAGCCCGCGAGGAAGCCCGCCGTGCCGAGGCTGCGGATGAGGAAATAAACGCTGTGCCCGCGGTCGCGCGTGGCCTCGAGCGCGCAGGCGGCGGTGAGGGGGTGGATGCCCGCCGAGCAGAACAGCGCCCCGAAGAAAAGGGGCAGCACGCCGCCGAATCCCGAGGCCCAAGGCAGCAGCGCGATGCACGCACCCGCGCCCGCGAGCACGAGCACGAGCGGAAGCCGCGGCCCGCGCAGCCAGCGGATGGCCCTTACCTGCGCGGCGGGGGCGATGATTCCTGCGGCGTAACCCGCGCCCAGCAAAACACCGATTTGCAGCGGCGTAAACCCCATGCCTTCGAACAGGTAGCCGTGGAACTGCGCCGCCGAGAGCCCGGCGAAACTGAGGAACATGACCCACCCTGCGCTCCAAGCGGGAGAGGACGGGGTGGGAGGGAGAGAGGACATCGGGGAGAAATTTAGCTGGAAAGGCGATGCGCGCGCGTAAGCTTGTATCCTGAATGCATGTCCTTGCATGCCCCGCGCGAAGCCCCGGAGATCCCGTCTTGACGTGGCTCGCCATCTCGCTGCACTTGCTGCCGGGTTTCCTTTTGGCCATGGCGGGCGGCGACCTCTTCGTGCGCGGTATCCTCGGGGGCTCGGCCGTGTTGCGACTTGCCCCCGCCCTGGTGGGCCTGACGCTGGCGGCGTTCGCGACCTCGGCGCCCGAGCTGGCCGTGGGCCTCCTCTCCGCCGCGGAGGGGAAGTCCGACCTGTCTTTGGGAAACGTGCTCGGAAGCAGCGTGATCAACCTCGGATTGGTCCTGGGCGGAGCGGCGCTGCTCGGCGGGCTGCATGGCGGAGGGATCCGGCGCGGAAGGACCTTCCCCTTCGCGCTGGCGGCCTGGCCGGTGCTTCTGATCGCCGGGTGGGACGGCGAGGTGACCCGTGTCGAGAGCATCGCGCTCCTGGCGGTGTTCGCGATCTGGCTGCTGTCGGCGCTTTTGGACGCGTTGAATGTCTCGGGTGAAGAAGTGAAGCGACCCCGCACGGGAAAGTCCCTTTGGAAGCCTGCCTTGCAATTGATCGGGGGCGCCGCGCTTCTGCTCGGCGCGGCGCAGTTGATCGTTCGCGGCGGAACCGGCGCGGCCGAGCGATTGGGCGTCGCTCCCCTGCTCATCGGCGCGACCTTGATCTCGCTGGGAACCACCGTGCCGGAGCTGGTGACGACCCTCGTCGCGCGATTGAAGGGCCACGCCGAGGTCGGGCTCGGCACGGTGCTGGGCAGCAACCTGTTCAACCTGCTGCTGGTGGCGGGAATGGTCGCGGCCATCCGACCCGTCCCCGTGGAGCGCGGGATACTCGTTCCCGCTTGCGCCTTCGGGTTGTTGATGACGCTGCTCGTACTGCCCGGCGCGAGCGGACGCCTCGGGCGGTGGCGCGGCTTCGCGCTGGTCGGGCTCTACGTCGCCTTTGCCGCCTACGCCGCGCTGGCGGGATACGACCTCGCGCGCGGAAGTTAGGCCCCTTCCGCGCTCCCGAATTCTAGGGCGTGATCTTGTCCTTCACGGCCTCCGCCGCCGCGCGGTGCTTGCGGATCCACGTTTCGCCGCCGAGCCACAGCGCCAAGATCGCCGCCGCGATCGCGCCGAGCCAGAGCCAGGGAGAATCCGGCCAGTCGATGATCGTCCATACGTGCCGGTGCAGGAATCCGATCAGGAAGGCCCCCCACCACGCGATTTGCGAGATGCCGAGCGCGAGCGCGAGGCGGAAGAGCACCGAGGCGGGAGCGTGGTCGCCCTCCGAGTAGCCGCGGATGCGCTTGTGCAGGAGGCCCAAGGCGACTCCGTTCAGGCCGATGAGAACGACGAAGAAGAGCTTGAGGATCATGAGGTTGTCCACCTCGCCCTTTAGGAAAACGAGGGGAATGCCCGAGACGACCATGAGCCCCCATCCGGCCCAGATGAATTTTTCCGTGATTCCGCTGACGTGGACGAGCTGGCGGAAGCGCACGCGATCGCGGATCCACAAGAGGCCGTAGAGGTCGGTGACGAGCACCGATCCGAATCCGAGGATGAGCCCGGCGAGGTGGAGGAAGAGCAGGATGAAGAACGGAGCGGTTTCCATTCAATCAGTATACACGAAGGAAAGGTTAGGGGTTCGGGTTCGGGAGAAGTTATCGGCCTGATGAGGGCGGGTGTGGAATGACGTGATGAGAAGGCAAATGCGAAATCAGCGCATGGAGGGCCGGGGGTTTCTTCGGGGTGTGATTCACGGTTCGGGAATCTATCGGAGACGTTACGTTGGCGGCGACCGGTTCGGGGCGAACCGGCTGTCCGGTGGGCTATATTGCCCTCCATCCCTTTGCGTAGCCCGACATTCACAGGAGAGGCATTGCTTTCGAAATTTTCGTCCCGCCGGGCCATCCCCTTTCTTTTCCTCCTTTTGTCCACCGCGCCGACCTTTCCTGAAACGAGGGAAGAGGGGACCAAAACGCCGTCGGACGAACATCCCAAGCCTTGGGACCACCTCGGCGCCAACCTCGTCAACAGCGTGGTGGGATGGCCCTTGGCGTTCCATGCCGCGGGAGGGCTTTCCACCTGGTACCTCGTCGAATCGGGGGCCGATGCGGCGACTTTCCGCATCGGGGACAGGCAGGATCCGGTCTTGAACGGTTTATGGACCGCGCCGGGGCTCATCGCGAGCTCCTTCACGCCCCTGATCGCCCCCTTGAGCCTTTACGTGTTTTCGGATTCGGAGTCGTGGAAGACGACGGGAGCGGTGGCCACGCAGGCGGTGGGCATCGC
>CBFGVC010000003.1:0-35925 GCA_965652255.1 uncultured Fibrobacteria bacterium | reverse complement strand
CCTGCTCGCCCTTGCCCTGCCCGGCGCCGCGCTCGCGCAGCACTTCAGCCGGGCCTACATCGACGTCCGCCTCGTGCCGCCCGACTCGGTGCGAGTCACCGTCGAGGCCGACGGGCAGGACTTCCAGAACGCCGTGCGCTTCTTTCCCTACTTCGACGAGCCCGCGGGGTCGGGCATGGAGAGTTTCCGCCGGTACGAACGGATGGTCGAATCCTACCTGCTCCAAAGGCTCAAGTTGCGCGCCGACGCGCGTCCGGTGAACCTCTCCGTCGTGTCGTGGAGGCACGGCGGCGAGGGGCGCGACGACGGGTTCGACACCCTGACGATCTCCGGCAACCATGCGATCACCTTGGGCGGACGCCTGCCGGCTGACGCGCAAACGCTCTCGGCCTGGGCCGAGATCTGGATCGAACGGCCCGAGGTTGCTCCCGATAGGCCCACCATCGTCGAGTACAACTTCTTCGAGGGCGAAACGCCGCTGCGCAGGCTCTGGTCGCGCACCGAGCGTTGGGTGCGCTTTCCGCTGGGCGCCGACTCGCTGGCAGTCCTGCGCAGGAACCCCATCGCGCCGCCGGAGCCCCGCTCTCCCGTCGATCACTCGGGACATGGCCATTGAAGCCTTTTAATTTTTCCAGCACGATACCGGAGGTATGACTTGACCACTTTCGCCCGGACGGCCCTTCTCGCCTTCGCCCTGCCCGCCGCCGCCCTCGCGCAACACTTCAGCCAGGTCTACGTCGACGTCCGCCTCTGGCCCGGGGATTCCGTGACCGTCAGCGTCGAGGCCGACGCGCAGGACATGATGAACACGGTGTATGTCTTCCCCACCTACGGCGACACCGGCGTGGAGGCCTTTCGCCGGTATGAAAGCCGCATGGAGCACTACCTGCAGCAGAAAACCAAGCTGCGCGCCGACGCGAAGCCGGTCTTCCTGAAGGCCGTGGCCTGGAAGAAGGACGGCACGGGGCCGGACGATGGGTTGGACTCGGCTTCCATCGGGACGAGCACCCACGTGATCACCCTGGGCGGAAAGCTTCCTTCGGGAACCAAGCGCGTCTCGGTCTGGTCCGAGATCTGGAACGAGCGGCCCGAGCTCGACCGCCCGCCCCAGGTGGACTATTTCCTGTTCGAGGGCGAAGCCGCGCGGCGCCGCGTCACCGCCCCCTTCGAGCGCTGGGTGCATTTTCCGGTGACGGCGGACTCGTTGGCGAAGATGAGCCGCCATCCGCCGCGCGTCCCGCCGCGGGAGTCGGATCACTCCGGGCACAACCACTAGGCGGCTTCCCGCCCTGCGGGAAGAAAACGAAAAAGGCGGGGAGAGCCCCGCCTTTTTCGTCCGTGCTCGTTCCGCCTACGGGACGGTCACCAAGCGGCTGGAGCGGACGCCGGAGGCGTTCACCGCGACGGCGTACACGCCGGAGCGCAGGCCGGAGAAGTTGTGCTCGCGGCCGTTGCCCTCGCCGCTGCGCATGGCGACGCGGCGGCCGTCCATGCCCAGGAGCTCGACGGTGTGCGCGCCCGGCTGGAGCAGCGTCACCGTCAGCGCGCCCTGCGAGACCGAGAGGCGGGAGTAGTCGGCAGCGCGACCCACGGTTTTGCCCGGCTTGATGGAGATCGAGGTCCCAACCGTGTCGTAGCCCGCCGCCCAGACGATGGCGTTGTACAGCTGGCGCTTCAGGAAGCGGGGCTGGTTGCCGAACTGCCAGATGTTGGCGCGGTGGCCCACGGCGGTGTAGAAGAAGCGGCCGCCGCTCGGAAGGTAGCGGTACCAGCTCATCGGGTGGTCGGCGCCCATGGCGCGCGCGCCGCCCAGGCCGCCCTGATAGCTCGACTCGTCGATGTTGACCGTCACCTTAACGCCCGGGTAGGAGCGGATCACGTTGCCGTTGGTGGTGAAGGAGAACCATTCCTCGAGGAAGGTGGTGTCGGCCAGCGAGCGGTTGAGGAACTTCCAGGTGGAGTCCGCGTCGTTGTAGGACATGTCGAGCGAGTCGAGGCGCAGGCGCCCGTTGCGGTCGGAGTTCGGGTGGTTCTGGAAGCGCGCGGCGTGGATGCTGTCGAGGCCCGCCCACGTGCCGTAGGAGTCCGTCGTCGCGTGCACGGCCACGTACCCCTTGGTCTGGATGTGCGCCATCAGGGCCGTGCGGTGCGCGGCGCTGGAGATCGAGTTGCCGATCTCCACGAAGCAGCTGATGATCACCACGTCGAGCGTGTCGAGCGCCGCGATGAAGGCCTCGCGCTGCGCCGTGGTCGGGGCGCCCGTGCCGGACGCGAGGCCGAAGGTCGAGAACCTGAATCCGCTGTCGGGAACGACGAGATCCGGGCCCAGCACCAGCTGCGCGCTGTCCTTGTTGGTGAGGATCGTGTTCAGCACGTTCCCGGAGGTGTGGATGTTGGTGTGCCAGTAGCGGTTCTGGCCGGTGCCCTTGTACTGCCCCACGCGGATCGGGCGATCCTTGCCGGGAACGCCCTGCGCGTAGACGGAGCCCGCCATGGCCAACATGGCGGCGATCGCGAAAAACATTCTCCATCTCATATGAACCTCCCTCTCTGTTGTTTTTGCGGGCATTGGCAGGTCGCCTCGCGTCGGGCGCGGCCGGCGCGGCCCTCTCCTCGCCGCGCCGGCACTCTCCCCGCCCTCCGGTCCGCCACGATCCGTGGCCGTGTCACGCCTCCAACCTACCCCGGAAGGCGATGACGCGGGGGATGTGCGGGAAAGAAAACGTTCTGAAATTTCGAACGCTCGTAACGGGCGGAATTCGCCCCTCAGGGCATTCCCGTCACCGAATTCAGCAAGCGACGGACTTCCGGAAACTCGGGATAGGTCGCCAGGGCCCGGCGGAAACGCTCCGCCGCCCCCGTCGTGTCGCCAAGCTCCAGCAGATGGGCGCCCTGGTTCGCATACCCCTCCGCGTACTCCACCCGGATCTTCTCCGAAAGCCGGTTGACGCGCTCCGGGGGCAAGGGCGCGTGGGCGAAGTCGCGCGGCGGGATGTAAGGCGGCCGCTGATCCTCCGGTTCCAGGCGAAACACCATGCCCGAGGGCACGAGCCGGTAACCCGGAGCCTCGGCGGCGTTGATGTTGGAGGTGAAGTACACGGGGCGTCCGGCCTCGCGGCTCCGTTCGATCAGCGAACGAAACATCTCCCGCAGGCGGGCCTGGTAGGCGAGCGTATCGGCGGGGCCGTCGATGAAGCGGTCGAGTTCCGCCCGGTAGGCCCCGACCTCGGGGCGCGAGGATTCGACGAGCCACGGATGGCGGGCCTCGAGGTGGGAGAAGAACCAGGGATTCCCCAACAGGATGACGTCGAGCACGACCGCATCCTCCCGGAACCCCTTCACCATCTGCAGGTAAAAGGCCGGGCTTCCGAAGCGCTCATATTCGTTCGTGAAGAGCACGCCGCCCGAATCCAGGGAGGACAGCACGTTGCGGGCGTAGTCGTCCACCAGCGTGTCGCGGCTCTTGTCCATCCTCGGGAACACGAGAAGCAGGGACGAAATCGCCCCGAGCGCGCACGCCGCGCGCAGCGGGATGCGCCACCATCCGTGCGCCGCCTCCCACGCCGCGCCGATCGCGACGCCCGCCCACAGCGCGACCATGAAATGCGGGTGCAGGTGGAAGTTGGGGTCGTCGAAGGCGTAGTTCACCGCGTAGAAAAGGCCCGTCGCGAAGACCAGCAGCGAGAAGACGAGCGGCCCGCGGGCGCGCTTGCCCCGTCGCGCCAGCAGCCAAAGCCCCGCGGCCGCCAGCGCCAGCGCGGGCCAGCCGAAATCAGCCGGCAGGTCCGCCGCGAACTGCGCCAGCTTGCGCCCCGCGATCTCCCACGAGGAAAACATCTGCTGCCCGTACTGGGCCGCCGTCACATGCTTCCACAAGGCCGGGAGCGTGGACGGCTCTCCCCAGTTCATCACGGGAGCGGCGGCGGAACGAAGCGGCAAGTACAGGTAGGCCGAAAGCCCCGTGAGGAAGGGCGGCACGGCGACGGCGATGCGGCCCCACGCCGCGCGCCCGAAGCCCAGCGTCCGGAAGAACAGCCACAGGAACGCGGGCGCCAGCAGCACCGTCATCATGTGGTGGGCGAAGCTGAGGCCCAGGACATAGGCGAACAGGATCCACGGCCTGTCGCCCCGTTCGGCCTGAGCCTCGCGCCCGCCCGCATCCGCCATGGGCACGAGCGCCTCGAGGAACAGGCGCGTCACCGCCGCGAGGAAGACAAGGTGCAAGGCGTACACCTCCACCGAAACCGCCTCGAACCAGAACACGGCCGAGAAGGCGAAGATCGCGGTCGCCGCGATCGCTCCCGCGTTTTCTCCACCCGGATGTCCCGGGCGATGCGCGGGAGAAGCCGCCCCGAACAGCGCCCTGCCGCGCTCCGACAGAAGGAACCGGAAGGTTCCGTGGAAGAAGAAAACCGAGGCGGCCGTGAGCACGGCGCCGAAAAGGTTCATGCGCCAGATATCGGGCTCCCCCGGGAGCATCCGAACGAACAGCGAACCCAGCATGGTGTACAGGGGATATCCCGTGGGATGGATGATTCCCATGGTGTGCAGGGCGGCGGCGATCTCGCCGGGATCCTCGGTTCCCACGCCGGGAGACATCGTGCGGAGGTAGACGACGAAGGCGCACAAGGACAGCAAAAGGCCCGTCAACGCGTCGCGATGCCTTGCAAGGAACGATACGGGGGGGCCGGGATGGGGCATGACTGCGTCGGGGGAGGGAAACATCAATAATACCCTAAGCGCGACAGCGGGGCGGAACGGAAGAAAACGAAAAAAGGCGGGGAGAGCCCCGCCTTTTTTCGTCCGTGCTCATCCCGACTACGGGACGGTCACCAAGCGGCTGGAGCGGACGCCGGAGGCGTTCACCGCGACGGCGTACACGCCGGAGCGCAGGCCGGAGAAGTTGTGCTCGCGGCCGTTGCCCTCGCCGCTGCGCATGGCGACGCGGCGGCCGTCCATGCCCAGGAGCTCGACGGTGTGCGCGCCCGGCTGGAGCAGCGTCACCGTCAGCGCGCCCTGCGAGACCGAGAGGCGGGAGTAGTCGGCAGCGCGACCCACGGTTTTGCCCGGCTTGATGGAGATCGAGGTCCCAACCGTGTCGTAGCCCGCCGCCCAGACGATGGCGTTGTACAGCTGGCGCTTCAGGAAGCGGGGCTGGTTGCCGAACTGCCAGATGTTGGCGCGGTGGCCCACGGCGGTGTAGAAGAAGCGGCCGCCGCTCGGAAGGTAGCGGTACCAGCTCATCGGGTGGTCGGCGCCCATGGCGCGCGCGCCGCCCAGGCCGCCCTGATAGCTCGACTCGTCGATGTTGACCGTCACCTTAACGCCCGGGTAGGAGCGGATCACGTTGCCGTTGGTGGTGAAGGAGAACCATTCCTCGAGGAAGGTGGTGTCGGCCAGCGAGCGGTTGAGGAACTTCCAGGTGGAGTCCGCGTCGTTGTAGGACATGTCGAGCGAGTCGAGGCGCAGGCGCCCGTTGCGGTCGGAGTTCGGGTGGTTCTGGAAGCGCGCGGCGTGGATGCTGTCGAGGCCCGCCCACGTGCCGTAGGAGTCCGTCGTCGCGTGCACGGCCACGTACCCCTTGGTCTGGATGTGCGCCATCAGGGCCGTGCGGTGCGCGGCGCTGGAGATCGAGTTGCCGATCTCCACGAAGCAGCTGATGATCACCACGTCGAGCGTGTCGAGCGCCGCGATGAAGGCCTCGCGCTGCGCCGTGGTCGGGGCGCCCGTGCCGGACGCGAGGCCGAAGGTCGAGAACCTGAATCCGCTGTCGGGAACGACGAGATCCGGGCCCAGCACCAGCTGCGCGCTGTCCTTGTTGGTGAGGATCGTGTTCAGCACGTTCCCGGAGGTGTGGATGTTGGTGTGCCAGTAGCGGTTCTGGCCGGTGCCCTTGTACTGCCCCACGCGGATCGGGCGATCCTTGCCGGGAACGCCCTGCGCGTAGACGGAGCCCGCCATGGCCAAGAGCGCTGCCAATCCCAGAAATTTCTTGAAAGTCATGATATTCCCCTCTTCACCCCGAAACCGGGGACTGTAAAATGGAATTATAAGGCGCACGGCGCGATCGCGCCGCAGGATTCGGACGAGGATGCAAAATCGATCCAAAATCCGGTCATTTCAGGTGGTAATTCTACAAGGAAAGGCCGAATCCCCCATTTCCTTCAAAAGTGAATTGACAAAGGCACTTCGCGGGGTAAATTAAGGCCTCCTACCCGGAAGGATTCGCGACCGGGGGATCCCTCTACCATTGCAGGAGCATGGCATGAACGCACGTCTCTTCCTCACCCTTTCGGCCTTTCTGTTCTCGACATTGTTCGCCCAGGAAGAATCCGGCATCGAATTCAAGCGGGTTTCGATCTCCGGCCAGTTCGATAACGGCCAGATCGTCAAGGGACGCACCAGCTACACGGAAAACAACGCCAAAGACTACGACTTCGATGGCGAATT
The DNA here is from genome assembly GCA_965652255.1 of uncultured Fibrobacteria bacterium. Lineage (GTDB taxonomy): Bacteria > Fibrobacterota > Fibrobacteria > UBA11236 > UBA11236 > UBA11236. The sequence goes on along the minus strand of CBFGVC010000003.1, from coordinate 29,475 downwards.
CTTCCAGCGGATGGGTGTCTGGATCACCCAGGAAGCGGTGGTGGAGGAGCGACTGCAGCTCATCGTGGGGGTGGGCGGCATATTCTGGTATTCGATCCCCAGCGATGCGAACACGGTCTCTTCGCGGCAGACCCAGTTCGGTCCCGGCATCTCGCAGGCCCAGGGCGTTTACACCTTCGGCGACCTCGAGAACCCCTCCGCCCGGCTGCAAATGGGCTTCTTCCCCTACAAGTACAACCCCGACGCCAAGAACCTGGGCGAGTACCTGATGCGATCGGGCGCCTATCCCGGCTACTTGGTCACCGGCGGATGGAGCATGCTCAACAGCGCGGGCTACATGATGCAGGGCCTGCGCGTGAACTCCCAATTCTGGGATAACCGCGTGAACCTCGACTTTTTGATCGCGATGGAGCGCGACTTGCCGCCGCTGTTCAGCATGACCCCCGCCTTGGTCGCCTCCGTGACGCCCGTCAAGGGCGTGCGCCTCGGCGCAGGCGCCGCCTGCAACCACTGCCTACCCGTCAAGCCCAGCCGCGAGACGCCGCGAGACCCCCAAGGCCGGACCTACGTCATCACGGGCTTTGACTCGACCGGGGTTCCCATCCGCGATTCGTCCTCCCGCTATACGTTCCAGGGCATCAAGGTGACCGGCACGGCCTCCTTCGACCCGAAGGCCTACGTCCCCCTCCCCGAGGCTTTCTTCGGACCGGAGGACTTCAAGGTTTACGGCGAAGTCGCGGTGCTCGGCTGGAAAAACTATCCGTTCCTGTACGAGAAGCGCACCGAGCGCATGCCGATCATGGGCGGCGTGAACATCCCCACCATGCGCCTGCTCGACGTGCTTTCCTTCGAGATCGAGTACTACAACTCGCCGTTCTTCAACAGCTTCAAGGAACCGCTTTACTCCGCGCTGCCCATCTGGCAGCTTCCCGATTACAGCGATCCCGCCTCGGTGGCGGCTTATGAGGCCGCCGCCAAGCGCGACAACTGGAAGTGGACCGTTTACGGCAGGAAGCGGATCACCAGGGGCGTGGAGATCTACGCGCAGGCCGCGAGCGACCACATCCGCACCTTCCACGTGCTCGAGGGCCTCATGCCCACCATGGTGCCCATCACAAACCGCAACGGCAAGGACTGGTACTACCTCATCCGCTTCCAGTTCGGCATTTAAACGGAACGAAACCGAAAGGAGCCGAACATGAATTTTCGATATTTCGTTCCCGCGGTCGTGGCCTCCTGCATGGCGGCGTCCCCCATCCTGGCGCAGGTCGAGGATGACGACGTGAGGCTGATGCCTCTCTCGATGGGCACGCTGGTGGATGCCGGCCAAGTCATCAAGGGAAAGTGGAACGAGTCGCGGGTCGACGAGAACGTCATCCAGCGCACCTCGATCTGGGTCATCCAGGAAATCCGTATCGGCGACCGGCTCGACATGCGCGCCGGCGTGGGCGGGATGTTCTGGTACGACATCGACAACCCTCCTCCCGGCGAAGCCAACGTTCGCCCGTTCGTGACCTCCACGAAGTTCGGACCGGGCATCAGCCGGGCCGACATGGTCTACCGCTTCGGCGATCCGGCGAACCCCTTCGCCACGCTGCAAGCGGGCTTTTTCCCCTACAAGTACAACCCGGACGCCGCCAACCTGGGCGAGTACCTGTTGCGTTCGGGGGCGTACCCCGGGTATCTCGTGTCGGGCGGCTGGAACCTCATGGGCAACGGCTACATGATGCAGGGCGTTCGCGTTAGCGTTCCCCTGTTCGGCGGCAAGGTGGTCAGCGATTTCCTGCTTCCCGTTGAGCGGGACCTGCCTCCCACCGGAAACCTGTCCCCGAGCTTCGTCGTGACGGCCAAGCCGGTGAGCGGCATCGAGCTCGGCGGCGGCGTCTCGTGCCACCACTGCATCGCCGTCAAGCCGAGCGTGACCTCGCCCAAGATCGGGCCCGACGTCAGCGCCGACAAATACGGCAAGGGCAGCGGTTACATCATCCCGAACCCCAACTTCGATGACACGCTGCCTGTGACGGACTTGACCGGGTTCCGCATCGACGACCAGGGCGCCTCCACGTTCAACCCCCGGTACATCTACGACACCACCAACTTCTACACCTTCCAGGGCGTGAAGCTGATGGCCCGGGCGTCGGTGGATCCCAAGGCGTTCGTGCCCATGCCCATGCTGGGCCCCGAGGACCTCAAGGTGTTCGGCGAGGTGGCGCTTCTGGGAGTCAAGGATTACCCGTTCTACTACGAGAAGAAGACGGAGCGCATGCCGGTGATGTTCGGCATCAACGCGCCGATCTTCCCGGTCATGGGGCACCGTGTCCTGGACCTGCTCTCGTTCCAGATGGAGTACTACAACTCCCCGTTCCCCAACTCCATCGAGAACGCGTACCGCTTCCAGATGCCGACCCTGCCGTTCGTCGATGCCCTCGGGAACTCCAACCAGGATCCCAACCGGTTCGATCCGACGCGTCCCGAAGTCACCGACGACAACTGGAAGTGGTCCGTGCTCGCGAAGAAAACCGTGGTCCGCGGCCTGACGCTTTACGCGCAGGCGGCCAACGACAACCTGCGCCTGGTGAACTGGAAGGCGGAGCAATCCTACGCGCCGGTGACGAACCAGCAGGCCAAGGACTGGTACTACCTGATCCGGCTGGAGCTGGGAATCTAAGTCCCGCACCGATCGCCGCGAAAAAAGCCGCCCTTCCGGGGCGGCTTTTTTGTCGGGTCGGCGGCATGGGCCGGGCGCGTCACACCTCCCGGAACTCCGCCTCCTCCGCCTCCTGGTCCCCCGCCCCGGAAGCCCCCGAACGGGTCGAAGGGCGTTTCGCCTCCGAAGAGCCCCCCGCCGCGGCCTCCTCCGACGACTTTCCGTTGAACAGGAAGTCCCCGTCCCGGAAATCCACCGTGAGTCGCGCCCCGGGCTGCAGCCCGCCCGCGACCAGCAGGCGGCTGAGCGGATTCTCGAGCCGGCGCTGGATGAAGCGGTTGATGGGCCGCGCGCCGAACTGCGGATCGTGGCTGAGTTCGGCCACCGCGCGCGCCGCCTCGGGCGTGATCTCGGCGGAGATGCCGCGTTCGCGCAGGCGCTTCGCGAGGTCTCCGAAGCGAAGCGTCGCCACCTTCACGAGGGCCTCCAGCTTGAGCGGGTGGAAGGCGATGATCTCGTCGATGCGGTTCACGAACTCCACGCGGAAGAACTTGCGGATCTCGGGCATGAGGTCGTCGGCCGTCACCTCGCGCCCTTTCTCCGCCGCCTCGGCGATCAGGTGGGAGCCGATGTTCGAGGTCATCACGATGAGCGTGTTCTTGAAGCTCACGGTGCGGCCCTGCGAATCCGAAAGGCGGCCGTCGTCGAGCACCTGCAGCAGGATGTTGAACGCGTCCGGATGGGCCTTCTCGACCTCGTCGAGGAGCAGCACGGAGTAGGGCTGGCGGCGGACCGCCTCGGTGAGCTGGCCCCCCTCCTCGTAGCCCACGTAGCCCGGAGGCGCGCCGATGAGCTTGCTCACGGCGTGCTTCTCCATGTATTCGCTCATGTCGAGCCGGATGACGCGCTCCTCGCTGTCGAAGAGCATTTCGGCGACGGCCTTGGTGAGCTCGGTCTTGCCCACGCCCGTGGGGCCCAGGAAGAGGAACGAGCCGATGGGCCGGTTCTCGCGGCCAAGGCCCGAGCGATTGCGCAGGATGGCGTCGCTCACGGCCTGCACGGCGTCCTCCTGCCCGATCACCCGCTTGGCCAGGAACGAGGGCAGGTTCAGCAGCTTGTCCTTCTCCTCGGCGCGCAGGCGCGTCACGGGAATGCCCGTCCAGCGCGAGACCACCTCGGCGATCTCGTCCTCGGTCACTTCCTCGTGGAACTCGCTCTGGCCGACGCGGCTCCTGGCGGCGGCCTCCTCGGCCTCGCGCAGCTTGTTCTCGGCGTCGCGCAGGGTCTTGTACTTGAGCTCGGCGGCCTTGTTCAGGTCGTAGGCCGCCTCCGCCTGCTCGATGTTCTTGCGCACCTCGTCCACCTTGGCGCGCGCGTCGCGCACGTCCTGGATGAAGCGCGCGCGCTCCTCCCACTGCTTCCTCATCGCGCCGACCTGGCCCGAGAGGTCGGCGATCTCCTTCTGCAGGGCCTTGAGGCGCTCGCGGCTCTTCTCGTCCTTCTCAGACTTGAGCGCCTTCTCCTCGATCTGGTACTGCAGGAGCCGGCGCGAGAGCGAGTCGAGCTCCTCGGGCATGGTGTCGAGCTGGGTCTTGACCATGGCCGCGGCCTCGTCCATCAGGTCGATGGCCTTGTCTGGCAAAAAGCGGTCGGCGATGTAGCGCGAGGAGAGCTTGACCGCGGCCACGATGGCGTTGTCCTGGATGCGCACGCCGTGGTGGCTGTCGAAGCGCTCCTTGATGCCGCGCAGGATCGAGATGCTTTCCTCCGGGGTGGGCTCGGCCACGGGAACCGGCTGGAACCGGCGCTCCAGCGCGGGATCCTTCTCGATGTGCTGCTTGTACTCGTTGAGCGTCGTCGCGCCGATGCAGTGCAGCTCGCCGCGGGCCAGCTTGGGCTTGAGCAGGTTGCCCGCGTCCATGGCGCCCTCGGCCTTGCCCGCGCCCACCAAGGTGTGGATCTCGTCGATGAAGAGAAGGGTGTTCCCTTGGTCCTCCTCCAGCGCCTTGAGAACGGCCTTGAGCCGTTCCTCGAACTCGCCGCGGTACTTCGCGCCGGCGATGAGGCTGCCCATGTCGAGGCTGTACACCTTCTTCCCCTTGAGCGACTCGGGCACGTCGCCCTTCACGATGCGCGCGGCGAGCCCCTCGACGATGGCGGTCTTGCCCGTGCCCGGCTCGCCCACGAGGACGGGATTGTTCTTCGTCTTGCGCGACAGGATGCGGACCACGCGGCGGATCTCCTCCTCGCGCCCGATCACCGGGTCGAGCTTCCCCTCGCGCGCGAGGGCCACGAGGTCCTGCCCGTACTTTGAGAGCACGTCGTATTCGTTCTCGGCGTTGGCCGAGTGGGCCCCCGGGTTCTCGCCGCCCGACTTCCTGTTGCGCATGATGGCTCCCTTGAGTTGTTCGAAGTTCAGCTTGTGCCGCTGGACGATGCCCTTCAGCTCGGGCATCTCCGCGCGGCCCACGGCCGCCAGGAGCAAGTGCTCGAGGGTGGTGAAGCTGTCGCCCATCTCCCGCGCGATGGCCTGCGCCCCGCGCAGCACGCGGTGGACGTCGGGAGAAACCCGTTCCTCGGCCGAGGCGCCCGACGACCCTCCCTCCACTCGCGGCAGCTTGCGCGCCGCGTCCTCCAGGTCGCCGATGAAGGCGGCCGGATCGACTCCGCACTCGCGCAAGGACGGATCGAGCAGGTCGGCGCCCGCGCGCAGCACGCCGCAGGCGAGGTGCAAGGACGTCAGCTCCGAATCGCGGTTCTTGTCCTTGAGCGCCTGGGCCTGCTGCAAGGCCTCCTGGGCCATGTGGGTGAATTCATTCTTGGCGTTCATGCCCTTCTCGAAAGCAAGGGGAGTGCCGAATCCTCTTCAATATTATGCATGCGAAACGGACGAAAAATCCAGACAAATCGACGAAAACCGCTTCAGAATGGGACAGGGTGCGAAACCGTTGATTTCAAGGCGGGACGGCCCCTCGGCTACGCCTCGCAAGCGCTTGGGGACCGCGGCGAAGGGGGTGGAGGGGCGGCAGGGGGAGAAGGGCGGGAGGGCGGGATCCTCCTGCGTTCTTTTTCATCTTTCAGGTTTCATCTTTCATGTTTCCGATTTCCGCTTCCGCGCTACATTAGGTCATCGGTTCCCGGCACGGAAAGGACGCGATGAAGATCCTGAAAACCGCTCTCTGTCTCGGCACCGCCTTGCTGACGGCCTTGCCGCTGTCGGCCCGGGTTTCCCCCAACCCCAACAGCCTGCTGGCTTCCAAAAAGGTCCTCGTCATCAACGGCACCGAGACCTCGGGCGACCACCGCAACGCGCGCCTCCAGCTGATGAACCGGATGACATCCCTGCGGGCCGAAATCGGGTTCCAGATGGACACCGTGGCGGGCTCGGCGCCGCCGCGCACCTTCGCCGAACTCGACGCCTACGACGTGATCTTCATGAACTACTGGTTCAAGAGGCCCCAGACCACGAGCCCCACCGCCGCCTTCACCGATTTTCAGGCGGCCTTCCGGCAGTGGGTGAACTCCACCAACAAAAAACGCGGCTGGGTGGGCGTGCACACCTCGGGCGCCAACATCGAGGGCGAGTGGAACTGGTTCCGGGACAGCGTGACCGCCATGCACTATTTCGTGCACACCGGCGCCTCGCAGAACGGGACGATCTTCCGCACGCCGGACACCGCGTTGCACGGGCTGCCAATCCTTGAGGGCATGGACACGGTCTTCACGACCAACGACGAATGGTACGAGTTCAACTACGCTCCTCTGTGGGGCGACACCGCCGACTGGAACCGGAACGCCAACGTGCGCGTGCTCTACTACCTCAACGAGGCCAGCCTGGGCACGCCCCTCGAGCATCCCATGAATCCGCACCCCATGGCCTGGATCCGCGAGGCGCCGACCGGGAACCGTTTCTTCTACACGTCCCTGGTGCACACCGGCTCGGGCGCGAGCTCCGATTTCATGCACAGCCTGCTGCTGCGGGCGCTGGAATACGCCGCGGGCTACTCCACGGCCTCCATCGGGACCGCCGGTCGCGATCCCGCCGGGAGCGCGGTCGCGTTCCGCCACGGCAGGCTCGTCGTGGCCGCAGCGGAGCCCTACGCGCTGGAAGTCCGCGCCCTCAACGGGGAAAAGATTTTCTCCGCGAGGGGCGAAGGCGGACGGCGGGAGACCTTCCATGTCGAGGCGTTGCGAAATCCGGGCGTGTACGTCCTCCGCCTCGCGCACTCCGGCGGAAGCTTCTCGCACAAGATCGTGGTGCCGTGAGAGGAAGGGCGGGAGGTTCAATGCGGCAATAGAACAATGCAGCAATAGAACAAGTATGGACAGGCAGTTGTGTTCATTGTTGCATTGTTCTATTGCCGCATTGTTCTATTGCCGCATTGTTCTATTGCCGCATTGTTCCATTGCCCCGCCTTTGAACGGGAGCGATGTCAGGCGCCGCCAGCCTTGGTTTTTCATATTTCATATTTCCGATTTCATATTTGGGCTAGAACCCCATGCTCAGCCCCGTGATCCACGAGGATTGCCGCAGCCAGTCCCCCCGCTCCGACAGCGTCTGCCCGGCCTGCCACTCGGTGAACAGGTAAAAGGCCTTCAGGTTCTCGCCCAGCGAGGGAAAGACCTTCACCAGGTCGAGGGCCAGCCCCGGCTGGCTCAGGAACTCCAGCGTGCGGTGCGGGTTGTCGGGGTTCTGCCGCACGAGCGAAACGTCGACGCGTTGCCCGAACGTGGCCGACAGGTGGCGCGAGAACTTCCATCCCGAGCCGAACGCCAGGCCCACCCCGGCGTTGCTTTCGCTCAGCCTGCCCCCCAGGCCCGTCGTGTCGTCCTTCGCAAGCAGCGCGAAGCTCACGTCATCCACGCCCACGCGCGCGCCGAGGTACACGGCCGCGCTCGGCCACGACCTGTGGACGCGAAGCATCACGAAGTAGCGGTTCTTCACCGTCTGCAGCTCGTCGTTGGGCGATCCCGCGTTGATGCGAAAGCCCACGCCGCCCGAGAACCAATGGGTGTAGAAGTAGCCGAGTTCCCCTTGCCACTGGTACAGCGGGTCCTGCCAAACGGGATCCCCGGTCGCGGTGTCGGCCGCTTGTCCCTTCCAGCGCCCGCCGGCGAACGACCCGTAAATTCCCCGATGCATGAACACGCCGGCATTGGGATAAGGGATCGAAACCGCGACGCGAACCGGCGGGCGCGAGGGCTCGGAAGCCGGGACGGGGGGCCTGGAAACGGCCGGGGCGGCCAGCGCGGACGTCACGGCCAGGGAGAGGGTCGCGATGAGGCGCGCGGGCATGGTGGGAAGGTACATGAAAAGGGCATGGACGGGGGTTTCTTCGAAGCCCCTTCTTCGCCGGTGCGGGATTCGCTGCGGGCTGTTCCCTGGAGGGCTCGGGAAAACGCGGAATGACAATAGAACAATGCAACAATAGAACAATAGAACAATGCAGCAACGCAGCAATGCAGCAGCTGACACAGGGCGCCTACTGTCCCGCTCGCGTCTTTTTGTTCCATTGCCGCATTGTTTCATTGCCGCATTGTTCCATTGCTCCCCTCCAAAGCTTCGATAACGAAGAACCCCCGCCCCGCGAAGAGACGACCCGGAATGATACCCCCGAACTATCTTTATCCTTTCGTTACGAGACGCGAAGCCCGGGTGGCGGAATTGGTAGACGCTGAGGACTTAAAATCCTTTGGCCGCAAGGCCGTACGAGTTCGAGTCTCGTCTTGGGCACTTCTCGCATGACACTTCCCCCGACCCCTTCCCCCGCAGCCGGTTCCCCGGCCATTTTCCTCGACCGCGACGGCACCCTTCATCATGACGCGGTGTACATGGTGAACTTCGAGGACTTCGTGCCCATCCCCGGCGTGGAGGAAGCGCTCCGCAAGCTGCAAGGGGCCGGCTATCGCCTGTTCGGCGTGACCAACCAAAGCGGCGTGGCGCGCGGCATGTTCACGCTGGAGCAGGTGCGCGCCTTGAACGAACGGATCCGGGACTATTTCCGCGCCCATGGGGCCGAAATCGAGGAATTCGCCGTCTGCCCCCACCACCCCGAGGGCACTGTGGCCGAATACTCCCGGGAATGCGACTGTCGCAAGCCCAAGCCCGGCATGCTGCTCGACCTCGCCCGGCGCCACGGGCTCGACCTTTCCCGGAGCTGGATGGTGGGAGACGCCCCGCGCGATGTGCAGGCGGGTTTGGCGGCGGGTTGCCGCGCCGCGCTCGTGCCGCCGCTGGAAAATCGGCACGATCTTGACATTTCGGGGCGTTTTAAGGAGTTTAAGGCCCTGTTGGAGTTCGCCGAAAGCGTCGAAAGAGAGGCTGATTCCCATGCCTAAGGGAACCGTCCACAAGGCAACCGTCCAGGAACTCGAGCCCGCCACCCAGGCCGAGCTGAAGACCCTCAGCGCCGAGTGGGAAGCCGGCAGGCTGGCGGGCGTCTCGAGCCACTTGCTCGAGTTCATCGACCGTCACCGCTCCGAGATCCTCGACCTCGCCCGGCAGAGCTGGGCTCCCGAGGACCTGCTCGCCGCCACGCGCGAGATGGTGCGCCGCCGCGGCTTCATCCACCTGCCCACCGACATGGCCGACCAGATCCGCGAGATCAGCAACGAGATCTGGTACCACGGCGAACGCGGCGACTTCAACCGCGCCAAGATCCAGGAAGAGTGGACCGTCAAGCATGCGCTGACCTGGCGCAAGTGGCGGGTGAAGCAAATCCTTTACGTGGTGGACCGCCGCGCCTCGGACGTGGTGGCGGCGCTGCTGGCGAAGCGGTAACGAAGTACAGCGATACGGCAGCACAGCATCACAACATCACAACAGCAGGGGCATAAGGGTACGAGACGGAAGCGAACCACCCCCACCCCCTCTTTGTTCCGTTGCCCCGTTGTTCTGTTGTTCTGTTGTGGTGATGCTGTGATGTTGTATTGCCTCCTCTCCCGCCTAATCTGTGACGACCGTCACGCCCCTCCTTTTCGGCGGTTTCTAGTTTCCTTCCCATGAATTCCCGCAAAGCTTCCGGGGCTACCCCCGACGGCGACCGCCTGTTCGCGTTCTTCGAGCGGCTCAAGACCATGAGCTCGATCCAGCGCTTCGGCACGCTGCCGATGATCCAGGGCGAGAACGTGGCCTCGCACAGCTTCAACGTGGCCATCCTCGCGCTGCTCACGGCCGACTACGAGGAGAATCCGGAGATCGACGTGGAGAAGGTGCTGCGGCAGGCGCTGCTGCACGACTTCGAGGAGACGGTGCTCTCCGACATCCCGCATCCCATCAAGCACCGCTTCCAGGGCGGCAAGCTGGGCAAGGTGCTCAAGGACATCGTGCCCGACCTGGTGCGCGACGAGATCTTCAAGGAGCTGCCCGAGCCGCTGCGCGAGCGCTGCGCGCGCGCGGCGCTCATGGCGAAGGACGGCATCGAGGGCCGCATCGTCGGCGCCGCCGACGCGATGGACATTCTCGTCACCTCGCTGCGCGAGCTGAAGATGGGGAACCGTTACTTCCAGGCCATCTTCGACGTGGGCATGACGCTCCTCTCGCGCTACGAGGACCTGAAGTTCGCCAAGCTGTTCGCCGAGAGCGCGCGCGGCTATCGCGAGCGCGACCACCACGCCGAGGCCCAGCCGACCTTCTCGGACGAGTTCGTGGACCCGGTGAGGGGGATGATGTAGGGGGATCCTTCGCCGGTGCGGCTTCGGATGGTTGGGAAAAGCGGGGGACACCGCGACCTGGCAGAAAAGTCCAGCACAACATCACAGCATCACAGCAACGGAACACAAAACGCAATCACAACGGCAGGGCAGTACAGCGGTACAACAATAAAAGGCATCAGGATCAAGGTACCAGCGCGCGCCGTTTCCGCGTTTGTTGTCGTGCTGTTGTGATGCTGTGATGTCTCACCCCTCTTCCCCCTGCGCTTTCCCGAACCCTCCAGCGCTCAGTCACCGGAGAATCCCAAACCCCGGACGGATCGGCCTCGAAGGGTATCTTCGTGTAGTTTTACCCCATGCTCCTCGCCGCCGCCGCGACCGCGGCCACCGCCGCCGCACTCGCGGGCGCGCTGATGGCCTACACCCACCTCGTGGAGCCGATATGGCTCAGCGTGCGCGAGATTCCGGTCAACGTCTCGGCCGCCAAGGGCGACACCTTGCGCGTCGTGCACATCTCGGACCTTCACTGGGGAAACTTCGTCTCGCACGACTACCTGAAGCGCTCCTTTCGCGAGGTGGCAAGGCAAGCGCCGGACCTCATCCTCATCACGGGCGACTTCATCAACAAGAAACTCGAGGTGGAGGCGGAGAAGGCCGACTACGAGGAAGCGCTGCGCGGCCTCGCGCTGGCCGCGCCGACCTATGCTTCGCCGGGGAACCACGACGGAGGGCCATGGGCCCACCGGATCGGCGGTTATGCGACCACGGACACGGTGCGGAGGGTCCTGGAATCGGCGGGAATCCGATGGCTCGAGAACACCTACGAGTGCCTCGCGGTGAAGGCCGCCCGCGTGTGCGTGGGCGCGCTGGGCGACCCGTGGGCGCAAACGGTCAAGCCGGGGCTCTTCGCGGGGGAATACAACGCCGAGGCCGCGGACCTCAAGGTCATGATGATGCACAATCCCGACAGCCGGGAGGTGGTGCGGAACGATGACTGGGACCTTTTGCTGGCGGGGCACACGCACGGCGGACAGGTGAACATTCCCTTCCTGGGCGCGCCGTGGGTCCGCGTGCACGACAAGACCATGATCAGCGGGCTGTACGAGTACGCGGGACGGCCCGTGCACGTGAATCCCGGCGTGGGCCATGCCCAGCGCCGGGCGCGCTTCAACCGCAGGCCGGAGGTGTCGGTGCTGCTGATTTCGCTCTAGGCGAAGCTTCGTCGCTACGCGCCTCACCCCGGCCTGCGCCGGGGCAGGCTCCCCGCGCCAGACTCACCCCCAGCCCTCTCCACCCCACGCTGCGCGAGGATGGAGAGGGGCGGACACTATGGCTTGCCGAAAGATTCGGCGATTTGCGCGGGATCCTGAAAATAGCGGCTATGCGTCCTATGCAAAGCTTCTTCAGAAGCGGCCTCAAGCAGAACCACTTCGTGGTCCACCTTGCGTCGGTTTAAATCCAGTTCTATTTCAAGCCGACGATTTTCTGCCGCCAAACGCTCCGCATTCGTGTACCGGACCAACTGCAGAAGTTGGCCCTTGGAGCGCGAGTATTCTATTAAAAACAGCATGTTAACCTTTGGTTTCCATGAAATTAGTAATCGCATCCAAGTAGTGGTCAATTTCGCTATCTATCCGTGTTACGTTGCTATCAACGCTCGTATCCCACGTTGACGACTGGCTGGCGCTCTGAAGTAAGAGTTGCATTTCGTAAAGGGCATCCGACAGCCCTGACAAGCTGGCCTTAATGAGCGGCGGACCTCCGCCATACTTAATCATGGGATCCAAACGGTCCGAAAGTTGCTCGCACATCTGCGCCCAAACATTCTGTACTTTTGTTCTTACTTGAATCTCTACATGAAGTTCATTAACCTTGACGATAACATGCACTGCCCTATATCCATGACTAGGCGCTAGGCGTAAATCATCTACCTTGGCTTCCGGAAATGATTTAAGAAGTTGTTCCAGAGTTACATCCTGTTCCGATAGATTCTTCACAACCAGCCGACATCCCGCGATGTCCTGAATCTGACTGAATCGGTATCCTCGAGTTTTGGGACGTCTAAGCTTTTCGATGATCGATAATGTTGATTTTGCCGGGCGCCCAATCGGGTCAAGACCCAACTCCCCCCGTATAACCTCAACAACCTGCGTATACGCCGATTCAAATGAGTGCCGATACTCAAACAGCATCCGCAGGTCATCATCGGTCAACTCGCCTTCCCGCAGGCGCTCCCCGAGCTTGTCGATCTGCGTCTTGCTGAATCGGGTCATGCTTCAAGGATAACTTCACGGAAGCCGCAGGACCCGTGATCCCCGTCACACCGTCACGCAAAAAGGCGGAAGCCTTCGCCCCCGCCTCTCCCGAGCCCGCCCCCTCTCCATCCTCGCGCAGCGTTGGATGGAGAGGGGTTGGGGATGAGGCGCGTAGCGAGAACGTTTCGCGAACGAAGAATCCCGAACCGACGAAGGAACGATCCCGAAGAATCCCCCCCGCCCTACTTCAACGTCTTCAGGTACGCCTCTTCGTGCTGCTTGTAGGCCCGCGCGAAGGAGGCGTAAGTGGCCGCGTTGTTGAAGTCGGGCTGCAGCGTGTAGGTCGCGCGCACGAAGGGAATGGTCAGCTGCTCGAAGGAGGCGGGGCGGCCCGACTCGCGCAGGGCCGCATGCTGCGCGCGAATGGCCGCGCCCAGCGCGGCGGAGTTGGAAGTCTCCTGCCGCAAGACCGGCACGCCGAACACGTCGGCCATGATCTGCAAAATCTCGCGGTTATCCGAGGCGCCGCCGGTGGCCTGGATGCGCACGGGCTTCTCGCCCATCCACTCGGCGTGCACGCGCATGCTCGTCATTTGCGCCTCGATCACGGCGCGCACCTCCACCTCGGCGTCCCAGTCCTCGAAGCCGAAGCGCTGCGGCCCGGGCACCTGCACGTGCGGCACGATCTCCGTTCCGAAGTAAGGCAGCATGATGCGGCCGTTGTTGCCCGGCGGCGTGCGACGGAGGATGCCCGAGAACTGATCCCAAGAGAGCCCGTGCTTCTGCCGCACGGCCTCGCGCGCGAGGCTTCCGTTCTTGTACACCGAGATCGCCATGTATCCGCCCGTCGGGCTGCCGAACACGTGCGAGGCGCCGGTGGGATCGGTGTGGACCTCGCTCATGTAGGCGAACACCGTGTCGCTGGTGCCCAGCGAAATGCCCAGCGCGCCGCCCGAGACGAGGCCGAGGCCCACGAGGCTGGCGGGATTGTCTCCCGTGCCGGGCAGGACCTTGCAGTCCGGGGAGAAGCCGAAGCGGTCGACGAAGTAGCGGGAGATGGTGGCCGCGACGGTGTCGGACTCGATGATGGGGGCGAGCTTCGACGACAGGCCCGGCGCGGTGGCGTCCAGCGCCTTGGCGTCCCATTGCCGCGAGGCGATGTCCATGAGATTCATGCCCGCGCCGTCGCCGGGATCGATGCCCACCACCTTGCCCGCGAGCAGGGTGGGCAAAAAGCTCGACACCAGGCACACGTGCGCGGTGGCCTCGTAGGCCTTGGGCTCGGTCTTGAAGAACTTGCGCACCTGCGGGCCGGTGAAGCGCTCGAAGGCGCGCGAGCCGGTGAGCGCGCAGACCTTGTCGTCGCCGCCCAGGGCCTTGGTGATCTCGGCACACTCGGCGGAGGTGCTGGAGTCCATCCAGATGGGCGAAGTGGCGCGTGAATAGATGCCTTCGGTCTGCCCGGCGAGCCCCTTGTCGGCCTTGAGCGAGGCGAGCGTGGCGGCCGCCGAGCCGTTCAGGTACACCGAGCCGTGCTGCTGGCCCGAGACGCCGATGGCCGTGACGCGGTCGAGCGGAACGGCCTGCGACTTGAGCAAATCGAGCATCGCCTCCAGCGCCTTCACCCACATTTGCGGCGGCGAATGCACCACGCCGTTCTGCCCGGGCAACGTGCCGTTCTTCGTGCCGAATTCGGGAAAGTGCTGGTCGAAGTTGAGGCTGCGTTCCATCAGGATGCGCGTCGAGGCCGGGTCGCCCACCTTGGGCTGCTCTAGCAGGAGGGCGGTGAAGCTTTGGGTGGAGCAATCGAGGCCGAGATACAGGTTCGACATGGGGCGCCTTCGAGGGGGTAAGGTGTCCGGGGTCTTCGCGGACTCCGGGAGGGGGAAAAATACCTACGGGACGGAAGAAAGCGAGGAGCGAAGGGTGCGGGAAAGGACGGCAAGGGGGGGAGGGCGGGAAGGGGGCGGAATGGCCAAGGGCGAGCTTGAGCGCCGATAGGAAATGGTTAATGGAACGCAATGCTTGAAGCCACGAAATTGCGATCCCCCGAAATCCCGCCCCATTTCCCATTTCCTCATTTTCCACTTCCCATTTTCATTTGATGACGGAGTCCCCGCCATGAAGCCGTTTTCGGAATGAACGGCAGCAATCCCGACCCGCCTTCCCGCCCTGCGTCCTACCTATATTTCCTCCATCCCGCGCGGATTTCCGGCCCCCGAGCCTTTCGGGCCGGCGCGCACCCCCCCTCGAGGAAACCGGATGAACATCTACGTCAGCAACATCGCGTACACCGCCACCGACGAGGCCCTGACCGAGGCCTTCGCCGTCCACGGGACGGTGGAATCGGCCCGGATCATCCGCGACCGGTCCAGCGGCCGCTCGCGCGGCTTCGGATTCGTCGAGATGCCCAATGAGGAAGAAGGCCGCAAGGCCGTCGAGGCGCTGAACGGCAGCGAGTTCCTGGGCCGGGCGATGAGCGTGCGCGAGGCGCGCCCCAAGGAAGAAGGCAAGGAGAACGGAAAAGGCGGAGAGGGACAGGAAGGCCAAAAACCCCGGGCGGAGAGGCCGCGGCCCGAGAAACCGAAAGAACCCGAGATCGTGGTGATCCAGAGGGGGATGTACTAGGGGGATCCTTCGAAATCTGTACTTTCGTTGGTTCGGGATTCTTTGGAATCCATCCTTCGGACGGTTCGGGATTCTTCGGAGTCGTTCCGCTGGATGGTTGGGAATTCTTCGGGATCGATGTGCCTCACCCCTCCCCCAACAAAGTCAACGGCAGGAATCCAACGCCCCCTCCCCTCTCCCCGAGTGACGTCAACGAGTTTTGAATTCATTCGGGGAGAGGGGAGGGGGGTGAGGCGCGTAGCGACGAAGCTTCGATCGGTTCAGGAACCCGAATCAAAAACATAGACCGCAAAGAACACCCCCTTCCATGCAAGCCAACCGCCATCCCTTCTTCATCGTTTGCGCCCGCAACCTGGAGCCCATGCTCGCCGCCGAGTTGCGCGAGATGGGCATCGCCGACGCGCGGCCCGGGCACCTCGGCGTCGAGGCCGAGCTCTCGCGCGAGGAGGTCTATCGCGTGGCCTACGCCTCGCGGCTCGCCTCGCGCATCCTGCGCCCGCTCACGGAATTCGACTGTCCCGACGACGACGCGCTGTACGACAACGCGCGCGAGCTGAACTGGGCCGCCATCCTGAAACCGGGGGCCACCTTCAAGGTCTCCGCCGCCGTGGCCGACTCGAACATCTCGCACAGCCAGTACGCGGCGCTCAAGCTCAAGGACGCGGTGGTGGACTCCGTCCGCGACGCGCGCGGCGCGCGGCCCGACGTGGATCGGGAGGACCCCGACGTGCTCCTGCACCTTTTCCTGCATCGCGACCGCGCGGTGATCAGCCTGTGCTACTCGGCTCAGGTGATGCACCGGCGCGGCTACCGCGCCCACGCGGTGGAGGCGCCGCTCAAGGAGAACCTCGCCGCCGCCATGCTGCGCCTTTCGCAATGGGATCCCTTCGACAAGAAGGAACCGCTGCGCGACTTTTTCTGCGGCAGCGGCACGATCCTGCTGGAGGCGGCGATGCTGGCCACGCGCACGCCCGCGGGGTGGTTCCGCGCGCGGCAGGGATTCGAGGCGCTGCCCGACTTCGACGCGGAAACCTGGCGGCGCGTGAAGGCGGAGGAGGACGCGAAGATCCTTCCCTTGGAGCCGGGTCTCGTCTCCGGCTGGGACATCGATATCATGGCCGTGAAGGCCGCGCGCCTCAACCTCAAGGGCACGCCCTTCGCGAACCTCGTGAAGGTGGATCGCGCGGACTTCCGCGAGCTGCAAGAGTCCTTCGCGAACTCCGTGATCGCGGTGAACCCGCCCTACGGCACGCGCATCGGCGCGGACGGAAGGTCGGGCGGGACGCGATCGACCGCAGGCGAGGGCGCCGCGACGGGACAAGCGGAGGGCGCCGGAAGCGATGCCGCGCTGCACAAGCTTTACAAGGACTTCGGCTACTTCCTCAAGACGCGTTGCGCGGGCTCCCGCGCCTGCATCCTTTTCCCCGACCCGGCCTACGAGAAGGACGTGTGGTTCAAGCCCGCCCGCGGCATGTGGCTCGACAACGGGGCGATCAGCGTGAGGGCGAACGTGTACGCGGTGACGGCGGCGGCCCCGCCGCGCCCGTCACCGTAGGGACGACGCATGCGTCGTCCCATGAGGGCGAGCCATGGCTCGCCCGTACACGTTCGCGTCATCAGAAATTGAACACCGGCATGAAGTAGAAGAAGTATCCCGGCGCGGTGGGCTGAGCCGCGGCGGTCAGCTTCGTCACGCCCGTCGCCATCAGCGCCGCGCCGTCACCGGGAAGGAAGACTCCCGCGCCGATGACGACGTTGGAGCGGGGGAACAGCGAGAGGTGCAGCTCCGCGTCGATCTCCTGACCGTACGGGTTGTCCAGCGCCGAGGGCGCCTTCTGGGGCGTGAAGTAGTGGTACTGGGCCATCAGCGTGGCCGAGCGGGTCTCGCCCTTCCAGACCGGAAGGCTCACGTCGGCGCGGTAATCCATCACGCCGAAGCGCGGATTGGCCAGGAAGTAATCCATCCACCCGAAGTAGGCGTGACCGAAGAAGTAATTGGCCCGGTACATCGTCGTCTTGTCGTCGGTCAGGTCGTCGTCGCCGCTCATCGCGTCGAGGCCGAGGTTGGCCTTGAGGCCGTTCGGCAGCGAGACGCCCGCGCGCAAGGCCAGCTGCCACGCCGCGCTGGTCAGCTCGGTCGCGCCGTACACCTTGCCGGCCTGATAGAGGAACTCCTCCTCGAAGGTAAAGATGCCCTGCTTTCCCGCCACGCGCTGGCCGATGTAATACAGGGAGTAGCCCGTGGAGGTCTCGCCGCTGTAGGTCGTCTGCAGCTGGCTATGATCGTGGAACAGCGAGCCTTCCACCGTGATATTGTCGGTGAGCTGGCGGTTGTAGTGCAGGCCCGCCAGCAACAGGCGGTCGCTGGTGGCATTGGAAGTCTGCGTCCCCCCCGCGGGCGTGAGGCCCATGCTGCTGTCCGACACGAGATACGCGAAGGCCGTCAGGTCGGCCTTGTCCATGCTCCAGTTGGCCGAGACGCCGTCGAATGCGCGCGAGTAGGGGTGCCACTCCAGGCTGGAGAGATAGCGGCCCGCGCCCAGTTGCATTTTCTGCCGACCGAGCGCGATCTTGACCGGGCCCTCCTGCACGGCCACGTAGCCTTGGATCAGGTCGATCCCCTGGCGGTTCCCGATCGATGCCGTATGCGGCGCTCCGGCGGCGGAGGGTTCGGAACCCATGAAGCGCGTGTCCTGCACTTCCACCTTGATCTCCACGTTCGGGGAAGGCATGGCGGTATAGCCGAGCCGCGAGCGCAGGTGGGTGTTCATCATGGTCTTGTTCGCCGAGGTGTCGTAGAGCGCCTTATGGTCGAGCTCGGTGCGGGTACGGACTTGTCCGCTGAGTCCTTCCTTGGGGGTTCCTGCGAAAGGGGATGATGCCGGGGGGGCGGCTTGGGCGAGGATGGCGCCGAGCGCGACCACGGCGAGGACCTTGGGGATGGGGTTCGGAAAGGGACTGCGCATGGGGATCTCCTTGGGTGGGGTGGCGGTGGTATCTCGGGGGCGATGGAATGCTGCGGACATGATCCTCCCTTGGCGGGCCAGGAAATGGCCGCCTTCGTCCGGGCGACTCGTGAGTCTCCCCGACGGTTCCTTGGTGTCTATCTCAGGCGGTTTGGCGGGCGTGTCCCGTGGCGGTCGTCAGGTAGCGGGCCAGTTTCTCGCGCAAGGCGCCGTGCCCGGCCTCCTCGGGTTTTTGCCTTGCGTCATTCGCATCCTGCGGCAGGGATTTCCCGGAGGATCCGCCCCGTCCCTTGCCGGAACCGGGAATGGAGCGGTGACGATCCAGGTCCTCGAGGAAGCCGATCAACCGGCCGCGAAGCTCGTAGTAGCCGGGGTCGTCCACGACCTCGGCGCGCTTTCTCGGCCGGGGGTAAGGAACCTGCAGGATCTCGCCGACCCGGGCGTGGGGGCCGTTGGTCATCATCACGACCCGGTCCGAGAGCAATAGCGCCTCGTCCACGTCATGGGTCACCATGAGCGCGGTGATTTTCTCCGCGGCCCAGACCTCCATCAGCACGTCCTGCAACTCGGCCCGCGTCAGGGAATCCAACATGCCGAAGGGCTCGTCGAGCAGAAGCAGCCGGGGCTTGAGGGCGAAGGCGCGGGCGATGCCCACGCGCTGGCGCATGCCCAGCGAGAGTTCCGAGGCCTTCTTGTGCAGGGACTGTCCCAAGCCCACGCGGTGGAGGTAATAGCGCGCGATGTCGTCCCGTTGCGCCCGCGTGGCGTGCGGGAACACCCGCCGCACGCCCAGCAGCACGTTTTCCAGCGCGGTCATCCAGGGAAACAGGCTGGGAGACTGGAACACCACGGCTCGTTCGGGCCCCGGCCCCTCGATCTCGATGCCGCCCAGGACAACGGACCCCGCGGAGGGCTCGATCAATCCCGCCGCCATGGACAGCACGGTGGACTTGCCGCACCCGGAGTGGCCGATCAGGGAAACGAACTCGCCCTTGCCCACCTGGAGCTCGAAGCCGTCCACCACGCGGATGATGCCCCCCGAAGGCGAGGGATAATCCTTGCTCAACTCGATGAAGCGCAGGTGCTGCAACACGGAAAACCCCTCAGACTTCCACCGGCTTCAGGTCCGGCAGGATGATGCGTTCGATCTCTTCGCGGACGCTGCGCTTTTGCCCGGCGTCCATGAGATAATGAAGGACCCGGCTCCGGATCTTCTGGAAGGCGGGATCCCGGTTCAGTTCCGTCCGGTCGCGCGGCCGGTCAAGCCCGACCTCGAAATCCGGTCCCAGGGTGGCCCCGGGCCCCGGGTTGAGGGGAATGATGCGATCGGCGAGGAGCACGGCCTCGTCCACGTCGTTGGTGATGAGCACGGCCGTCTTGCGATCGCGGCGCCAGATGGACTCGATCTCGGACTGAAGCGTGGCGCGGGTCAGGGCGTCCAACGCCCCCAAGGGCTCGTCCATCAGCAACACCTCGGGATTCATGGCGAGGGCGCGGGCCACCGAGACCCGCTGCCGCATGCCGCCCGAGAGCTCGGCCGGCCGCTTGCCGGCCGCCGGGCCGAGGTGCACCAGTTCGATGTGCTTGCGCACGTGCTCGCGGCGCTTCGCGGCGGGCATGCCGGGAAACACCCGGTCCACGGCGAGCGCGATGTTGCCGGACACGGTGAGCCATGGCAGCAGGGAATAGTTCTGGAAGATCACGCCGCGATCCGGGCCCGGGCCCTCGATCGGCTTGCCGCGCAGCAGGATCTCGCCCTCGTCGGGCTTGAGCAGGCCGGCGAGCATGTTGATGAGGGTGGATTTGCCGCTCCCCGAAAATCCCACGACCGCGAGGAACTCCCCCTCCTCCACGGAAAGGTTGATGCCGCGCAGCACCTCGACGCGCGACGCCCCCTCTCCGAACGACTTGGAGACGTTTCGGAGCTGAAGGAAAGGCGTGGTCATGCCGCCACCGGTTCGTTCTGGAAGCTGACGAGCTTCTGGAGCGTGACCATCACGCGATCCAGCGCGAAGCCGATCACGCCGATGGTGAGCACCGCGAACATGATGCGCGCCAGGGAATGGCTGCTGCCGTTCTGGAACTCGTCCCACACGAACTTGCCGAGGCCCGGATTCTGCGCCAGCATTTCCGCGGCGATCAGCACCATCCACCCCACCCCCAGCGAAATGCGCAGGCCGGTGAAGATCAGGGGCAGCGATGCCGGCAGGATGACCTTGAACACGCGGGTGTGCCACTTGAGCTTGAGCACGCGCGCCACGTTGAGGTAATCCTTGTCCACCGAGGCGACCCCCAGGGCGGTGTTGAGCAGGCTCGGCCACAGCGAGCACAGCGACACCGTGATGGCGGAGATGAGGAAGGACTTCTGGAACCAGCCGTCCTGCGTCACGTACACCGCGCTGACGATGAGGGTGACGATGGGCAGCCACGCCAGCGGCGACACGGGCTTGAACACCTGGATGAGCGGGTTCAGGGCGTTCATGACCGACCGGTTCATGCCGCACAGGAGCCCGATGGGAACCGCCACGAGGGAGGCGACCAGGAAACCCATGAACACCGTCTTCAGGCTGGTGGCGATCTGGTCCAGGTAGGTGGGCTTTCCGGTGTACGCCCGGATCCGGACTTCGGCGGCGGGGTCTTCCGCGAGGATGCGCGCGTTGCGCTGCTCCTGCCTTTCGTAGAAGGCCTTCTTCTTCGCCCTCTCCTGTCCGTGCTCCGCCAGCATGCCCTTGGCCTGCTCCCAGACCTGGGAAGGACCGGGCAGCGCGCCGAGGCTGGTGTCGATCCTCTTGGCCACGAGCGACCATGCGATCAGGAAGGCCGCCACCGCCAGCACGGGCAAGCCGACAAGGCGCCCGAGCTCCCGGGCCTGTCCCTTGGGGTTTTCGCGCGCCGCAAGGCGCACCACGGGAATGAACCAGGTCAGGCCCGCGAGGGAGAAGAAGCGGATGAGCTTGTTTTTCATGGGATCAGTTCCTGTTTCCGATCTTGAAGCCCTTCAGGTACTCCAGCGGTTTTTTGCCGTCGTAGGCCATGCCGTCGATGAAGTCGGCCGTGGCCGGCTTGTACCCGTCGGTTTTCGGGACGTCGCCCGCCGGGATCTTTCCTTCGGCCACCAGTTCGGCCGCGGCCTTGCGCCAGATTTCGGGCAGGTAGATCTTCTTCGCCGTCTCGTGGTACCACGCCGCCGGCTTCGGCTCGGGGATCTGTCCCCACCGGCGCATCTGGGTGAGGAACCAGATCGCGTCGCTGTAGAAGGGATAGGTGGCGTGATAGCGATAGAACACGTTGAAGTCGGGCATGTCGCGCTTGTCGCCCTTCTCGAACTCGAAGGTTCCCGTCATGCTGTTGGCGATGACCTCGTAATCCGCGCCCACGTACTCCGACTTCGACAGGATGCGCGCGGCCTCCTTGCGGTTCCTCCCTCCCCCCGCGTCGAGCCATTGCCCGGCGCGGATGAGGGCCTTGACCAGGGCCACGTGCGTGTTCGGGTGCTTGTCGGCCCATTCCTTGGTGACGCCGAACACCTTCTCGGGATTGTTCTTCCAGATGTCGTAATTGGTCACGACCGGAACGCCGATGCCCTTGAACACCGCCTGCTGGTTCCAGGGTTCGCCCACGCAATAGCCGGAGATGGTCCCCGCCTCCAGCGTGGCGGGCATCTGGGGCGGGGGCGTGACGGAGATCAGGACGTCGGCCGCCGTCGTCCCCGTCACGTCGGTCGGGGTGTAGAGTCCCGGATGAATGCCCGCCGCCGCCAGCCAATAGCGAAGCTCGTAGTTGTGCGTCGAGACCGGAAAGACGACGCCCATGTTGAACTTCTTCCCCTCGGCCTTGTATTGGCCCACGACCGGCTTGAGGGCGTCGGCCTTGATGGGATGGACCGGCTTGCCTCCCTTCATCGGGATCTGGGGCTTCATCCGCTTCCAGACGTCGTTGGAAACCGTGATGGCGTTGCCGTTGAGGTCCATGCTGAAGGCGGTGACGACGTGGGCCTTGGTGCCGAACCCCACGGTGGCGGCGATGGGCTGCCCCGCCAGCATGTGGGCCCCGTCGAGCTCGCCGCTGATGACGCGGTCGAGGAGCACCTTCCAGTTGGCTTGCGCCTGCAAGGTGACGTACAGCCCCTCGTCCTCGAAGTATCCCATCTCCTTGGCGATGATCAGGGGAACGCAATCGGTGAGCTTGATGAAACCCAGCGTGAGCTCGTCCTTCTCGAGCTTTCCGGCGGCGGAAGCCGGCGCGGCGCCAAGGCCCAGCAATGCGGCGACGAGCATGCCCGCGGCGGTGACGCGGCGAAATACGGGATTGGAAAGCGGTGCGGGCATCGGTCCTCCTGAACGTTGGATACGCGGGTAATGCATGCGGATCAACGCAAAGGACCGGACGGACCGGGGGCGGTTGCACGGGAAGCTTGCGAATGAAGCGTTCCTGTCTGCCCCCCTTCAACGCAAGCGGTGTGCCATGTCGTTTTTGTCGGCGTTCGCGCGCTTTCGATGGGCTATCGGCCCCCGCCGCGCCGATATTGTCGCGGTTTTGTTGTGCACGGGGTTTCCAATTGCGGCCAAAAGGGGACGGATCGACGCGGCGATGCGAACTCCCCCGCCGTCAAGTCACCCCCTCGTAAAACCCCTCCAGGCAAATGTCCTCCACGGCGAAGGCCTCCAGCTTGCCCGCCTGGGCATGACCGTGCCGAACCATCTGATCCAGGTAAAAGCGCGCGTGCGAGGGGTTGGGGCGATTCACCTCCCCGCCGCTCATGCGCAGGAATCCCTCCGGCCGCAGCACGCGCCCGCCGCCCGCCTCGATGCGCCCCGACAGCGCTCCCAGGACGGGTGCCCGCGCCGTGTTGACGTAGCGCTTTCCCGCCACCATGTCCGCGGTCTCCTCCAAATGGTCGGGATCCGCAAGCCACGCCGCCGCGTCGCGCACGGCGCGCACGAGCGCGGCATGGACCTCCCGCTGCCCGCGATGCCACCCCGCGCGCACGGCCAGCACCTTCTCGTTCATCGGCGGCAGCACGTCGCAGCTCGTCGCCGCGATGTAGGCCAGCTTCGACGACGCGGCGCGCTGGTTCCAGGGCTCGCCCGCGCAAAAACCGTCGATGGCGCCTTCCCGAAGCGCATGCACCATTTCATGCGGCGGCACGTATCTCAGCGCCACGTCGCGCCCGACTTCCAATCCCGCGCGGTCCAGCCAGAGACGAAGCAAATACTCGTGCGTGCTGCGGGGGTGCACCACCGCGAACTGGGGCGTGCGCGGCACGGCCGCCGCGCCGGCCGACGCCAGGCGATCCCGCAGCGTGGCCGCGTCGCGCACGCCCGCGCGCCACAGCGCGTTGGAAACGGTGATGGCGTTGCCATGGTCGCTGAGCGAAACCGCATAAACCAGGTGATCCGCCGGACCCTTCGCGCTCAGCAGGGCCCACTGCAGCGGCGCGGTGACGAGCATGTGCGCCGCTTCCAGTTCTCCCGCGGCGAGGCGCGCCAGCGCCTGATCCCACGACTGCGCCTTGCGCAGCTCGACGTTCAGGCCATGTTTCGCGAAGAAGCCCCTCTCCTTGGCGACCAGGAGCGGCGCGCAGTCAACGAGGGGAATGAAGCCGATGCGGAGGAGCATGGGGGAACTCTTCGATATCTTTTTCTTGGTCGGTTCGGGATTCTTCGAGGGCGAGGCTTCGTCGCTACGCGCCTCATTCCCGATGTGGTGAGAGCAACCCCCGCGCCCGCGGAAATCAACTATTCTCACGGCGTGACCTTGACATACCTAATCAATTCTTGACACTTGCGGGCGCGACCGGCGGATCGCTGCGCCATTGGAATAAATTGCGCATGATCCTGCCTTGGTACGCCCTTTGCGCAAGGAAGAGGATGCGGGACGCGATTCCGATCGCTCCGCACCCAACCGGTTCCCGGTCCGTCCGGGCCTTTGGCACAACCCTGTAAAGCACGGGATTACCAATGGCCCTGTCCCCATCGTCCACACCGGATTCCGTACCCGGCGCCGCGTTCACCGACACGCAAAAGGATTACCTCGACGGATTCCTCCGCGGTGTCGCCGCGGGCAACGCCGCCAAGACGGCCGCGGAGGCCTCAGCGTCCGCCTCCGGCCCCCTCCCCTACTCCAAAAAGGATTCCCTCGGCTACAAGGCCCAGCTCGCCTGGCTCGCCGCCGGAAAGCGCCTCTCGAAGGAAGAGCAGATCAAGCACGAGGGAAATCCCCTCGATCTTTGGGATCATATGGGCGAGCTCTCGAAGCGCGATGAGCTGCCGTCCGGCCCCGACAATTTCCGCTTCCGGTTTCATGGCCTCTTCAACGTGGCTCCCGCGCAGGAGTCGCTGATGTGCCGCCTGCGCATTCCCGGAGGCGCGCTGAGCCCCGCGCAGCTGGAGGCCGTGGCCGACTGCGCCGAAGGCTACGGCGGCGGATACGCCGACATCACCACGCGCGCCAACCTGCAGATCCGCGAGATCGCGCCCCGGAACATGCAGGCGCTGCTGACGGCCCTGCACGACGCCGGCATCGTGCCGCGCGGCTCGGGCGCCGACAACATCCGCAACGTGACCGGAAACCCCACGGCCGGAATCGATCCCGAGGAATTCCTCGACGTGCTGCCCCTGTGCCGCGAGCTGCACCACCGCATCCTCCAGAACCGCGAGCTGTACGGCCTGCCGCGCAAGTTCAACATCGCCTTCGACGGCGGATCCTCGATCAGCGCGCTGGAGGACACCAACGACATCGGCTTCCGCGCGGCGCGCGTGGAGGGGGGAACTTCCTCATCCGACGTTCCCGAGGGGGTTTACTTCCGCGTGGCGCTGGGTGGAATCACCGGGCACAAGGACTTCGCCCGCGACTGCGGCCTCCTCCTGGATCCTGAAGAGTGCGTGGACGTCGCCGTGGCCATGGTGAAGGTCTTCATCGCCCACGGCGACCGGGGGAACCGCAACAAGGCGCGGCTCAAGTACGTGCTCGACGCCAAGGGCTTCGAGTGGTTCCTCGCGAAGACGGAGAAGGTCCTCGGGCGCGCGCTTCGCCGCCTTCCCCTCGAGGCTTGCCGCTTCGCGCCCCCTTCGGACCGCCTCGCCCACCTGGGAATCCATCCCCAAAAGCAGGAAGGGCTGGCGTGGATCGGCGCGCATGTTCCCTCGGGCCGCATGACGGCGGCGCAAATGCGCGAGGTCGCGGCGCTGGCCCGGCGATACGGAACCGGAAACGCGGCGCGCCCGTTGATCGGCGAGGCGCGCCGCAACATCCGCCTCACCGTGTGGCAGAACTTCCTCGTCTCCGAAGTGCCCGAAGACCGCGCCGAGGCGTGCGCCGAGGCGCTCCGCGCCTTGGGGTTCCCGACGGAGGCGGATCCCGTCGCCGCGGGCCTGATCGCCTGCACCGGCGCGGAAGGCTGCAAGTTCGGACAAGCCCCAACCAAGGGCACGGCGCGCGCCATCGAGGCGCATCTGGCCAAGGCCCGCGCCGAGGGCCGTCTCATTCTCGACGCGCCGGTGAACATCCACCTCACCGGCTGTCCGCACTCGTGCGCGCAGCATTTCATCGGCGACATCGGCATGCTCGCGACCACGGTCGAAAGGAACGGGGAAGTCCGCGGCGCCTTCCACGTACTGATCGGAGGCGGATATCAAGACCTGGCGCGCATCGCCGTTCCGGTACGACAGGGCGTGGTCTGCGAGGAGGTGCCCGCGCTGGTCGAGGAACTGCTGCGACGATACCTCGACAGCCGCCTCCAAGGGGAAAGCTTCACCGACTTCACGAGGCGTCACTCCGATGATGAGCTCGTGGCGCTGTTCTCCACAGCGCCTCACCTCACCCCCCCACCCCCCTCCCCTCTCCATCTGACCGATGGGGAGGGGAGGGGGGACGAGACTGCAACCATTTTGACCATGGGGGGAGGGGTGAGGTCATGATCTCCGTCATTCCCGAATCCGCGCCGTTCTCCACCGAGCAGCGCCAATGGCTGAACGGATTCCTCGCCGGGCTCCACAGCCTGTCGCTGCTCACCCCGGCCGGTTCGACCCCGCCAGGAGCCCCGACCAAGGAGGAGCCCGCGCAAGGAACCCCCGTGCTCATCCTGTACGGATCGCAAAGCGGAAACGCCGAGGGCCTCGCGCACGACTTCGCCACGCGCATCCGCACGCGCGTGGGCGGCGCCGTGCTTCAGCCTCGCGTACTGGGCATGGACCATTTCTCCGAGGTGGATTTCGCCGCGGAGAAATACGTGCTGGCGATCAGCAGCACCTGGGGCGAGGGGGAGATGCCCGACAACGCCAAGTCGTTCTGGGAGTGGCTCCAAGGCGACAAGGCCCCCACGCTCGCGCACGCCGCGGTTGCCGTGCTGGGGCTCGGCGACCGCAACTATCGCCGCTTCTGCCAGGCGGGCAAGAACCTCGACGGACGCTTCGCCGAACTCGGCGCGCGCCGCCTGCGCCCGCTGTGCGAGTGCGACACCGACTACGAATCCGCCGCCGCCGCATGGCTCGCGGCGGTGCTGGAGGAGATCGACAAGGAACTGCCCGGAGCAGGGTCGGGGGTCGGGAGTCCGGAGTCGGGGTCGCCTGCCGGTAAGGGCGACCCATGGGTCGCCCATACGGCGACGGCCCAGCCAACCTACGACAAGAAAAACCCCTTCCCCGCCGCGCTGCTGGAGAACCGGCCCCTCAACGCGCGCGGCTCGGCGAAGGACACGCGCCACCTCGCCTTCTCGCTGGTGGGCAGCGGCCTGGAGTACAAGGCCGGCGACGCGCTCGGCGTTCTGCCGCGCAACGACTACGACCTCGCCGACCGCCTCATCCTGCGCCTCAATTGCAACGGCAACGAGCGCGTCACGCTGCCGTGGGGCGAGGAGAGCACCTTGCGCGCCGCGCTCATCGCGCGGCTCGACCTGCGGCGCGCCTCCGTCAAGCTGCTGGAGGCCCTCCTGCGCGGGGCGCGCAACCCGCACGAGCGGGCGCGGCTCGAGCGGCTTCTCGCCGCGCCCGAAGGCGACGAGACGCGCGCCTTTCTCGAGGGTCTCGACGCGCTCGATGCGCTCGACGACTTCAACAAGTCGCATCCCGACCCCCAGGACGTGGTGGGCGCGCTGGCGCGCCTCACGCCGCGCCTTTACTCCATCGCCTCGTCGCCCAAGGCGCATCCGGGCGAAGTGCACCTGTGCGTGGGCATCGTGCGCGAGAACGTGGGCGGGCGGTTGCGGCGCGGGGTAGCCTCGACGTATCTCGCCGAGCGCGTGCCGCTCGGCACCACCGTGCCCGTGTTCGTCCAGCCTTCGGCGCATTTCGGCGTGCCGGAGGACGGCGACGCGCCGCTCATCATGGTGGGCCCGGGCACGGGCATCGCGCCCTTCCGCGCCTTCCTCGAGGAGCGCCGGGCGCGCGGCGACAAGGGCCGCAACTGGCTTTTCTTCGGCGACCAGCGCCGCGCCAAGGACTTCCTGTACGGGGAAGACCTCGAGGCGCTGCATGGATCCGGCTTCCTCACAAGGCTGGATCTCGCCTTCTCCCGCGACCAGCAGGAAAAGGTCTACGTGCAGGATCGCATGATGGAGAACGCGCGCCGCCTTTACGCATGGCTCCAGGAGGGCGCGCATTTCTGCGTGTGCGGAGACGCCAAGCGCATGGCGAAGGACGTCGACGCCGCCCTCCACCGCATCGTCGCGCAGGAGGGCGGGATGACGGAGGAAAAGGCGAAGGAGTACGTGGAAGGGATGAAGAAGGCTGGAAGGTACGCGAGGGATGTTTACTGATGGCTAGTCCTACGATCTCAACACAGCAACACAGCATCACAGCAATAAACACAAGGGATGTACTGACAGCGGAGCATGTCTTCTGTTGTTGTGCTGCTGTGATGTTGTGTTCTTCCGGGTTCTTCCCATGATCTCCCCCGCCCGTCTCCCCATCGCCTCCATCGGCGTCGCGCCTTCGGCCCTCGTCGAGGAATTGCTCGCCGAGCAGCAATCGCTCACCGCCGTCGAGCGTTTCTCGGCGCTGCACGACTCCGGCGCGGCGCCGGCGAAGGGGCTCTACTCCGACCTGCTGCCGCTGCGCGAGCCAGGATCCGGCGAACAATACGCCTTCGAGGTGGACCTCGACCGCTGCAGCGGATGCAAGGCCTGCGTCACCGCCTGCCACAGCCTGAACGGGCTGGATGAAGACGAAACCTGGCGTTCCGTGGGTCTCCTGCAAAGCGTCGCCGCGCCGGAATCGCCCGCGACCCAGCAACACGTCACCACCGCCTGCCACCATTGCCTCGAGCCCGGCTGCGCGCAAGGCTGCCCCACCCTCGCCTACGAGAAGGATCCCGAAACGGGAATCGTCCGTCATCTCGACGACCAATGCTTCGGTTGCCAGTACTGCATCCTCAAGTGCCCGTACGATGTGCCGCAGTACAATGCGAAGAAGGGAATCGTGCGCAAGTGCGACCTCTGCATCGGCCGGCTGCGCGCGGGCGAGGCCCCGGCCTGCGCGCAGGCCTGCCCCACCGGCGCGATCCGCGTGACGGTGATCGCGGCCGAAACCGTGCGACAGGCGCCCGAAGCCGCGTTCGACCTCCCCGGCGCGCCCGATCCCGGGCGCGTCAAACCGACCACGCGCTACGCCTCGAAGCGTCCCCTCCCGATGAGCCTTTCGGCCGCGGACTCTTCACAAGTCCACCCCGAGCACGCGCACCTGCCGCTCGTCGCCATGCTCGTCGCCTCGCAAGCCGCCGCGGGCTACTGGCTTCTCTACGTGCTTGCCGCCTTGCTTTTTCCCGACTCCCGACACCCGACTCCCGACAATTTCCCCCTCCCCGAACTCCTCGGCTTCCTTGGCCTGCAGTTCGCGCTCGGCCTTAGCCTCTTTCACCTCGGCCGCCCGTGGCTCGCATGGAAAGCCTTCCTCGGCTGGCGGCGCTCGTGGCTGAGCCGCGAAGTCATCGCCTTCTCCGCGCTGGCGGGAGCGACAGGAGCCGCGATGGCGATCCCGATGACGGAATGGTTGCTGGGGGTTTCGTTGCCGGCCCTCCTTCGTTCGGCGACGCTGGTCGCGGTCGCCCTCTCCGTCGCGGCGGCGATCCACGCCTCGGCCATGGTCTATCGCGACACGCCGCGCGCGCTGTGGGCCACGCGCCTGACGACATGGCGTTTCGCGCTCGCGGCGATCCTCGCCGGAATCCCGGCCTTCCTTTTCGTCGCGTCGCTCACCGGCGGACTGCCCGGCTGGATGAGCCTCTTGCCCTTCGCCTTGCCTCCCGCCTTCGCGACCAAGGTCGCGCTCGAGGCCCGCGTCTTCCGCCATCGCAATGACACGGATTTCAATCCCCTGTGGAAGGCCGCGCG
>CBFGVC010000002.1:0-40201 GCA_965652255.1 uncultured Fibrobacteria bacterium | reverse complement strand
AATTGCACCCAGCGCAAGGCGATGGAGGTGTTGCTTGTTTGCGTCGTCCAGTTGGTACCGCCGTCGGTGGTCTTGAGGATGAGGCCGTTATCGCCCGTCACCCAACCCAGGGTGGAACTGCGGAAATAAACCCCGTATAGCGTCTGTCCGACCTGCCGGCGCTGTTCCACCCACGTGGCTCCGCCGTCGGTGGTCTTGAGGATGATGCCGTCGGCGCCCACGATCCACCCCGTGGTGGTGCTGACGAAGTAAACGCCCTTGAGCGAGCGCTTGATGCCGCCTCCGGTCCAGTTGTCGCCTTGGTTCACCGCCTTGAGGATGGTGCCGTTCGCGCCCACGGCGAAGCCGACGGAAGCGTTCAGGAAGTGGACGCGGTTGAGTTGAGGCGTTCCCGCCGGGGTTTCCTGGGTGTACCACGTCGCGCCGCCGTCCACGGTCTTGAGCATGAGGCCGCCGGTGCCCGTCGCATAGGCCGTGTCAGCCGAGACGGCGCGCACGGAGCGAAGGTTTTGGGTGGTGTTGCTCGTTTGCGGGTTCCAGTTGGCGCCGCCGTCGGTGGTCTTGCGAATGACGCCGCCCGCGCCCACCGCCCACCCGACGTTCGCGTTGGCGAAGTGGATGCCGTAAAGGTGCGCGCTCGTGCCCGAGGTCTGGAGCTGCCAAACCGCGCCGCCGTTGGTGGTCTTGCCGATCGTCCCGCTGTCGCCTGCGAGGTACACCAGAGAGGAGGTGACCGGGTGCACGCTGCGGAAGTTCCGGTTCAGGCCGGGCTGCTGGCCGCCGATGGTTGTCTTGAGCACGGTTCCCGCGCCGCCCACCGCCACAACCGTGCTTCCGTTCCAGGCATGCACGCCGTTCAGGGGCTGGCTGCTGCCGGTGGAGCTCACCGCCCAGACCGCGCCGCCGTTGACGGTCTTGAGCACCGTTCCGTTGGCGCCCGTGACATAACCGGTATCGGCGTTGAGGAACATCACGTCGACGAGATCCTCCGTGACCGGGGAGCCCTGGACAACCCAGTCCACCGACCAGGTGCCGCTGGTGGTCTTGGCGATGAGGCCTCCGTCGCCAACGACCCAGCCCACGGCGTTGTCGCTCGCTAGAAACTGCACTGCGCGCAGGTTGGTGGAACCGAGACCGGAGTTGTTGACGACCGAGAAGGCCGCGTTATGTCCCTTGCCCCAGGCCCGGCGTACTTGGGCATTCTCGCCCACCACCCAGACGTTGTCGCTGGTGATGTCGATGGCGTTGTAATTTCCGGTGCCGGCATTGCGATCGGTCCAGGTCGGGGTTCCGGCGTTGAGATTGTCCGTGCTGCGGATCACGTTCGACGGGCCCACGATCCATCCCACGGAAGTGGAAACGGCGGCGATGCCGCGGATATCGGTGGAAATCCCGGAGGGAACGCCCGTCCAGCTCGAGCCGCCATTCGTGGTGCGGCGAAAGTTCGCGTTCGCGCCGTTGTTGTTTCCGCCGCTGCCCCCGATATAGGCCACGTCCGCGTTGACCGCGAACACGGCGTGATAGGTTCCGCCGGTGTTTCCAACCGATGCCGAGGACCAACTTTCGCCGCCGTTGCTCGTGACCGAAACGTTGCGCGACGCTCCCACCGCGTAGCCCTTGTTTGCGTTGGCGAAGTGCACCGCGTTCAGCGCGGTCGTCGTGTTGCTGGTCTTGGCCGTCCAGGCCGAAGCCTGCGAAACCGGAAGGCTCATGCCCGACCACACGACCAGGTGCGAGGCCGCGGAGCCGTTGACGGTGCGGCGCAGCGCGCCGTTCGCTCCGACGACGAAGACCGTGTCGTTTCCGATCGCGCGGATTTCGTAAAGGTTCTGGGATGTCCCCGAGTTCACGTCGGACTTCCAGTTGTACTCGGAGACGTACTGCCGGATCTCGCCGCCATCTCCCGCCATCCATCCCCTCGAGGCTCCCCAGAAGCTGATGGAGTTGATGTTGAAATTACGGTTGCGATCCTGCCACGTGGCGCCGCCGTCGTAAGTGACGCGCGCGTACCCGCCCGCTCCCACGACCCAGGCCGTGTCCTTGCTGATGAAGTGCACGCCGCGGATGTCGCTCGACGTCTGGCTGTTCTGGGGAAACCACCCCCCCGCCACCGCGCTCCACAGCACGTTGTAGCCGTCGGTGGTTCCGTTGATGGTCTTGAGGATGGTCTCGTTCTCGCCCACGGCGTAGCCGATCGAAGAGCTCGGGAAATGAAGCCCGTTGAGGCGCTGGGAGGTATTGCTGATGGTCGTATGCTTCGTCCATCCTTCTCCGATGAACTTGTAGATGCCCCCGCCCCGGCCCGCCGCGAAGCCCTCCGTGGGACCCGTCATGAACACGGTGTTCACCGAATCCGGGAACGCGTTCCGCGAAATCCAGGTCTTGCCGCTGTCCGCGCTCTTGTAAAGCATGCCGGCGCGACTTACCGCGAAGCCCTCCGTCTCGCTGGGGAAATAGCCCGCGGCCATGTCGGGATAGCCCGAAAGGGTTTGCAACGACCACGAGGAACCGTTGTTGCTCGAACGCAGGATCTTGCCCGAGTCGCCCATGGCCACGATCCGCGATCCCGAAAGGGCCTGCAGCCAGTTGAGGCTGGCGTTGCTGCCGCCCACGGGCTGGGAGTCGCGCACCACGCCATCGACGCGGAGACGCAGCCACAGGACGTTGTTGGGGATCGAATCGGCCAGGGAGGAGACGAATCGCGCGCGTAAAATCGCGAAGGCGGGCGAAACGATCTTCGAGACCGCCGTCGTGTCGCCCGGAAAGATGCCGAACACCACCGAGTCGATGTGCACGGTGTCGCGCCCAGGCGGGCTCACTCGCTCATCGATGGAGTAGAAGCGAGCCGTCCAGTTCCGGAGCGCCGCCAATTGATACGTCGGCAGCATCACGGAGATGTCCCCGGTGTCGGGGCGCCCGGAAATCGGATAGCGGTGCGTCTCTTCGGAGAAACCTGGCGCCGCGAGGACCACGATCAGCGAGTCAAGCTGGAACGCGGTGTCGGCCGCGGCGGACTTTCCAAGCGCCCGACGCTTGTTGCGCTCGAGATCGAGCTTCAGGTTCACATAGCCGGTCTCACCCGAAATCCGGGCGCCGGGAGCCTTGCCCGGCTCCACGAGCATGCACGCGGCCAACGACAGCGCGGAAAGCACTGCCGCCGGTTTCAGGATACCCAAAGTGATCTGGCGGAAATTCAAAATCGACCCTTTGCCTCGATCGCTCTCCCCACGCTTGAACGATGGCGAGGCAACCCACCCGTAGGTTCGCAAATACCGGGCCGTTACGTCATGTTAGACTCGGACTAGCAAGGCTTTTTTTTGGGGAAAATTTCTAATTTTTGAATAAAAATTGATGCAATCAATGACACCCTGTCAAACAGATTCCTCGGTAATGTAATTTTGGCAAACCTGCCGGCACGTTGAAATCACCCGAAAATTCGGAGAAAATTTCAGCGACGAAAACCGATCAGGGCGAGGTGCAGGCCGGGCCGCCGTAACCGCAACGGGTCAGGCCCGTCGTGATCGTCGTATCCTGGCCCGCGCCGATGTTCACGATGACTCGCTTCTCGTACCCGCGCAAGGGCGACTCGCGATCGATGGCCTGGATCAGCACCGTATCGACCGTGCCGACTTTCATGTACTTGAAGGTCAGCAGCCTGTCGAACACCTTCGCCCCGCGGGTCAGCAAGGACCAGTCCACGTCCTCGGTGCGGAGCACCATCTCGTTGTCACCGACCGTCCAGCAGAATTTCTCCCCGAGCCCGACCCCTGAACACTGGACGTTTCGCAAGGATTCGCTGAGGCTGCCGCCCAAGGTTTGCCATGCGCTGTCCACGCCGCCCAGGAGCATCTGGATCGTGCCGGAGTCGCCCACGGCGTGGATGCGCGTGGAGCCGACGGTGGGCGCGCCCCACACGCCGTGCAGGTTGCGGATGGTGTTGCTGGTTCGGGTTATCAGCGACGTGCTCGAGGTCGAGTGGTTGATGGTGACGATCTGCCCCCCGTTGCCCACGATGTAAGCGTTGTTTCCCGTGGAGAAAACGGCGTTGAGATTTTGCGTGGCGCCGGTGAGCTGGGTCCACGAGGATCCGCCGTTGCGGCTGCGATACGCGGTGGCCCCGTCTCCGACCAGGTACAGCGAGTCGTTGCGGGCGTAGAACCCGTTGATGTGGTGGGTTTGCGGGATGTGCGCGACGCCTTGGGAGATCGTCCTGCGCATGACGCCGCCGGCTCCGACGGCATAACCCGTGTCGGAACTCGCCGCGAACACGCTCGCCAGGCTGGTGGACACGCCGCTCGTTTGCGCGGTCCAGTTCGTGCCTGCATTGGTGGTGCGAAGGATCACGCCGTTTTCGCCCGAGATCCAGCCGTTGTTCGCGTCGGAGAAGCGGACCCGCGTGAGATTCGATCCCGTGCCGCTTGTTTGGGGATTCCAGGTCGCGCCGCTGTCGGTTGTCTTGCGGATCACACCCCCGTCGCCCACGGCCCATCCGGTGGACGCGGAGGCGAAATAAACCGAACGCAGGGGAGTGTTCACGCCGCTTGTCCGGGCCACCCAGGTCTTGCCGCTGTCGATGCTGCGGGCGATGACACCCGAATCACCGGCGAGATACCCGATGGCCAGCGTAGGGAAATGCACCCCGCGAAGCGCCTGCGCAGCGCCCTTGCCCGAGATCTTCCCGACCTTGAGGATGGTGCCGTTACCACCCACCGCGACCGCCGTGTCGGCGCCCGCGGGATGCACGAACACGCCGCGCAGTCCCTGCGAGGTGCCGGTCGACATGGCGACCCAGTTGGTGCCGCCGTTGGTGGTTTTCAGCAGGATCCCGTTCGCGCCGGAAACATAGCCCGTGTCGCTGGACCCGTTGCCCTTGAACCAGACCGCGAAGAGGTCCTCCGTCGTGCCGCTGGTCTGCGTCGCCCAGTTGTTGTTGTTGCTGTTGGTGCACTTGCGGATGAGGCCCCCGTTGCCCACCACGTAGCCCACGTTGTTGCTCGTGAAGTACACCCCGTTGAGCTGGGTCGTCGTGCCGCTGGTCACCGAACTCCAACTCGTGGCCGAGATGGACGTGATGCGGCGGATGATTCCGCCGTCGCCCACCACCCAAGCCCGCGTGCCGTTCGAAAACACCGCGTTGAGGCGCGTGCTGACCCCGCTGTTCAGGTTGGTCCAGTTGTCTCCCGACGTCAAGGTGCGCGCAAGGGTGCCCGAATCGCCCACCGCGAAGCCCGACGTGGCGTTGTAGAAATGAGCGGCCCGCAGGCCTTGCAACGTGCCGCGGCGCGAAAAGCGCCCGCCGGAGGTGGATTTCAGGATGGCCCCGCCCGCCCCGGCGGCGTACACCGTGTCGGCGGCGACCCCTCGCACGAAAACCGCGTTCAGGACCTGGCTGGAGCCGGTGGCCAAGGGTGTCCAGGCCGCCCCCCCGTTCACCGTTTTGAGAATCGTGCCGTTCGCTCCCGTCACATAGCCCGTATCGCTCGTGCCCCGGAAGAACACGTGCAACAGGTCCTCGGTGGTGCCGCTGGCCTGCGTCGTCCAGTTGTTGTTGTTGCTGTTGGTGCACTTGCGGATGAGGCCCCCGTTGCCCACCACGTAGCCCACGTTGTTGCTCGTGAAATACACCCCGTTGAGCTGGGCGGTCGTACCGCTCGTCACGGTGCTCCAATTCGTGTTCGAGATGGTGGTGATGCGGCGGATGACACCCCCGTCGCCCACGGCCCATGCCCGCGATCCGTTCGAGAATACTGCATTGAGCCGGTTCGTGGTACCCGATGTATGGGTGGTCCAAGGATTGGCGGTCACGGTGGTGGCGCCGCGGATCACCCCCCCGGCTCCCACCGCGAAGTAGCGCGTGCCGCCGGCGTCCGACCAGACACCGCGCAATTCGTTCGATGTTCCGCTGTTGGAAACCGCCGTCCAGCCGGAACCGCCATTGGTTGTGTACCGGATGTTGGCGTTCGAGGAGCCGACGCCCACGGCCACCGCGTTGTTCCCGTCGCGCATCCAGACCGCGTTGAGCCGGTTGCTTCCGGAGGTGGAGGCCGTCCAGTTGTTTCCGCTGGTGGAGGTGCGCGAAACCCGGCCGCCGGCTCCCACGGCGATGCCGTTCGTGGCGGATCCGAAGTGGATCGACAACAGGGAATCGGTGGTGTTGCTGGCGAGGGCGAACCAAGGGAGGGCTTCGCTCCAGTCGGTTCCATTTGCAGTGCGCACGATCGTCTCCCCGGCGCCCACCGCCCAGGCCTTCGTGCCGTTGGCCGCGTACACCGCGTTCAGGTCGCCGGACGTCCCGCTTGCGACGGCCCCCCAGTTCTGTCCCCCGTTCACGGTCTTGCGAAGGGTGCCTGAGGCCCCGGCGGCCCAACCGGTGTCGGCGCCGCCGAAATTCACGGAGTTCAGGGCGTTCGACGTGCCGCTGGTCTTGGGGTTCCATCCCGCGGCCGCGCGCGACCAGCCCGAGCCGTTGACCGTGCGGATCGCCGTTTCCGCGTTGCCGACCGCCCAGCCTCGGTTCGCATCGCCGAAGTGAATCCCCGACAACGCTTGGGTGGTGCCCGTGGAAAGGTTGCTCCACGACGTTCCGTTGTACTTCGAGATCGTTCCCGCCGCGCCGGCCGCATAAACTGCCGAGGCGCTCCCGAACGCCAGGTTGACGAGATTGTTGCCCGTGGGGCTCGTCATGGCGTTCCAGGTGGCGCCGTGATCGGTGCTTCTGCGGATCATGCCGCCGTTGCCCACGACATAGCCGGTGGCCCCGGAGAACCAGACGTCGTTCAGCGTGGTGGAGCCCGCGCCGACGTTCATGCCCAGCCAGCCGCCGTGGATCGGGAACCAATCGGACCCGCCATTGACGGTCTTGAGCACCAGCCCCGAGTCGCCCACGACATATCCCTTGTCCACGTCCACGAAAAAAATCCGGCGGATGCGCCGGGTCGTTCCGCTCGCCTGCGCGCTCCAGCTCGTGCCGCCGTTGGTGGTCTTGCGGATGACGCCGTCGTCGCCGGCGACCCACCCGATCGAGGTGCTCGCGAAGCTCAGGGTGCGCAGGTGAGCCGTCGTGCCGCTCGGTTGGGGGAACCATGTGCGGCCGCTGTCGGTGCTCTTCAGGATTCGGCCGGTATCCATCACGGCCCAGCCCGTGGCGGGGTTGGCGAACCACACGGCATTCAGGACGTCGCCGGTGAGCGCGATGGAATCGCGCGTCGCCCCGCGCACGCGGATGCGCACGAAGCGGATTCCCGCGCCGAGGGAGTCGCGCTTGTCGGAATAGAACCGTGCACGGAGAATGGCGAATGCCGCGGAGACGGTCTTGGTCACCATCGTCGTATCGGCCGGCCGCACGGCGAAAACCACGGAGTCGATGTGCACCGTGTCGCGCCGCGAGGGGGTCACGGTGGTGTCGATGGTGTAGAAGCGGGCCTTCCAGTTGCGGAGCGACAACAGGGTGTAAAACCGGGGAGCCACGTCGATGGCGCCGGTGTCGGCTCGGCCCGAAATGGAAAGCCGCTCGACGATCGTGTCCGCACCCGGGGCCGTGAGCACGATGATCAGCGAGTCGAGCGTGAACGTGGTGTCGCCCCCCGCCATCGCCTTGCCCAAGGCCCTTTGGTTGCGCTCGAGCGAAAGCTCGAAGCCGACGTAGCCGGGCGCGCCGCTGCGCGCCGATTGGGATCCCCCGCGATCGGGGTCAAGCAGACACGAGGCGAAAAGCGCGGTGGCCAGCACACCGAAGGCCGCGCGCGCGACGAGATGCGACGCTCTCGGCCGGTTCGGGAATCTGCTGGTATTTCCAACAATCATGGGTGTTTAAGTCCCTGTCAGCACAAAATTTAACTGGCCTCAGAAAGGTTTCGTAACGCAAACATTTGAAATTATGGCAAACGGTTCCGCGACGGCCGCACGGCCCGGAGCAAAGGCCCGGTTCGACCCGGGAGACATGCGGCGAGGAGCATCGCGAGGGGATTGCTCAGGGCGTGACGACGTCCGGTACGGTACCGTCGATCGTGATTTTTCCGACCTTGCCCACCTCAACCTCCAGACTTCCCGCACCGGTCGCCGGACCGACCCAATTCAGGGTCAAGGAAACGGTGGAGTCCTGCCCGGCCAGGGTGGAAATCACCTTGGCGCCTTGGTACAGGGGTTCGGCGGTGTTCCACGAACCCATGGGTCCATAGGCCTGCATCTCGATCAGGACATTTCCGGGAACCAAGGAAAGGACCGTTCCCGCGTCGCCCACGGCATAGCCCCTGGGTCCGGAGAACCGGAGAGAGCGGAGCCTGTGGGTGATCCCCGTGAATTCCCGGGTCCAGGTGCTTCCGCCGTTTAAGGTTTTCAGCAATGTCCCGCTGTCGCCGGCGGCATAGCCCGTGGAAGCGTCCAGAAAATAAACGGTGCGGAGGTGATGGGAAACGCCGCTGGCCTGGGGCGTCCAATCGGCTCCGCCGTTGGTCGTCTTGAGAATCGTCCCGGCCGCGCCCACGGCCCATCCGTTTCCGGCATCGACGAAGTGGACCCCGTTCAGTCCGTTCGCCGTACCGCTTGTTTGCGCCGCCCAATCGGTCCCGCCGTTGGTCGTCTTCAGGATGACGCCGCCGTCGCCCGCCATCCAGCCCGTGGCGGCGTCCGCGAAATGCGCGGATCGGAGATGCTGCGACGTGCCGCTCGTCTGGGCGACCCAAGCGTTGCTGCTGTCGGTCGTTTTCCAGATGGCCCCGCCGTCGCCGGCGGCATAGCCCGTGGAAGCGCTCGTGAAAAAGAGGGTGTTCAGGGAGGGATTGTCGGCGGCCTCGGGAAAGTCCGGCTCCGGAAGGAACTGCGCGTTGCCGTCCTCCCCGCCGGTATGCGTGGAAGAGACCAAGCCCATGTCGCCGGCGCCGTAAGCCGTGAGGCCGTTCACGACAAATCCGGCCCGCATGATGAGCGGGGCATGGTCCCTCACGCCCCAGGTCTTGCCTCCATCCAGCGTCCTGAGGGTCATGTTGTCGCCCACGGCAAAGCCGGTGTCCGGACCGCTGAAGGCGACGCTGTAAAGGTCCTGCATCGTGCCGCTCGAGACCAGCCCCCACCCACCGGCCGTCCCGGTGGGCACATAGTCGTAGTCCAGAACGTAGGGGATGCCGGAGGCGAAATAAGGGCCGGGATCCGGGGCGGAATCGCGCTCTACCGTGCCGTTTATCTTCAAGACCAGGCGGTCGATATTCAGTTTTTGCTTGTGCGTCCCGGAAGCGGACGAAATGCTGTCGGGGATGCTCAGGAACGTCGCCGCATACATGCTGTAGCGCGCGGAAAGATTCAAGTTGGCCACCGCCGTATCGCCCGCATACAGGACGGGAATAAGGGCGGAATCCCTGTGAATGACGCTGTCGAGAACATCGCGCGATGTCACGACCACCTTCCATGTACGAAGGGCCTTGAGCGCGTAGGGCTTGGCGATCGTCTGGGGATTGGTGGAAAGCGGGTTCAATGCCGGCGTGGTCAGCGACGTGAGGGTGTCGCGGATCGTGTCGTTCGCGCTTGAACTGAGGACGATGACCAGCTTGTCCAGGGAAATGTCGGAGCTTTTCGCGAGCGACTTCAAGCCTGCCATGCCCACGCGCAGCTTCAGGACGGGGTCGACGGAGAAAGCACGCTTTGACCGGGGAGACGTTCCGGAGTCGAAGCAACCGACAAGCAGGAGAAGAACCGGGAACAGCCCGACCGCAAGGATGAGTTGAACGGAGTGATTGCGGGCTTTCATGCGATCACTCCGAATCAGGGCATCGTGGTCCCTGGCAATGTGCCGTTGATCGTGATCTTGCCCACTTTCCCGAGCTCGGCGTCGATCTTGCCGGTGCCGGTGGTGGGACCGGTCCACG
The DNA here is from genome assembly GCA_965652255.1 of uncultured Fibrobacteria bacterium. Classification (GTDB taxonomy): domain Bacteria; phylum Fibrobacterota; class Fibrobacteria; order UBA11236; family UBA11236; genus UBA11236. The sequence continues at coordinate 30,344 of CBFGVC010000002.1, read as the reverse complement.
AAAGCGTGAGGGGAAGCGTCGCATCCGTTCCGGGAAGCGCGTTGATGTACTTCGACCCGCTGTACAGCGGCAGCGCAACGTTCCAGGAATTCATCGGGCCGTAGGCCAGCATCTCGACCTGGCGGGGGCCGTTCACCGTGAACAAGGTGCCGTTCGCCCCCACCACATACCCCTTGCCGCCCACGAACGTGATGGCGTTCAAGTTCACGGAAGCGGGGCTGGACTCCGAGGTCCACGTGTTGCCGCTGTCGGAGGTGCTGAGGACGATGCCATTGTCGCCCACGGCGAAACCGGTGGCCGCATCGAGGAAGTAAACGGAATTCAGGTTCAGGGTGGTGCCGCTCGTCTTCGCCGCCCAGTTGGCGCCGCCGTCCGTGGTGCGCAACACGGTGCCCGTGTCGCCCACCACGTAGACAAGGTTCGCGTTCACGGGAAACACCGAGCGCAAGGTGCGGGTGGTGCCGCTGGTTTGCACCGTGGAAAAATGCCCGGCGGCCGTGGTGTTCTTTCGAATCATTCCCGCGGGACCGACGGCCCAGGCCGTCGTGCCGTTCACGCCGCGGATCGAATAGGCCTGGTTCTGGTTGACAGTGGCCGTCCAGCTCGCGCCGCCGTCGACCGTGATGTAGTACTGGTAGCTGCCAGTCGGCGAGGTCAGGTGCGAGCGCGACGCCCAGCCGGTGTCGTTGACGATGTGAAGCGCGCGGATGGTGTTGGCGCTGGAAGAGCCCACGGGGCGGGTCCAACCTGAACCGGCGTTGGTGGTTCGGCGGATGACGACGCTGTCGCCGCCTCCGGCGATGACACCGGTCGTGCCATTGAGGAAATGAACGGCGCGCAGGGTCTTGGCCGTCCCGCCCGTGGCTTGCGGCGACCAGGTGGCGCCCCCGTCCACGCTCCTCAACGTGACGTCGTCGCCCACGATGTAACCCGTGTCAGCCGTGGGGAAGTGGATGCCGTACAGGGTTTGGGAGGATCCGGAGGCGACGATCGTCTTGGCGCCGAGGCTCACGTAATCGTATGCCAGCGTGTGCGTGGTTGCCGACGCGAAGCACGGCCCGGTCGAGGAAGAGTCGCGCACCGAGGCGCCGTCGATCTTGAGCACCAGCCGGTTGATGCAAAGCGCCTGCTTCGGCTGCGAGGGGGTGGCCGACTGGATGCTGTCGGGCAACGAGAGGAATTTCGCCTCGTACATGCTGTACCGCGACGAAAGATTGAGGTTCACCTGGGCCGTGTCGCCCGCGTACAGGGCGGGCACCACCACCGAGTCGACGTGGATGACGCTGTCGAGCACGTCGCGCGAGGTCACGACGATCTTCCAGGAACGAAGCGCCTTGAGCGTGTAGTTCTTGGAGACGGTCTGCCCCGTTGTGGAGACGGGGTTGAGAGCCGGCGTCGTCGACGACGTGATGGTGTCGCGGATCGTGTCGTTGGCGCTCGACGAGATGACGAGCACGAGCTTGTCGAGGGTGATAACCGATGACTTGCCCAAGGCGGTCACGCTGCCGACGCCCATGCGGATCTTGAGGCCCACCTCGTCGCCTTGCGGGATCGGTCGGGACGAGGTGGGGTTCCCCGACGCGAAACACCCCGCCATGGCAAGGGCGGCCATGAGGACCGTCGCGCCGTGCAGGGTGTTTTTCGCGGAGAACTTCATGATTTCTTTTCTCAGGCTGTGGTTGAAATTCGAGCCCAGGGGGGGCCCTCGCGAGCCCAAGAAAACGCGGGAGACGGACGAACGGTTATTTCACGTTCGTCCGCTGTCGTGGCGATTACTTCTTGGACAGGACGATGGGATTCGTCTCGCCGTCAATGGCGACCTGGCCCACCTTCTCGATCTCGACCGTCAGGTCGACGACGCCATCCACGGGACCCCGCCAGAGGAGCGGGACGGAATTCGTCGCGGGGTAAACCGCGCTCAGCGTGGAAATCGCGACGGTGGTGTCGTACAGCAGGTTGCTGCCCGCATTCCAGGGCGTGTCGGCGTTCTCGATGTTGCCGAAGACCTTCAGGGTCACGGAATCAGGCGCCAGCACTCCCGTGGGCACGTAGTCATACGAGAGGACCTGGTTGACGGAAGGAGCCAAGGTTCCCACCGAGTCATCCGCCATCACGCCGTCGAAGAAAAGCTCGATCTTGTTGAAGGTGATCTTCTGCTTGAAGTTTCCGGTAGGCGACTGGATGCTGTCGGGGAAGTTGAAGGTCGCCGTGTAGATCGTGTAATTGGGGGTGGCGTTGAGCGTCACGATCTTGGTTTGGCCGGCAAAGAGGTTGCCCGTGACGACGGAGCCTTCCTGGATGATCGAGTCGTTCACGTCGATCGTCTTGGCCGAGATCGTCCAGTTGCGCAGCGCCTTCAGGTTGAGCACGATGCCGATGTTCTGGTCCGAGGTGGCGACCGAGGAAAAGCCGCTATCGCCCACGCCGAGCTTCACGATGACCGTGTCGGGGGTGGAGGCGTTGGAGATCGCCGTCACGATGAGGCTATCGAGGGTGATGGCCGCCGACTTCCCGAGGCCGGGCTTGCTCAGGCGGTTGACGTTGTTCGTCTTGGTCTGGATCACGACCGTGGCCTCGCCTTCGGAGGTGGAGACGGGGTTCGACGCCGTGCCGAAGCAAGCGCTCAAGACCAAAACGGCGACAGAAACCGCCGCAAGCGAAAGGTGTTTGGTGAAGTTGCGCATCAATGGCTCCTTGCTGATAAAATCCGCCGATTAACGGCTTTGAAACCTAGCTAAAGCGAGAGTCGTGCCAAGGATTTAACCCCTGAAAAGCTCATTTTTCTTTGAATAACGGCCATTTTTAGGGCGTTTAGGGGGCTTTTATACCGAATGCCGAAAAGGGCCGAAAATCGATGCCGTGGCCCCCTCTCCTTGTTGCCAATGTGTCACGGTTCGAGGCCGCTGATTTGCCAGGAAGGCAAACTCTCAAGACAACCCTGAGTGGAGCCAAACGAAAAAAGGGAGGCTATGCCTCCCTTTTTTCGTTATCGGGCCTGGATCGCAGCGATCAGTACTTGCGCTTCGGCAGCGGGTTCTCGGGCACGCCGGGAACGATCACCACCGATCCCACGGCGCCGATATTGATGGTCAGCCCAGTCGTCGCGCCGCCACAGTTGGACGGGTTGGCCTGGCAAGCGGGGTCGTGCTCGGAACCCGGGCCCATCCACGGCAGCTCCGGCGTATAGGTCGTGTCGGTGGAGGTGATCTGGATGGTGTCGCCGAAGATGGGCAGGTTCGGATCCCAATCGCCCAGGCTGTCGGCATAAACGTACAACTGCAGGGTGTGGACCGTGTCGGCCTTCACGTAGTTCCAGAACACCTTGTGGGTGTCGGGTGCCGCCGAGAAGTAATCCGGGGGGGTGGTGGAGGTGTCGCGCACGGTGTCGCCGTCAACCACCATCATGAAGCGGTGGACGTAAAGCTTCTGCTTTTGGTCGCTCGACTGCGATCCGATGCTGTCCGGAAGCACGAACTTGGCGACGTACACCACGAACTTCGAGGCAAGGTTCAAGGTCACCGGGCGAACTTCGCCGACGGTGAGGTTGTTTTGGACCGAGCTGGAGATGTGAATGACGGAGTCGTTCACGTCGAGGGTCTTGACCTGGATGGTCCAGTTGCGCAAGGGCTTCACTGCGTAGTTGCGGAGGACCTGCTGAGCGTCGGTGGAAGTGGAAACGAAGTCGCCGGTGTCCGCCAGCACCGTGTCTCGAATGACGGCATCGGTGACCACGCTGGAGGTGAGCGTGACGACCAACTTGCTCAGCACGATGCCGTCATTGGCGACGGCGGACTTGGAAAGTCCGGGCTTGGACAGATTGTTCACGTCCTTGACGCCCATGCTGATGACGAGATTCGCCGGGCGCTGGTTGTCACCGGAGGGTTTCCCCCCGTCGGTCATGAAGCAGCCGCCCAGGATCGTGGCGCCGATCATCGAAGTCGCGAGGAAAAGGCTCTTGATTTTCATGTTTGCTTCTTTCCGTTATTACCTGACCCCTGAAAGGAGCGAGAATCGTGCCATCACCCCTTGAATTTCAATCGGAATCGTAGAACCACATTCTTCTGCAGAAAAGGTCGTTTTCCCGGCAAGGCTTAAAAACGATCGTTTTCGCCAGCATATTTTTTTGACAGTGTGTCACGCCCCCAAGTGTTTCATGGTCAAAATGACTCCGAATGCGAACACTCCGGCCAAACCATCCCCAAAACAAAGGAGGGGCCTTAAGCCCCCCTTGTGTCTTCCCTCCCGGTATTGCGGGAGGATTTCGTCGCGATCCCTCTAGTCGACAGAGGGCTTTCCGAACACGTTTCCGTTGATATTCGTGTTGAACACGACGGTGCCGACCTTGCCGATGTTGATCACCATTCCCGCGATGGCGGTGCCGGCGATTTCCTCCGCGTTGGGGCCGACATAATCGGGTGCCTTGGGCGCGGGATTCGGATCGCCCGGATCCACATCCTCGAATTCAACGGCGAAGAGCAACGTATCGACGGGGTAGCTACCGATCTTGCCGTAGAACTCGACCTTGACATCCGGGGTTTGGTTCACGCGGATGTAATCGAATCGCACGGTGTGGATGGTGGGCGAAGGGGAACCGGGCTCGAAGCGCGGATTGCGCGTGGAGTCCGCCACGATGGTTCCGTCCACACGGAGCACCACGCGGTTCACCTTGAGCTGCTCCTTGAAGCCGGACAACTGGAAGTTCAGGCTGTCAGGCAGGGTGAACTTGGCCTCGTACATCACGAAGCGGGAGGCCAGGTTGACAGTCACCGGACGCGTCTCGCCCGCAAGCATGTTCGCCGCCACGGAGGAATCGTAGTGGATCACGGAATCGTTGGCGTCGAGCGTCTTGACGACGATCGTCCAGCTGCGCAGCGGCTTGATCGAATAGTTACGCGTGAATTGCTGGTCGATGGTGGCGTTGGAGACGAAGGATGCGTTGGTGTCGGCGAGGATCGTGTCGCGACGAACCGAATCCGTTGGAACGCTGGAAGTCAGCGTGATGACCAGCTTCTGGAGCGAAATGACGGAGGTCTTCCCCAAAGGACGGACCTTGTTGACGTCCTTCATGCCGGCCATGACGACCAGGCGGGCCTCGTCATTCCGGCTGGCCCCGCTGTCATTCAGGCAACCCGTAGCCAAGGCCACGAAGGCGGCCAAGCAGGCAAGTGCGGAAATTTTGAAAAAATTGATGCTCATGAAAGCCCTTCGATGACTCAGATCCCAACGAAGCGAAAAAGGAGCGAAAACCGTGCCGTACCGCCACGGCTAGAGGTTCAGCCCCCCGGGTATGTCGATCGTTTGGGTTACCTTACCCGTCTTGCCGATCAACACGTTCATGCCCACGCCGGTCCAGTCGGGATGTCCGGGGGTCACCGTGCTGTCGTTCGGCGAGCTCCCGGGCCCCTTCCAGGCAAGGACCACGGGCGTGCTTTGGATGTTCTCCCCCGCGGCGATGTTCAGCGTGGCGCTGCCTTGGAACAACAGTCGGGGCTCCATGCCAAGGGTATCGCCCTCGAGGTAGCCATAGGCGCTGATATCGAAGCTCCGCAGTCCCGTCTCGACATACTGATAGGTTTGCAGGTGGGTGATGGTGTCGGATCCCGCGGCGCCGGGGCGGAAAAAGAACCGGCCCGCCGCGCCACGCAACGCGTCTCCCGCGGTGATGAACCGCGTGCCCGCCGAGGTGATGCTTGGAGAGAAGGAGGAACTGTCGCGCACGACCTTTCCATCGACCGCGAGCACGAGCCGGCTGAAGAAGACCTTCTGGTAAACGCGCTGCTCCTCGGGAACCCCGGCCGCGTAGATCTCGCCGGGCAGCACATAACGGGCCTCGTAAAGGGAAAAGCGGGAGTTCAGCAGGGGCACGGTGATATTCACGGTCTGCCCGCCCTTGCTGGACACGCCCGTCACCGTTCCCTGATGAATGACGCTGTCACGCATATCATAGGTCTTGATTTCGATGGCCCACCAGCGCAGCGGGGGAAGGCTGACGTCCACCCATACGGAACGGTCGCCAGAAATTTCACCGGTGGGAAAGCCGCCGACGCCCAGCGATGTATCCGAAATCATGTCCACCACGTCCCAAACCGTATCCTTGAGGTTCGAGGTGAAGCGAAGGGTCATGTTCTTAAGAATGATCTGCTCATCATTGGTCAACGTGTTCGCCGCTTTGCCCAGGACTCCCGAGTTGGCGGGTGCCGATGCGTCCACCTTCCCCAACCGGATGTGGAGGTTCAGCAAGGTCGCCTCGTTGGCGGGCAAGTTGGTCAGGCTTCCGCCACCGCCAAGGCAACCCGAGAGCGCGAAGAACGATGCAACGGCCGCGAATGCCGCGCACCTTGCTTTGCTCGAGAGTTTTCGCGCGACCTGATTCATTTTCTCGCTACGCACTCCGGTAATCTTTGCAGCTTTCACCCCGAAGGAACGGAGGCTTCAGGAAGCTCCGTGAGCGCTTCTGGGCAGGATATCAGGCAATTATAGCCAACACGAATAATTCAAATCCATTATTCCCGCAATCTGGTCATTTTGTCCAAAAAGTCTTTGGACACCGCCCCGGTTGACTGGCCTACCGAGGAACGGGGTTGCCCAAAGAACTCCGGCTCACCGACCGGTAATGATAGAGGAGAGGGGGGAAAGGGAAACCGAAGCGGACGCCGGGGGCGTTGCCGCCCCGAAAAAACGCCAATAACCGCCGTCACGCGACCGGTCGGGGCTCCCGGTAAGCGGATTTATCGAGGCCGACCCCCTCAAGGTCGCCCTTGAGGTCAAGCGAAACACCGCGCTCCTCCTCGAGGGTTCGCGCCGCCAACGCTTCACGCAACTCGGGCACCTCGTGGATGTGCTGGCGCACATCGGGAGAGAACCGGAACAACGCCACCCGGCGGGCGCCCAGCGGGCAAACCTCGCCGGTGCGGGGATTGCGCGCGGGCCGGGGCTTGCGCTCCTTCGCGTAGAAGGTGCCGAAGCCGCGGATCTCGATCATCTTGCCGGCTTCGAGAAGGTCCGTGACGACCTTCATGAACTCCTCGACCACTCCTCGCGATTCCACCTGCGAACGGCCGCTGGAACGCGAGACTTCCTGGATAAGGTCCTGCTTGGTCACATTCTTCAAAGCGGCCTCCCACCCAATATGTTGTGTCGGACGGGAATCAAGGTAACTACGGAAAGTGTTTCAAGGGGGTGATTTCGATTTTTTTTCCGGGGTGGGGGGAACCTTCCGCGTCCATTCTTTCGCAGGGGGTTCCTTCGAATTCAATCCTTCGTACGCGCCTCACCCCCATCCCCAAGGGAGTCGAAGGGACTCGGGGCTATCCCCCCTTCCCCCTCTCCTCGTAACGCTTTGCGTCGAGGAGAGGAGGAAGGGGGTGCCCGCAAGGGCGGGGGATGGGGGTGAGGGGTGCCCCCTCTCCGTCTTGCCGCGGAAGCGCGAGGACGGAGAGGGGGCACGCGCCGGAGGCGCGGGGGGTGAGGCGCGTACGAAGGATCAGAATCGAAGAATCATGCTGTACCGCTGCTGGCCGTTGCGGATGCCGTCATCGAACGAGCGAATGAAAGTGCCGTCGATCTGCAGGATGTCGGAGAGCATGAAGCCGAGGCCCACGTCGAGCTCGCGGCGCTTGCCGCTGATGTCGTGCAGGTAGCCCGAACGCACGGCGACCACGTTGGCGTACACGTATTCCGCGCCGGTATTGTAAACGGCGCGGCGGGAGTTCTCCGCCAGCACGCGGCCGAACTTGTCGCTGAAGGATCCGCTCATGTCCGTTCCGGAGGGGCTGACGACCTCCTTCCACGCGCCGATCCAGAAGGGATCGGTGCTGTTTCCGGAATGGGAGAATGCCTCGCGGTTGATGTCGGCCACCGCGACGAGCCGGTGGTTCGGCTGGTTGATGAGGGTGTAGGCGAAACCGGTCTTCCAGGTGAACGGGATGGGGTCGGACTGGGCCTGGTCGACGTAGAAGACCGCCGGCCCCATGTTCTGGAGCATGAGGCCGTACGAGAGGCCGGTCACCCCGAACAGGTTCTTTTGCAAAAAGCCCACGTCCACCGCATAGCTGGCCGCGATGCCGTCGGTTTTCTCGCCGCTGGAGGTGACGCCGCGGCTCAGCGCGGAGTAGATGAACTTGGCGTTGATGCCGAGGCCCGCGTTGCGGTTGAGCCGCGTGGCGTAGGTGAGGCCCGCGACCATTTCATAGGCGCTGAAGGTGGCCTGGCTGTTTTCCTCGCCCGTGGTGAGGTTCTGGCCGAACGACACGTAGTTGACGAAGCCGCCCACCGTGCCCCACTCCTCGATGGGGAACGTTGCCGCCATGTAGGCGTGGTAGAGGTCGTCGAGATTGAGCACCGGCAAAAGCGTTTCGTAGAAGAAGCCCACCTGCGCCTTGGCGTTGTGGTAGCGCTCAACGCCGGCCGCCGTGAGGAACCACACGTCGTTGCCTTCCGCCATCGTGGCCGCCACGTCCTTGTCGCTCAGGCCGTTGCCCGCGTGGAAGTGGGCCCAATCCCCGCCCATGCGCTCGGAAGCGGCGCCTCCGGCGGCGCGATCCTTTTCCGCCTGGCGCCGGCCCTTGGGAGTGGCATGGGTGGGCGTGAACTGCCAGGCGCCCTCCGAGGTGGCGACCCAAACGCGGTTCTTCTCGTCGAGCGAAAGCCCGCGAACCTGCTGGCCGCGAAACCGGATTTTCTCCCAGGAGCGCAGCGTGAAATGCGAGACGCCCTCGGGGTGCGCCGTGTACACGTGGCCGAAGCGATCCACGAGCACGCGGGTCACGTTGTCGTCGAGCAGGCCGTCGGTGGCGGTGAACACGCGCCAGCGAGCCGGAGCGGCGGCGGAGCGCGGAGGGCGATAGCGAGCGACGCCGGCGCCCTCGAGGCCCACGTAGATGTCCTCCACCGATTCGTGCACCGCGATGGAGGTGATGCGCTGCGTGGGCAGGATGTTCTGGCCGCGGCGGAACATGGCGTTCTGGCGGTACTCGTAGAACCCGTCGGTGGTGCCGATCCACAGCGTGGCGCCCTTAACCGCCAGCGCCGTCACGCCCAGCTTGCGGAAGGGGCTGGCGGCGGTGTCTCCGGCCTGCGCGCCCGCGCCCGTGAAAGCCCCGGGAGCCGCCGCCGTGTCCATCTCCGCGGTGTCGGCCGGAGCCGTGCCGCGCGGCAGGTAGGTGAAGTTCTCCTCGCGGTCGAAGGCCTTCCATCCTTGTCCGTCGAAGCGGAAAAGCCCCTCGGGGGTTCCCACCCACAGGCGATCGGTATTGTCGAGCGCCAGCGCGGTGACGGGTTGGCCGGGGAACAGCAGGTCGTAGGGGATCCTGAGCGATATGAGATCCTCTTCGTCCTCGCGTGTGTTGACGTCGTTGTAGGCGCGCACCAGCGCGACGAGGGAATCGAGCCCGTCCGAACCGCCGACGTAGCGGCGCACCACGGCGTGTATCCGCTCGCCCTGTTCGAGCACATGCTCGTGGTGGGCGCGCCAGCGGCGACCGTCATAGAAAACCAGCCCGTCGCGCGCGCCCACCCAAAGGGCGGGACGCGAAAGAAAGCCGGTGCGCGGACGGGCCGCGAGGGCGGTGAACTCGCGTCGCGCGCCGCCCGCCCGCGCGGCGGGATACATGAGCTCCCACTCGTTGGAGACGGGCCCGAACGCCAGGCCCGCAGGATTCCAGTAGGTTCCGTACACGTCGTCGGAAAGCGCGACGGCGGCCTCGCCCATGCCCAGCTGGCGCGCGCCCACGGGCATCACCAAGGTGATGACGGCTGCGTTGCCCTGGGAGTGCGCCGGCATGGGCGGCACCGCCGCGAGGGCGGCAAGGGCGGGCAGGAAGATACGGGACGAAAGGCGGAAGGCGCGCAAAAAAACTCCCATGCGGCATGTGAACGGGCTGGTCGCGGGCAAGATAGCCCTATTTATACAAACCTTCATGCCCCGGGGCAGGCCGGCGGCGGGGTCGAGGGAGGTTTCAGGCGATCGCCAGCAGCGCCGCCAAGGCCAGCGACAGGATCGCGACCCAGCTCGGAAAACGCAATCCGAAACGGCGGAGCCAAAAGGCCAGCCCGCCCCCGATGAGCAGGTTCAGGAACACGAAGGTAAGCACCGAGTGGGCGTGCGCGGCGACCTCGGGATGCTCCCCGTTCAGCCGCAGGAAGATCGCCGCGACCGCGGCCGAAAGCGAGAACACGACGGACAGGACCGGGAGGAAGGGGTGCATGGGGGAAACTTAGCTCCGGGCCGTCCTTCGTTCGGGGTTCTCCGGAGTCGAAGCTTCGTCGCTACGCGCCTCACCCCCGGCCCCTCTCCATCCAACGCTGCGCGAGGATGGAGAGGGGAGGTTTTCTTCGACGGGTTGTGGATTCTTTGTCGTCGAAGATCCTCGCCCCCAACCCCCGCCCTCGCCTCGACTGCGCTCGGCGCAAGTCGGGCGCCCCCCTTCCCCCTCTCCCTCACGCGTAGCGTTAGAGGGAGAGGGGGAAGGGGGCGTAGCCTCAGCGTCTCGACTTTCCCGGGGTTGGGGGTGAGGACCGATGTCCCGGATACTTCCCCAGCGTCTTGAACCTCGCGTGCAGGATGCCGTGCCACTGCGCGGGGCGCGCGCGGACGAGAGTCTCGAGCACGCGGTGATAGCGGCGCGCGAGGCGATCCTCCCACCCGTCGCGAAAGCCTCGGACGGGATCGAGCAACAGGACCAGCCGCAGCGCGCCCCCGGGCGACAGCACGCCGAAGTACACCGGGCAGGGATGCTTTCGCAGCAGGAAAAAAGGCAGCGGATTCAGCGACGTCTCCGCGCCGAAGAACCGGCCCGGCCGGATGGAATCCGGCGCGTGCTGATCCCAGAGCAAGCCGAAGCATCCCCCCGCTCCCAGGTGACGAAGGGCGGCGCGCGGCACGCCCGCGTGAACCACGCGGATGTCGTGCCGCGCGCGAATCCTTGCAACGAGCGCGGCCACCCGGGCCGAGCGGATAGGCCGCGCGGCGCCGAGCAGCGGAACGCCGAGGGCCCGCCACGCGGCGGCCTGTGCCTCCCAATTTCCGAAATGGGCGGTCAATAACAGCGATCCTGTAGGGCCGCGGCTAGCCGCGACCCTACAGGCATCCCCGCCCAGTGCCGCCGCGTGGCGCACCGAACGAGAGTGAATTCGCGGCGCGGGCAGCCGCCCGGGCATCAGGAGGTCGAAGAGATTCCCGGCGAGGGCAAAGCCGAGCCGCAGGCGGAAAAACCGGGGCTTTTCGAGCCCCATGATGGCGAAATTTCGACGAATCACAGATTCGCGCACCCAGGAAGCGGCGAAAATGAGACCGATCACGCCCGAAAAAACGATGGCCGTGGGCCGCAAAACGGCCCGCACAATGGATCGCGGGGGCGAAAGGGATTCCGTAGGGGCGAGCCACGGCTCGCCCGGAACGTCCCGGCCCAGACCGCCCCCCGACCCCCGACGAAGAATTGTCCCGGCAGAAGCCCCCATAACCCTTGAAATTAAAGGGATTACGGAGTTAAATTCAACCGCTCCCGTCCCTAGGGGCTTTATCATGAAAAGAACGTACCAACCCCGCAACCGCAAGCGCGTCAACAAGCATGGCTTTCGCGCCCGCATGTCCGACAAGGACGGCCGCAAGGTCCTTTCCGCCCGCCGGGCGAAAGGCCGCTGGCGCCTGACGGTCAGCGACTCGATGGCCCACAAGGACATCTAACCGGCCGACCGGTTGATGCCTGGCCCGACCCCGCGGAAGCGATCCCCGCGGTCCAGCGGGCCCTGCTCCGGCGCGCCACGGAACTCCGAAAGGAATCCCGCCGCGTCCGGAAGCCCACGCCGCTCCGGAAAAACCCCGTCGGACATGTACCGGCGGGTCCGGGCCGAAGGAATCGCGACGCGGAACTTCCCCCTCTCCATGCGCACCCTGCAAGCCGACGACATCACCGAAAGCCGCGTCGGCTTCGTGATCCGCAAGCGCACCGGCGTCGCGCCGCTGCGCAACGCGATGCGCCGGGTGCTGCGGGAGCTTTTCCGGCTGCGCGCTCCCGGCTTCGCGCGTCCCGCATGGGTGGTGTTCGACGTGTCGGAGAAGTCCGCCGGCACGACGCGCGCCGACTTCCGGGAAAAGGCGGAGAAGTTGCTGGCGCCCTTGTCGCGGGGCGCGGCATGAATTCCGCGGTCGTCTTCTCCGGGGTCGCCTCCGCTGTTTCCTCGGGCCTCCGTTTCGCCTCGCGGCTCGCCGCGCGCGCGCTGATCATTCCCATCCGCGCCTACCAGGCGGTGCATGTCGCCTTCTTCCGCGGCTCGTGCCGCTTCCATCCCACTTGTTCGCACTATGCCATCGAGGCGCTGGAACTGCACGGCCCGCTGCGCGGCTCGTGGCTCTCCCTCGCGCGCATCGCGCGCTGCCAACCGCTTTGCCGCGGGGGCTTCGACCCCGTCCCCGAGCCGCGGGCTTCGCGTCCCGCCCGTCCCCAAGGCTCGCGCGACGGATCCCCGCGCACCGATTCACGTCCCTCGCCGACTTTTCGCGCTTAGGAGAATTCCCGCATGACCCGCAACCTCATTCTCGGCTGGGCGCTGCTGATGGCGCTGTTCCTCGGTTGGACGCAGTACAAGAGCCATCAGGCGCGCCAACTGCAGGAACAGAGGGAACAGCTGCTCGCGGCGGATTCGCTGGCGCGGGAAGACGCGCGCGAGGCCGATCCGGCGCGCCTGGCGCCGGCCCCGGAGAAGACGCCGACGATCGGCGCGGCGAGGGAGCCGCGCGAGGCCGGGCTGCAGGCGGCTGCGGGGACGCGCAGCGCGGAGGCGGAAGCCTCGGAAGCCCGCGCGATCACGGTGCAGGCCGACGGTTTCACCGCGGTGCTCGACGCGCGCGGAGCGCGCATCGCGGAGTTGCGCGTGCCGGAGGTGGGCGGCAAGGAGCCGTACAACCCGGTGCTGATCCGCCCCGAGAGCGAAGGCGCGCTCACCTTGTCGCTGAACGGGAGCGACCTCTCCGACGTCGTCTGGAGCGTCTCGACGGGGGAGGATTACCTCAGGGCCGACTCGTTGCCGGTGACGGTGACCTTCTCCACGTCGCTTCCGGGAGGGATCCCGGTCACGCGGTCCTACACGTTCGCTCCCGGGCAGGCGCATATCGGCCATGCCTTCATCGCGCCCGAGGGCGCGATCCGCAGCTACGCGCTGGAATGGAACGGGGGCCTCGAGGAGACCGACCGCTTCACCGAGGGGACGGGCATCGGGCTCACGGCGACCTACTTCAGCGAAGTGGTGTTCGACAACGGCACGAGCGCGCAGCGCGAGTCGTTCCTGGGAGAGAAGTCGTTCAACGCGCAAAGCGGCGTGCTGCGCTGGGTGGGCATGCGCCGCAAGTACGTGGCCGTGGTGCTCGACTTCGGCAGGAGCGTGCAGGACCGCCTCGACGCGACGGGATCCACCGACCCGGGCCTGCCCAAGGGCGCGCCGCACCGCTACGCGCTGCGCGTCGCCGGCGGGGGTGACGAAAGGGCGGCGCTCAACTTCGACGTGCGCGTGATGCCGCTTGAGTACAAGAGCCTCAAGGCGCTGGACCGCAACTACGAGCAGATCCTGTTCACGGGGTGGGAGTGGTTCCTGCGCGCCGACGTGTGGTACGTGAAGCTGTGCGGGCTGGTGCTGAACCTCCTGAACATGTTTTACTCGTGGATTCCCAATTACGGGATCGCCATCATCCTGCTGACCCTGCTGGTCCGGTTCATCACCTTGCCGCTCTCGATCAACCAGACGCGGCAGGCCGCGAAGCTGGCGGTGCACCAGCCCGAGATCCGCAAGATCCAGGAGAAGTTCAAGGGCGAGCGGCAGAAGATGCAGGTCGCGATCATGGATTACTACCGCCAGCAGGGGATCAACCCCATGGCGCCGGTGCTGGGCTGCTTCCCGCTGCTTTTGCAGATGCCCGTGTTCATCGCCCTGTTCAACGTGCTGGGGCGCGCGGTGGAGCTGCACGAGACGCCCTTCTTCCTGTGGATCTCGGACCTTTCGCGTCCCGACGTGATCTGGGCGGGCTTCAAGGTCCCTTACATCTTCCCCGTTGGCCTCACCGTGCTGCCGTTCCTGATGGCCGCCACCATGTGGATCCAGATGAAACTCACCATCAAGGACCCCAACCAGAAGGCGATGATCTGGCTGATGCCCGTCATCCTCTTCGTGTTCTCGGGCTCCTTCCCCTCGGGCCTCGTGCTGTACTGGACCGTCTCCAACGTGTTCACCATCGGACAGACCAAGGTGTTCGGCACGGTGAAGCCGCCCGCGCCGGGCGCGGGCACGGGCGCGGCCCTGAAGCCCTCGTCGATCTCTCCCGCGCCGTCGAAGGCGGGGAAGAAGAAGGGGAAGTAACGGGAAGGCGGCCCGAGCCCGGAGCAACGCGAAGGCAGCACGGCATCACAACATCACGGCAACATGAACACAAAAGTCACGTTCCATGGCGCGTTCCATTGTTGTGTTGCCGTGATGCCGTGATGGTATGTCACGGGCACCAAGCCATCAGCCATCAGCCATGACCGACACCATCCTCGCCCTCTCCACGCCCCCTGGCGTCTCGGGGCTGGCGGTGGTCCGCCTCTCGGGCCCCGCCTGCGCGGAAGCCGCGCGGGTCTTTCTGGGCCGAGGCGACTGGAAGCCGCGAGTGCTGCACGCGGCCGCCTTCACCGACCCGCGTTCGGGCGAAGTCCTCGACCACTTGGCCTTCCACCTGCTGCCCGGCCCCGCCTCGCCCACGGGCGAGGACGTGCTCGAGATCTTTCCGCACGGCAATCCGCTGATCGTGGAGGCGATCCTCCGCGCCTTGCTTTCGCACCCCGGGGTGCGCATGGCGGGGCCGGGCGAGTTCACGCGCCGCGCCTTCGAGAACGGCCGCGTGGACCTGGTTCAGGCCGAAGGCGTGGCCGCCCTCGTGCACGCGCAGTCGCGCGCGGCGCTGCGCAACGCCTTGCGCCTCCTCGAAGGCGAGCTCTCGGGCCGCCTGCGCGCCCTGCGCGACAGGCTGCTCGACCTCTCGGCGCGCCTCGAGCTCGACGCCGACTTCGCCGAGGAGGAGGCCGATCCCGACTTCGCGTCGTGGGCGCCGCGCGTGGCGGAAGCGCGCGCGGAAGTGGAAGCGCTTCTGCGCGGGTTCGAGCGCGGGCGGGCGTGGAACCGCGCGCCGCGCGTGGTGGTGTTCGGCCCGCCCAACGCGGGCAAGTCGAGCCTCGTCAACGCCCTGACGGGTCGCGACCGTCTCCTGGTCTCCGAGATCGCCGGCACCACGCGCGACTTCGTCGACGTTCCGCTTCGCCTGGGAGGGCCGGGCGGGGCGCTCGCGGAACTTGTCGACACCGCCGGTCTCGGGACGCCCGTGGACGCGCTCGATGAGCGCGCGATGGAGCGCACGCGCCTGCAGCTCGCCGAGGCCGACCTCCGCATCCACGTGCAGGATGGCACGATGGCGAAGGAAACCGGAGAGGGGAAGGATGCGGAAGGATCCCCCGCCGACCTTCGCGTGCTGACCAAGGGCGACAAACCCGGATTCGTGTCGCGCGCGGGCTGGCATTCCGTTTCAAGCGTCACGGGCGAGGGCATCCCCGGCCTGCTGCAGGAGCTGGAACGGCGACTCGCCGGCCAAGGCGCGGGCGGCGGCGACGCCGGGGATGAGGCCGTGGCGGTGACCGAGCGCCAGCGCGAAGGTCTCGAGCGCGCGCGCGACCGGCTGCTGGCGGCGGAGGAGCACTTGCGTGGCAAGCCCGCAGTGGAGATCCTGGCCTTCGAGGTGCGCGAGGCGTGCCTGGCGCTGCGGGAACTGCTCGGCGACATCAGCGCCGACGACGTGCTGCACCGGCTCTTCGCGGGGTTTTGCATCGGGAAGTAGCGCCGCCGCCGATGGCGCGGGGTGAGGCTATTATTCCCCCCGTGCGCTTCGCCTCGATTCTCGCCCCGGTTTTCCTCATCGCCCTCCTCGCCGCCGATGTTCGCGCGCTTCCGCCCCTTGCGGTCGCGGGAACGTTGGGCCTGCAAAGCCGCCCCGACTTCGAGGGATCCGGCTTCGGCTACAACGTCTCGATCTACAGCCGCTACGACCAGCAAGTGCTCCTGGGCGTGCAAACGGGCCAGGGCGTGGCCGGGAAACCGACGCTGGTTCCCGTGCTCGCCGCGGGCTTCATGCGCCTGCCCTTCGGCCGCGTCTTCGTGCCGGCCGCCACGGGCGGCATCGGCATGGCGCTCGGCGAAGGCGGCGGATTCCTGTGGCGCGGAGGAGGGCTCCTCGACATCAAGAACGGACGCCGCTCGAGCCTCCTGCTCGGCTGCGAGTACGAAGGTTTCGACGGGCGCGGCGGCCTCGTGGTCCGCGGCGGCGCGCTGCTGGAGTTTTGAGATGGCCGGGTCCAGCCTCCGCGCGAAGGTCAAGGTTTGCGGGATCACGCGAGCCGAGGACGCCCGCGCCATGGACGCTTCCGTGGACTGGCTGGGTTTCAACTTCTGGCCCGGCAGCAAACGCTACATCGCCCCTGAAAAGGCCGCGCCCCTCATCGCCTCGCTGCGGCACGCGACGCCCGTCGGCGTCTTCGTGGACCACTCCGCCGAGGAAGTCAACCGCATCGCCGGGTTGACGGGCATTCGTATCGCGCAACTTCACGGCTCCGAGGGGTGGGATACCCTCTCCCGCGTGGACCTGCCCGTGATCAAGGCCATCCCGCAGGACCGCATCGCCGACTGGGGCGGGCTCAAGCCGGATTGGGACAAGCATCCCGGCAAGCAGCCGCAATGGTTTCTGGTGGACACGAAGACGGAAAAGGGATTCGGCGGGACGGGGGCGGTGTTCGACTGGACGAGCCTTCGTTCGGCGAACTTCCCGGTCCCGTTCTTCCTCGCGGGAGGGATCGGCCCGGAGAACGTCGCGGACGCCGCGCGCGTGGCGCGGCCCTTCGCCTTCGACCTCAACAGCCGCGTCGAGACCGCGCCGGGGGAGAAGGACGCGGGGATGGTGAGGCTGTGTCTGGAAATCCTTGAAGATCAGAAATCAGAAATATGAAATCAGAAATCCAACACGTGAACAGCGCGTGCCCCTTTGTGTTCTTTCATATTTCCGATTTCTGATTTCATGTTTCAAATCCTCGCCTCCTGCATGCTGCTGCAGTGTATCGCTCCCTGGCCGTAGACCAGCGCCCGGCAGTCCACCGGTACGATCTCGCGCCCGGGGAACAGGTCCTTGAACAGCTCGATCGTCGCCGCGTCGCGCGGGTCGTCGAACACGGGCAAAAGCACCGCCCCGTTGAGGATCAGGAAGTTCATGTAAGTCGCCGGAGTGCGCAGGCCCGCGCGGATTTGCCTGCCGGGCATGGGCACCTCGATCACCCGCAGGCCCAGTCTCCCCGCGTATTCCTTCAACCGCTCCGCGTTGCGGCACAGGACGTCGCAATTCTCGTCCGCGGGATCGGACTCGACCGCGCACACCACGGTGCGCGCGTCGGTGAAGCGCGCGAGGTCGTCGATATGGCCGTCGGTGTCGTCGCCGTCGATGCCCGACTCCAGCCAGAGGACCTCGCGCAGGCCGAAGGCCTGCCTGAGCGTCTCCTCGATCTGTTCCTTCGAGTACGACGGATTGCGGTTGGGATTGAGAAGGCAGGACTCGGTGGTGAGCAATAACCCCTCGCCGTTCACGTCGATGGATCCGCCCTCGAGGACGAGGGGAACGTCCACGCGCTCATAACCCCGGTGCGCGGCCATGAAGATCGGCACGGCGTTGTCGGCGTCCCAAGGCGGATACTTGCCGCCCCACGAATTGAACCCGAAGTTCAGCATCACCGGCCGCATTTTGCCGTCGGCTTCGTGCGCGCGCACCGTCTGGCCGCCGTAGTCGCGGATCCAGCTGTCGTTGGTGGGGCATACCACGATCTCGAGCGCGTGCGGCTTGCCCGCGCGCGCGGACGCGAGCCGCCCTTCCAGCTCCGCCTTCAACTCCGGAGTCGAGGCCGTGAGCACGACGTCCTGGAACCGCAGCGCGTGCCCGATCACGGTTTCGTACGCCTTGCGCGCCTCCTCCCACACGGGCGTCCAGGTGTCGGCGTTCTGCGGCCAAGTGAACCACACGGCGCGCTGCGGCGCCCACTCGGGGGGAAGGAAGAAGGAAGTCATCGAGTCAACGCTTTGGGGGTTCGGGTGATTCGGCCGACACGCGGCCTCATGCCTGCGGCAACGGGAGGAACACGGGAAAAGATCGAAGGGAAACGGAACGTCGTCAAAGTTATACGAAAACACGGTGAAGGGGGGCGGGACGGACTTTCGACAAGGATTCCCCGGCGGCCTTCGGCATCATCGCACCGAGGCGGAACGCGCGGCCTCGAGCTCCCGTAGGCGCGCGGCCAGCGCCGGCCGTTCGGGCTCGAGGGCCGCCGCGATCCGGAACCGTTCGATGGCTCCCGTCGAATCCCCGGCGTTCAGAAGCCGCACGGCATGATTGGCGAACAATGCGGCGTAGTGCGACCGTATGACGCGGTTGCGCGTGTCCCGACGCGGAATGGGCCGGAACCGCGGCTCCGGATCATCGAAGGGCGGCGGCCCCTCCCGCATCGTGGATTCCGGAAAGAAGCGGTGCATCATTCCCCACTGCACTCCGCCGAGAACCCCCGGGTTCAGGTCGGCGGTGGCGTGCACCGCCCGCGTCGCGCGGTTGTTGCGGATGATGGACTCGAAGACGACCCGGCCGTACAGGTTGTGGACGAGGTTCTCCGGAGCCCCGTTCCGGATGGCGCTTCCCAGCGCGGCGAACTCCGCGCGCGAAGCCGCGACGACGGAGGAATCCCGCGTGTCGAGGTGGGCCGGATACCACGCCGTCATCAACAGGTCGGCCTGGATGACCACGACATCGGGCCGCACTCCCTCCACGGCCTGCAGGTACAAGGTCGGAGAGGTGAGGGCGCCGAAGGCCCGGGTGAGCACGATCGCGCCGGTGTCGAGGGAGGCGAGGACGTTGCGCGCGAAGTCCTCGTAGGCGTGGTCGCGGCTCGCGTCCGCGCCGCGCCAGTTCAGCGACAACGGAAATGCGAACGAAAGCGTCGCCGCCATCGCCGCGACCCGGAAGGACGCCCCCCGCGCCCTTCCCTTGACGGCGTTGATCGCGAAGCGGATGCCGAAGGCGATCCAGAGCGCCACCGGCGGATAGGCGTTCAACGCGAAGTCGGGATCCTCGAAGCCGTAGCTGACCGGGTAGGCCGCGCCCGCGGCGAAGAGGAGGATCGAGAAAACCAGCAGCCGCGGCCGCGATTTTCCCATGGCCCACATTCCCACGGCAGCCGGTAGCAAGGGCGCGTAGCCGAAGCTCCGCGCGAGATCGGGAAGGAATGCGGACAGTTTTTCGAGGGCCGATTCGGTCGAGGGGAACAGGAAGAAGCGGAATTGGGCCCCGCTCACGTGCCGCCAAAAGGCGTCCCATGTCGAGGGGTCGCCCCAGTTCATGAGGGGACGAGCCGCCGCGCGAATGGGAAGATAGAGGTACGGCGTCAGGCCGAGCAGGAAGGGCGGCGCGGCCACGGCGATCCGCCGCCACGACGCCTTGCCGAACCGGAACGTCGCGAAGTGCAGGTACAGGAAGGCGGGAGCGAGCAAAACCGTCATCATGTGATTCGTGAAGGACAACCCCAGGACGAAGGCGAACAGCATCCAGGGGCGCGCTTCGCCCGGTTCCCCGAGGGAGCGAAGAAACAGCAGCGTGACGACGGCGAGGAACAGGAGATGGAGGGAGTACACTTCGAGCAGGACGGCGTCGGCCCAGAACACGACCGAGAACGCCAGCGCGAGGGCCGCCGCGCCCGCCGCGACGCGGTCCTTGCCTGAGGCCGTCCCGGCCGCGGCGAAGGAGCCGGCGAGCACGAAGAGGATCAGGCGGTAGAACGCAGCGACGGCGAGGGCCGCGACCAGGGCCGTCATCAGGTTCAGCTTCCAGATCACGCGCCCCTCGAAGGGGAGCAGGAGGAACGCCCGCCCCAGCATCGTGAACAGGGGATATCCGGTGGGGTGCGCAATGCCCAGCCCGTGTTGCGCGGCGGCCAGTTCCCCCGAATCCATGAATCCGACCGTCGGCGACAGCGTCCGGAGGTAAACCAGGAATGCGGCCAGCGCGATGCCGCATCCGATCACGGCGTCGTTGCGTAGAAGGGACGAGAGGCGGGTCATGGTCGGCAGGGGATGGGGATTCTCCGCGGACGGACGGTGGTTGGTTCGGGATCCTTCGGGATCGGTTCTCTGGAGGATCCAGGAGAAGACAATGCAACTATAGAGCAATGCTGCGTTCCGCTTTTCCCGAACCGGCGAAGCATGGCCGGCGAAGAACTCCCCTACGTCCCTCTTCCCGTCATGCCTCCGTACGCGTCCACGCGGCGGTCGCGCAGGAAGGGCCAGGTGCGGCGCTCGGTCTCCGTGCGCGCGAGATCGATATCGGCGAGGATCACGCCCTCGGTCTCCGAATCCATGCGGGCGATGATCTCGCCGCCCGGGCCCGCGATGAAGGAGTTTCCCCAGAAGCGCAAGTGTCCCTCGCGGCCCACGCGGTTCGCCGCCGCGACGAAAACGCCGTTGGCGATGGCATGCGCGCGCTGCGCGGTGATCCATGCGTCGAGATGGCGGGCCTCCAGCGCCTTCGCCTCCTCGGCCGGAACCGCCCCCGACTCGGCATCGTCCCAGCCGATGGCGGTGGGATAAAGCAGCACGTCGGCGCCCTGCATGGCCGTGAGCCGCGCGCCCTCGGGGAACCATTGGTCCCAGCAGATCAGCACGCCGAGCTTGCCCGGCTTGGTGACAATGGCCTTGAATCCCAGGTCGCCGGGCGTGAAGTAATACTTCTCGTTGAAGCCCGGATCGTGCGGGATGTGCATCTTGCGATAGAGGCCCGCGAGCGAACCGTCGACGTCGAAGACGGCCGCCGAGTTGTGGTACACGCCGGCCGCTCGCCGCTCGAAGAATGGAAACACGACCGCGACCTTCAATTCGGCGGCAAGCGCCTGCAAGGCCTTCGAGGCTTCCGACTCGAGCGTGTGCGCGAGGTCGAAGTGGCGCTGCTCCTCGGTGCGGCAGAAGTAATCATGGAGGATCAGCTCGGGAAGCAGGACGGCCTGCGCGCCCTTGGCGGCGGCCTCGCGGATCAGTCGCTCGAGGGTCGCGAAGCGCTCGGGATCAAGGGCGTTTCCGCGGCATTGGACGACCGCGAGCTTGAAGGAGGAGGGCATGGGGAGAAAGATAGCTGACGGCAAACAGCGGACGGTCAACGCAAAACCACCAGTCGTGGCAGCGGGGCTGGAACTCCGGGAGAAAGCCCACTCAAGGGATTTCGCTGTTCGCTACCCGCTGCGCGCTGTCAGCTAATGATGGTGATGTCCCCCCGGACCGTGCACGTGGCCGTGGGACTTCTCCTCCTCCGTCGCCTCGCGCACGTCTGAGACGTAGATCGAGAAGAAGAGGTCCTTGCCGGCCAGCGGGTGGTTGCCGTCGATCACGATCGTCGTCTCGGTCACCTCGGAGACGGTGACGGCGGAGACTCCCTCGGGCCCGCGCGCTTCCAGCATCATGCCGGGTTTCGCGTCCTTGAGCTGCGGGAAATTGGCCCGCGGGATGGAGCGCAACCGCTGCGGGTCATACTCGCCGTAGCCGTCGGCGGCCTTCACTTCCACCTCGAAGCGGTCGCCGACTGCGCGCCCCTCGAGGGCGGCCTCGAGCCCGGGAACCAGCGTCCCGAAACCCTGGAGGAAGAAGAGCGGCTCGTCGCCGACGTTGGAATCGATGACGGCGCCGTCGGCGCCCTTGAGCGTGTACTCGATGCCGACCACTTTTTCGCGGGAGATGTTCATGGGGGGAAAGTTAGAAGGTTTGGGATTCTTCGGAATCTTTTCTTTGGGTGGTCCGGGATTCGCCTGTTTTCAGCCCGCTGGATGGTTTGGGAAACCGCTCACGAACCGGATTCGTTCCTTGGGGCTACCCCGAACCCAAACCATCCGAAGGGAAGGCTCCGAAGAATCCCGAACCCCAAGGCATCGATTCCAACGCTTCCCTCCTACTTCACCACTCCCAACCTCTGCCGCGCGGTTTTCTTTCCGCCGGGAAAACTCACCTCGCACACGACGCTGTACACGTCGGGACCCAAGTGGCGCAAGTCGATCTCGCGCGTCGGCTGCGTGCCCGCGGCTTGCAGCGGGAAGGTCTCATCCTTGACCGCCCGGCCCGAGAGGTCGTACACGCGGATGCGCGCCGACGACGCTGCGGCGCCGATCTTGAGGTGCACTTTCGCGATGCCGCCGCGCAGGGGGCTCGGGTACAGGCGGAACTCCTCGATGCTCTCGCGCGCGGCGGCCACGATCGTGTCGCCGAGGTTCGAGGCGGCCAGGCGCTGGGTGCGCGCGGGGTCGCCGCCGGGCATGGGCCAGCCGGCGGCGGTGGCCTGCGCCTCGCGCAACGTCCAGGCGTTGAGCGAGCCCGCGGCGGTCTGAGCGATGAGCGCGGGGTCGCCCGCGCCGGCGCCCGCTCCGCTGTCGAGGCGCGCGACCATGATATGGATGAAGGGAGACCGCGTCGAGTCGAGCGTGAGCCCCCCGACGCTGAGCGGCCAGTCGGCGCGATCGCTCATCAGCACGCCGGCGCCCTTGCCCTGCGCGGGCTGGAAGGAGCTGTAGCGCACCGCCTTGCCGGCGCTGTCCACGGCGTGAACGAGCCCGTCGGGCGAGGCGACGAGCACGGTGGGCGAGCCGCGCAGCGTGATGGCGAGCGGCGTGGAGCCGATCACCGAGGCGGGCAGGCCGCGGTTGGCGTAGGCGAAGCCCACTGCCTGGCGCGGCTGCATGCGGAAGGGCCAGCCGCGCAGGGAAGCGCCGCGGCGGTCGTAGGCGTACACGCCGTTGGTGCCCGAAAAGATGATGTCGGGAAAGCCGTCGCGGTCGAGATCGGCGAGCGCGGGAGGGGTTCGGTCCTCTGCCACGTAGTTGCCCAACGAGTCGGAGAGCGAGTCGGCGAAGGCGAGCGAGCGCGGCAGCCGCCTTTGCGGCGGCCAGCCCGGCAGGGGCTGGCCCGGGCGATCCTGGCGCGCATGCACCAGGATCGCCGCGCCGCGCGAGCCGAGCAGGAACACGTCGTCGTGCCCGTCGCGGTCGAAGTCGGAGACGGTGGCCGTGAAGGTTTCGTCGGGGTCATGCGTCCAGTCCGGATCCCATTTCGGCGCGAGGTCATCGAAGGCGGCGCCCGCGGGGTTCACCCGCACGGCCGTGCCGTTCGCTCCGGCCACGACGACTTGCAAGGAATCCGCGCCGCTCCCGAAGACGAGCCCCGCCATCGCCTGCCAGTTCCCCGCCGCACCGGACGGCAGCGCGACGGAGCCCGCGGCGGAGCCATCCGGATTCCACCAGCGCAAGGCGCCCGCGCTGTCGAGGGCGAACACGCGGCCGCCCCACGCCATGGGGCCGGCCTTGCCCGCGAAGGCGATGAGGGTGTCGGCGCCTCCCTTCAGGCTCGGCGCGAGCGTGGTGTCCCAGCCCGCGGCCAGCGAGTCGGCGCGCGCGCGCGCCAGCCGCAGTCCCGAGGGCGTCAGCACCGCGAGGATCGAGTCGTTCACGACCGCCGCGCCGAGGGTCGCGCCCGCGACGTCGGAGAAGGAGTTCACGGGCGCGGCGTTCACCGGACGGTTGTTTCCGGAAGGGAGCAGCACATCGACGCCCGCGTAGCGCGACGAGTCGCGCACGGTGTCGCGCGCGGCCAGCGCGGGCCGCCCCGTGGCGGCGTAGGTCTGCAGCAAGCCGCCGTCGGCGGCGCTGACAAGGTGCGCGCGGCCAAGGCCGTCGCGCACCACGCTCACCGCGCGCGGGTTGCCCGCGGGGGCGGTGTGGACGGGCCAACGCGAGCCCGCGGGACGGGCGAAACTGTTGTTGCCGGCCCAATGCACGCGCACGGTGATCACCGAATCGCGCACCGTGCGCACCGAATCGCCGCTGAAGGAGCTGACGGTCGGCGCGAGCGACGCCGAGGACGGAAGCAGCGCCTCGATCGTGACGTGGGTTCGCCCGTCGTTCCACGAATTGGTGTTCGTGAAGCTGTACGGCCCGATCCGCGTGAGGGTGTCGGGCGCGGCCCACGAGGTGTCCTTGGGGGGATTCCTCCGCTTGCGATAGACGTGCGGCAGCATGTCGCGCGCGGTCCCGTAGTCGAAGGCGGGCTGGCCCAGCGGGTCGGTGAACTCCTTGCCGATGCTGGGCACGCCGTCGGCCTCGACGAGCTCCAAACCCTTGTACTGGTTGCGCAGCGTGTCGCCCAGCCAAGCGTTCACCGCCCCGAAGGGAAGGAAGGCCTCGAGGAACCACTCGTTGACGTGCCAGACGAGAAGGCCGTTGCCCGGAAGCCCCATGTCGTAGTGGCTGGCGCGGGTGATGACGCCCGTGGGGCGCTTGGGATTCGGCTGCTTTTCGGAGCAACGGTTCGAGCCCGTTCCGGTGCACAGCGAGTCGAGGAACAAGGAGTCGAGGAAGGCGTAGGGAACGTCTATCGAGTCCCGCTTGGAGAACATCACGTCCGTTTCATTGGCCTTGGCGCTGAACCACACCGTCACGGAGTCAGCGCCGGCGGCGCGCTGGCGGTTCTCCACCAGCAGGTACTCGCGCTCGTTGATCGGGACGCGGAGCGTGCGGACGCGTCCCGGCCCCGGCTGGTCGGCGGCGTGGATCGTGTACTCCGAGCAGTCCTCGATCCCGGGGCACGGGTTGTCGCCCGGCCTCGCCGTCACCGGCTCGTCCCAGCCCATGAAGCTGCGCGACCACGCCGAGGGGAAGATGGGCAGGAAACCGTTCATGGTGTTGTACCCGGCGAAGTCCATGACGTCGAAGGTGCCCACCTGCGAGATGCCCTTCACCACGTCGAAGAGGTCCGGCATGCCCATTTGCCGCGCGAGCTGGTTGATGAGGATGCCGTTGATGCCCCAGTTGACGCCCTCCTGCGTGGCCGACTCCGAGAGCATCATGAACTGCGTGACGACGGTGTCGCCCACCACGACCCCGGCCGAATCGCGATGAAAGGCGGGGGGAGCCGTGGAGTCGCCGAGAAACTGGAAATCGGGCTTGGTGACGAAGAAGTCGGTGAAGTCGTTGGGCGTGTTCGCGCCCAGGTAGCCCAACGTGCCGCCGTCGATCAGCCGCGAGTGTCCGGCGTGGAAGATGAGGAAGGCGCGATGGCGGTTGGGCGAAGGATTCGCCGCGGCTTCGGTGAAGGCGACGCGGAAGGGATTGCGGGCGGCGTCCTGCTCCGCGTCGAACAGGCGCGCCGTCTCGCTCACGAAGCGCATCAGCTGGACCGCCCGCTGCTTGTTGAAGTCGCTGGTCTTTTGCTTGGCGGACTTGTCCTCGAAGGCCGGGTTGTAAAACTTCATGCGCTCCTCGAGCCGGAGCGGAGTCACGACGCTGTCGTTGGAGGGCGGCGGGAAGATGCGAGGCTCGATCACCACCCGGCCGCCCGAGACCTTGTCGAAGTAATCCTGCGCGAACTCGAAACGCCGGGTCAAGTAAGGGGTGCGCAGCCGGACCGAGCCGTTGGGGTCGAGTTCGTAGTCGAGATCCTTGTCGGATCCGAAAGTGCCCTTGCCCGTTGTGCCGGGTTCGTCAGCCGCGTCGGTCTCGTCCTTGAACTCCACGTAAAGCACGAACACCTCGAGGGTGTCGGGCTCGCCGTTGGCGGCGGTCTTGGCGAGGAAGGGCGAGGGGCGGGGCGCCGCGTGAGCCGGGTCGGGGGCGAGCGCCGCGCCCAGGGCGAAAAGCATCCCGGACAGCGCAGGACCGGCGAAGGAGAAAAGGAAGCGAAGCGGGCTTGAAACCTTGGCGATCATGGGCGTCCGGGCAGAGAGATTCAGGCGGGACAAGGTACAAAGAGGCGGGGGGCGGGATGCTTCGTCGGCGGCTCTTCGGAATCGGTTTTCGCTGCGGGCGAACTGCCTCACCCCCGCCGCAGTTTACCCCGGCGCAGGCCGGGGGTGAGGCAGCGACGAAGCTTCGCCCGCAAAGAATCCCGAACCATCCGGAGAAAGGCCTCCGAAAAATCCCCTCTCTTCCTCCCCTTCCTCCCCGACCTACCTTTCCCCCATGCCCCGCTACCGCTTCGGCGTCGAATATCACGGCGCGGCCTTCGCCGGCTGGCAGCTGCAAGACGGCCCCGAGACCGTGCAGGGCGCGCTGGAAAAGGCGCTCGCGACCGCGCTCCGCCGCCCCGTGCGCGTGCACGGCGCGGGCCGCACCGACGCGGGCGTGCACGCGACGGGACAGGTGGCCCACTTCGACGCGCCGGAGGAGATCGAGCCGCGCCGCGTGCAGTTCTCGCTCAATGCCCTCTCCGGCCCGCATGTCCGCGTTCGCGGCATGGAGCGCTGCGACGACGCCTTCCACGCCCGCTTCGACGCGCTCTCGCGCCGTTACGTCTATCGCCTCGCCCTGCGCCCCGTGGCGCTTATGGCCGACCTCTCGTGGCATCCGCCTTGGCCCTTCGACGTGGGATTGCTCCGCGCCGAGCTGCGCTCCGCCCTGGGCCGGCACGATTTCCTAAACTTCTCGGTGCCGCGCGACGACGGGAAGTCCACCGCTTGCACCTTGCTTCAGGCCGAAGTCGAAACGGGCGGCGAGCGGGGCGGGGCATTCCTGGACGTCACGGTGGCGGCCGACAGGTTCCTGCACAAGATGGTGCGCTCCCTGATCGGCGCGGCGCTCGACGCGGCGCGGGGCGCGCACCCGCCGGGGCTGGTGCGCGCCATCCTCGAGGGGCGCTTCGAGGGCGAGAGGTTCTGGGCGCCGCCGCAGGGCTTGTGCCTGGCGAAGGTGGAATACCCCGACGGCTACGATCCGGGAGCGTAAGTCCGGGTTCGGGTTCGGGGGCCTTCCCCGGCGCAGGCCGGGGTTCGGGTCCGGAAGAACGCGAAACGTTCAAGGAAACATTCGGGCGGCCGGGGGCCGCGAGGAGCGAGGGATGGAACGGAACAAAAAGCTGGGATGGACGATTTTCTTCGTCGTGCTCGGCCTCATCATCGGCGGCGTGCTGGGCGAGTCGCTCGGCTACATCCTCGGCAAGTTCGGCGAGATGAGCGGGGGCGGCGCCGACAATCCCATCCGCAACTTCTTCGTGAAGGCGCTCGAGATCGACCTCGGCTACAACGGCGGAGGCTGGACGCTCGACCTCTACATGTTCAAGGTGCGCTTGGGCCTGGGCTTCAAGTTCAACGTGTGCAGCCTGCTCGGGATGGGCGCGGCGCTCTACCTGCTGAAGTGGTGGCGCAACTAGAGCCAGAGGCGCCGAGGGCCGCGAACGAATGAACGAAAAAAGGCTCCCCTCGCGAGACGGGGAGCCTTTTTTCTTCGGTTCTACGGTCGGCGGCGTGCGTCCTCAAAAGAGGCGCGCCGCACCGGTTACGAGATCTTCTTCTTGTGGCGATTGCGGCGGCGGCGCTTCTTGCGCTTGTGCGTCGCCATTTTCGCCCGCTTACGCTTTTTTCCACAGGGCATCGTAACCTCTAAGGCTCAAAAAAAGGGAGAGGCAAAAGTCATTACCAAACCCCTGTTTGTCAAGGACTTATGGGCCGAAACCGGGAGGATTTTCCGCAAACAGGGGTTTTTCGGGAACGAATGGCCGCCCTTGCGTCCTTTGCGTCCTTTTGCGGCCATTCCCGACTTACCGCTGAAGCGCCGCCAGGAGCCGCTTCGCGAAGCCCCCGAGCGCGGGGTCGCGCGCGCCCATCGACAGGATCACGTCTCCCGGGCGCGCGGCGGCGGACACCGCCGCCAGGGCCGCGTCCTTCGACTCCGGGGCGATTCCCGCCGCTTTCCCGACGCGGCCCGCGACCCCGCGCTGCGCGTTCAGGTGCGAGACGAGGTCCTCCGAAGAAATCGCGCGGTCGGCCGTTCCGCCCGCGTAATAGATGGGCGGCACGTAAAGAAGGTCCTCCGGACCCAGGGTGTGGGCCGCTTCCTCCATGATGTCGCGCCCCACCAGCTTCATGGGCGCGAAGCCGTGAGGATGGAAGATCGCGAGCAGCCTTCCGCCCGACTTGCGCGCCAGGCGCGCGCCCGTCTCGAGCGCCGCGCGCACCTTGGCCGGGTTGTGGGCGAAGTCGTCGATCACGGTGATTCCGTTCGCCTCGCCGACGCGAACATAACGTCGCTCCACGCCCTTGAACGCGGCGAGGCCGCGCGCGGCGTCCTCCGGAGCCACTCCGATCCGCGTCGCCACGGCGAGCGCGGCCAGCGCGTTCTCCACGTTGTGCCGTCCCGGCACGGGAACCCGGAACGACACGCCCCTCCAGCGGAAGGACGACTCCCAATCACCGAACGACACGTCGTCCGCGGAGAAGCCCCCCGCCGACATTTTCGCGTTGCTCCCTTCACCCGCCGCGCCCGCGTCGAACTCCGCGTCTCCCGCGCGCTTCAGCGACATGCAGCGCGCGTCCCGCGCGTTCACGACGGCCGCCTTCGAGTTGTCGCGGAAGGTCGCGAAGAGAGGCATGAGGGCGTCGATCTCCTGATGATCCTTTTCGATGTTGAGCAGCACGGCGATCTCGGGGCGATAGCGCACGAGGCTGCCGTCGGACTCGTCGGCCTCGATCACGAGCCAGCCGCCTTCCCCGAAGAACGCGTTGCCGGGCAGGCCTTTCTCCGTGAGCGAGGGCAGGTTCGCGCCGGTGATGAGCGAGGGCGCGCCGCCGATGGACGCGGCGGCCGCGTCCAGGATTTGCCAGATCATGCCGGTGACGGTGGACTTGCCCGAGGTCCCGGCCACGGCGATGGTTTTTTTCTCGGCGGCGAGCAAGGCGAGAAGCTCGGAGCGGTGCAGCACGGGCACGCCCAGTTCCTTAGCCCGGCGCACCTCGGGGCTGTCGCCCTCGATGGCGGTGGAGACGATGAGCGCGGTGGCGCCTTCCGTTAGCCCCGAGCCGTCCTGCGGGGTCACCCGCATCCCCGCGCGCGCCATGGCCGCGCGCGCCTCCGCGACCGACGGGTCGCCCTTGTCGAAGGCGCGGTCCGAGCCGGATACCTCGCGGCCCGAGAGCCTCAGGTACCACGCCAGCGCGCTCATGCCTCCGCCGGCGAGGCCGGAGAAGTGGCAGGCGGAGAGGGAGGGAGGTCGGGGGGACATGGACTGGAGACGTAGAAAGAGAGAGGGCGAAGGATGGACTCGGGTCCATGGGCCCTCACCCCCATCCCCGGGAAAGTCGAACCGGATCGGGGAGTTGCCCCCTTCCCCCTCTCCTCGACGTGAAGCGTTACGAGGAGAGGGGGAAGGGGGTCGGGGGGTTAGGGGTGAGGACCTAGCATCTCGTCGATCTCGTCGAGGAGGCGCTTGTCGTCCCACAGGGGCTCGCCGCTCTCCACCATACGGCGCTGCTTGAGAATGCCTCGCGCCTGCTCCAGCGCCTCGGCGATGTCCTGGGAGCCGACATTCTCGCCCTCGATGGCGCTCAGCACGCCGGGCAGGCGCTCGAGCCCGCCCACGGTCGCGAGCGCGACCACGGCCTCGTAGCGCACGTCGATGCTGGGGTGGCGCGCCAGCTCCTCGAGCCGCTTCTCGGCGGCGCGCAGCTGAAGCATGTGCGAGGCGTGGGACGCCTCGATGAGGATGTGCTCGTTCTCGCTGTACAATTCCTCGAGCAGGATGCGCTCGAACACCGGGTCGCGCACGAGGCCCATGGCGTAGAGCGCGCTCACCTTCACCCAGGAGTTCGGCGCCTCGCGGTAGAAGCGCAGCACGATGGCGCGCACGTCGGGCTTCCATGCGAGGTGGCCCAGGGCCTCCAGCACGCGGCGGCGCACCTCCATGCTCTCCATGAGCGCGTCCACGCGCGAGAACAAAAAGTCCTTCACCGCCGCGTAGAACTCGGGATCGACCGAGGGCGGAGGAGCCTCGATGCCCTCGGGCAAGTCGTCCTCGAACTCGAGCCCGTCGAAGATCACGTTGCCCAGGCAGCTCGACGCCATGCCGCGGACCTCCTCGTCGGGATGCGAAGCGGCCAGCGCGAGGATTTTCTCGAACAGGCCCTGGTCGGAGACGAACGGCCCCGAAGCCTGCACGGCGGCGGTCACGATCTCGATGTCGCCCGAATCGAGGAACCCGCGCAAAAGGCGCGACGAATCCAGGGCATCCGTCTCACGGTTGCCAATGGCCTCGATGCGCTTGAGGATTTCGGGCTTCTCGTCCCTGGAGGCGAAGTTCTCCATGGTACGGGCAAAGATAGAAAGTCGCGGTGGGGGGCTTTCGGGGTCGCCGGGCTGTCCGGGCGCTTCGGGGACGACCGGGCGGGCGCGGGTACCGGGGTTTCCGTGCTCCAAAGGGCGAGCCCAGGCGCGCCCGTAACAGTTACCCTGTCGCCC
>CBFGVC010000001.1:0-41775 GCA_965652255.1 uncultured Fibrobacteria bacterium | reverse complement strand
GCGGCGCCCGGCCGTTAGCCGGCATCCTGTCCTGTGGTGCCCGGACTTTCCTCTGTCGGCTTGCGCCTCCAGCGGCCATCCGGTCCGCTTCCTTGGAAGAAGAAGAAGGCAAAGATAGGAATCAGAAGCGGAAGAGCATTTCTCCGCTGATTTCGACCCCGCCGAGCGCGACGACCTCGGCGAAATCCTTGATGCTTTGCTTCGTGCTCCCCGAAACGTATTCCGCGCCGCCTCCGGCGACGACGACATGGTAGCCCGCGTTCACGTACCAATCGATGATCCGCGTGCGAAAGCGAAAGCCGGCCCTTGGCGCCACGGCGAGGCCGGGGTTCATCTTGTATTCCGCGGAGTCCTTGTTGACGTTGACGTTCACCGACGACAGCCCGCTCGCCCCCGTCAGCGCAAGGCCGGCATAGGGCGTCGCGCCCCGCTCGGGCAGGAAGTGGTAGCGATAGCCAATAGCGTAGCGAGCGCCCGAAAGGGAGAACCCGAGCCCGCCTCCGACGTTGTGGGTCGGGGTGACATCGTAGGCGTACTCGACTCCCGCGCCCACGGGCGACCCCCAGCCCAAGGCGAAGCCGAGGTGGGATTTTTTCTCGGACGTCGGAGGTTCGGCGGCAATGGCGACCGGAAGCAGGAGGAGCAGGGCGAAAAAAGTGCGGGACATGGGGTTCCTTTTGGGTGATGTCATGTGACAATTATAGCATACGGTCGGCCGGATAAGCTCCCTGGGGAACGGTTCATCTCCTGCCGCGTCGCGGGAGGAACCGCAAGGAAATTTCGTGCCAGCGGAAATGTCGCGAATCCAAGGTTCACGGCCCGGATGGGGCGAAGGAAGGATAAAAAGAGTGACGTCTTGATTTTCCGGGAGGGGATTCACGGGAGAAGGATTGCTCGGAGAGCCTATGCGAAGACGGGACTGGCGCGTCGCGAAGAACAAACGCTCGCTGGCCGCTCAGGAACACCCTTTGAGAAGCTCAACCCCCTCGAGCAGCAGCTGATATTGAAACAGGTCGACGGGTTGGTGGCGAAGAGGTGAAAATCAGAAGCTTTTAAAAAAGCTCAACATGTACACGGGGCGCGATTGCAAACCAGCGCCCCCGAGTCCCTGATTGTACACCTCAACAGCCATCCGCGAATTTCTCTTATCCAAATAATTGAAGGCAAGAACTTCTACTGCAAAAGTCGAAAGGCCGAACGTAATGGGTGTAAGATGAAGCGTCCGATCAATGGATGACATGACAGCCCCATACAGAAACACGGATCCACTCACAGCAACCAGCGCAGAAGTGACGGTCGAATACACTCTACCCCGCCTCAAAAAACTTTCGCAACAGCCATTACTTGAAAGTATCGCATCTAAGGTATCGGGGTGCAACCTCTTTTCTTCCAAATAAAAGCTCGGGCCTAAAAAACCATCCTTGGCTTCAATTTTTCCTCTCGGTTCGAAAGAATAGGTGTTGCTCGAAATGGACATAAGCAACACAAGCCCCATCATACACTGAACAACGTCCTTATTCACCACACGCCCCTTCCTGACTACATCTCATTTAGAGCTTCTCTGCATCCTCGTCCGTTCTCCTCGAACTGAAAGTTCCCTGCCCGGCTTGGATCGACAAAGAGTTCACCTGTGACCGGATCCCTTACAAACCCGCCATCGGTACTGACGCACAAAGAAAGCGCATCTCGGTGCCCCTTTGTTCTATTGAACATTCTGGTCATGAATCGAATGTCAGAATTAAAGCCTCTTTCCCCGCGTGCTGTTCTATAGCCTTCAATAGCTGGTACAGACCCTACTGCCCCTGCAAGCGCAACACCGGGAACACTGACTCCGAACAATGAAAATTTCATTTTGAGATCCAATGTCTGCGCCGTCCAGTCCGCAAATGAATTATATCCTTGTACCGAATACGCGGCCCCAACTACGGCCGCCGATGCCATAACGCCTGCGTATCCTCCCGTTGTTATTCCTCCCGCCGTATTGCCTTGGGCCGCTCCGACAACTCCACCAACCCCGCCACCTACAGCGGTAAATGTTCCCATCAAGGCTCCATTGGTCACACCTCCCAAGCCTGGCGTTGCTGAACCGAAGAAACTAGCCCCACCACCAGCAGCGCCCAGCAACCCGCCCGACGCACCTCCCACCAGTGCGCCGGACAATCCGGCACTGGCAAGGTTTCCGAGATTGAAATCCCCACGGATCGCCTGATTCAAGCCTTCAACCGCAATGCCCGAGCCCGCGCCAATCGCCGCTCCGTAACCCACACCAATCAGCGCCCCGCTTCCCCCCGTCGCGATGGTCGCGACGATCACCGCGCCCAGGATGAACTCCTGCTTGTGATCCTTCACGAACTCCCACGAATCCGTGGTCGCATTCCAAACCTGCCGGCTGTTCTCCCTACGGCAACTCTTGTTCCAGACATCAAAGCACAACATTCCGTTGGGATCGATTCCCATCAGCGGGCTGTACCCGACGTAGGAATAGAGGTTCATGTACTCGTTCATCGGGTCCGAGGTCAGCCACATGGAAAGCTCGGGATCGTACCATCGTGCACCGAAGTAGTAGAGCGCAAGAACGCTATCCCACTCTTTGCCGGTGAACTTTTGCGTAACAGGATTCAGCGAGTCCTCGCGTATCGCCTGCAACTCTCCGTACGCCTGGTAGTCGAACACCGGCGTCGTGGCGTAACTCCCGTCGGCATTCACCACCCGCACCGTGGAGCCCAGGTGGTTCTTGATGAAGAACTGCGCCACGGGTCCCGTATCCGTTTCCACGACCCGCCCGACGGGCATCCCACGGCCGTGGATATTGACCACCACACGGCGATCGACGGAAACCCCCGTCGAATCAAACGATTCCGCGACCTCGTGTGTCAGGATTCCGGCCTGATTCACCCAGTGCCGGATCGCAAGGGGGGTACCTCCGACTCCGCCCAAGAGACCCGGGGAAACCGCCCCGTGCTTGAGCACGCCGCGCAGGATCACGGGAATGATCGTATCCCCCTTGCTGGCGGGGTTGATTTCTCCGCCCTCCGGGAGCACGGCGTTCGATCCGGAGTCGGGCACCACGTACAATACCAGCGAGTCGGGCGCGGGTTGGTTCAGGGAGTTCAGCCGATGGTGGGCATCTGCCAGGGCCGCCTCGATGGTGGGTGCATCGTAAATGCCCTCGGGCTCGCCGCCTTCGCGTCGCCCCACCCAGTACACCGGAAATCCTCGAGGCAGGCGTCGCGCCGTCACTTGCGTCACGCGCTGGCCGGCCGCGTCGTAGAGCGGGAACAGGACGATTTCCCGATCGTCGTCGCGAATCGCCATTTCGACCGGCATCCCGTCGTAGGCATAGGCGATGCGAAGGTTCTTGGAAAGGTCCCGGGTCATCCGGCCATCGGCATCGTAGGCGAAGTTCTGGGAGTGCGACGCATCGCGGTTTCCGCCCGAGAGCTTTCCCGTGACCCTTTCGAGCCGGTAGGAGTCGTTGCGATAATGGTAGGATGCCGAATCATAGGGCATGACCCCGCCTGAACGCTTGCCGAGGATGCGGCCGTTCAGGTCATAGGCGACCCGGGTATCGAGATCGCTCGCATCAGAAAGCGACAAGGGGAAGGCGAGTTCTCCATGGGCGTCGAGCCCCGTGCCATGCCGGTAATCGGCGGTTGTCAATCGGCCCATGCGGTCGTAAACATAGTTCACCGCACGAACGGGATTCGGAACGTCGGAGGAGTAATGGTACACTTGTTGGGTGATTTGGCCCGTATGGCGGGGGGCGGCTGGCGGGGGCGCCCCGTCCTCGTCGATCGCTCGCGCCTCGTAGCCCAGGGACTGCCGCCAAATCGCGTGCCCATCACTATCGCGGAAGGCCTTGATTTCCCGGATCCAGCTGCGGGGGTGATAGCCATAGCCAACCCAAACACCTGCCCCGGCGGAGTCTCCGCCGAGGCCGACCTCGCGGAGGGCGCCGTGACGGAAGTAGCCATAGCGGGCCACTGTATCGTCAAGTCCGGTAATCGCGCTCACTCGCCCCAGCGCATCATACGAATAGGCCTGCACCATGAGCGGCTCGTGCGGAGCGTCGGCCGGAAAACTTTTCCGCAATGTGGGACGATCCGTCGCATCGTAGGCATACTCGACGGTATGCAAGAGCGAGTTCTCCATCGCCCCGACGTATTTATGGCGACGCTGGATGTTGCCGCGATGATCATAGTCGTGGAAGTCGACGACCAGTCTTTCGGTCGCGGATAGCCTTGGCGCGAGGGATCCCGGGTTCCGGTGCCAGGTTGCCCGCAAGGCTCCCGCACGGAAGGCGCCGTCGATGACGGAGGCGCCGGGAACGGAATCGAGCGATAAGCCCGTTCGAGTCCCGAAGTCCTGCAAATCTCCGTAGAGCCACCCCTTGTGCTCGATTTTGTCATACGGGTACCCTTCTCCATTCCCATCCACCCAGACCTCCTGGTTGGGAACCGGGTAGTAAAGCATCTGCTCGCCCATTGAGACGACGTTTCCTGCGTCGTCGTAATCGATATACCCGAACAATTGCGGCGACTTCGCGCGTTGCACCTCCGTTTGGCTGTATCGCGGCAATCCGCGCTTGTTGTACCAGAACTTCACGAGGCCACGATCCGGATCGAACCGGCTTGTGAGTTGCCCTGCGGCGTCGTGGTTGAATACCTCCGCGAAGGCCGCGCCGGAGGTATCGAGCGGGGTGCGGATGCGTCGGACAAGGCCGTTGGGGTAGTAGTCGGTCTTGGTGATGGCCCAGGAGCTTCCTTCGGCCTGCGTGGCGGTCTGCACCACCTGTCCCTTCCGGTTCGTCCAGCTCAGGGCATATGCGGAATCCTCGTCGCGCCTCCAATCGAGGCGATATTCCTTCTCGCCGGGATCCGAAGAGGCGCAAGGCGGCAACGATGGGATTCCGGGGTGAGCCACGAAGCAAAAACCTGTTTCGACGTTCCGGCCTTCGTCCATGAGCCAGGCGGATCCGGGGGCGGCGGTGCGGATCGCACGCGGTGTCGGTTCGGGGGCATAGCGTGTTTCGGAATAGGGATTTCCGCCCAAGCCCGGGGTGATGGTCTGGTAGTAGTAGTAGGCATTCGCGCCGGAGAGCGGGTCGGCCTGGAATTCTGGGGAGCCCGCTTCGTCGCCCGGCGCGACGAATGGAAGGAAGATCTTCTCCGGCCTTCCCGCCGAATCGTAGGAGACGGCATCCACACGGTAGTCTCCGCCCGGGAGACGGGTGTGCGACTGGTGGGGCCGCCCCAGACCGTCCGAAAACGCCACGGAGTAGCCGTGCCTGTTCCTGCGCGCCGCCGCGGCCGCGGCATCGAAAGCGCCTTCCTCCAGCACCAACTCGTCGAAGTAAAGATCCGCGACCGCGTTCACCGCGGCGCTTCGCCACAACGCCACGTGCGCGAAGCGGACATCGGCGGGCATCACGAAAGAGAGGGAGTACAATGTCCAGTCGGGGATCGCGGCGGATCCGGAGAAGGTCGCATAAGTCGGGCCGGGCAGATACGCGACGTGCCCCGCGTTGTGCGGATGCAGGAAAATGGCAGGGCGTCCACTGCCCGTGATCGTTCCGGACGAGCGCACGTAGAACGAGAGCGTATAGGCCTGGCCGGGGACTACTTCGAATTTTTGGGAACGCAGCAAGGTGACCGCGCCCGAGGTGGTTGTCGCCCCATGTATTCTCCCGACGAATGAGCCCGAGCGCGGGGGAAATGCCGACGGGGCATGCCGGGGGTCGGCCGCCATCCCTCCGTAGGCCTCGGCCTTCGACCAGGTGTCGAGTTCGTTCTCGAAACTCCAGTTGGGAACAAGATTCCCATGTTCCTGAAACCATGAATGGGTTCGGGCATGGGGGGTTGCCCATGGGGCTGGCCCCAGTGCGGCCAGGCCGCACGACAGGACGACCAAGGCATTGAAAGGCAATCGTGTTTTCATGTCTTAGTTCTCCCCGGGCTTGTTGAGGCCGGATTGGCTGAAGATCCTTCCATGCTCGTCGCGGATGGCCGTGGATTGTCCGGCCATGCCATACTCGCGGGTGAGGGTTCGGTGATGGGTATCGGTGAGATGAACGGGCAGCCCACGCCGGTCGTAGGCCGTGAGCGAAAAGAGGGAATTATCAGGCCGAAGCACGATGTCATCCACATAGATGACGCGGGAAGGATTCGCGGACGGATCCCCGGGCCCGATGAAGACCCGCAGGAAGTCGTTGCTGCCTTCGAGGAACCGGCCATCCGCCACGAGGGAATCGTGGGGAATGCGGATCTCCCAGCGCTGCCACTTTCCTCGGGCATATGCGCCGTCAACCGGCGCGGCGAGCCTCACCCGCATGATGGCATTGTCCGAACCGCGTCGCCATGAAACCGAAAAAAGCGGCGGTGCGTCCATGTCGCCGTATATCCACGCCGAGGCGATGTACCCGAAGCCCTCCTCACGCGCGTCCTTGAGATGGATGTTGGTGCTGGGGCCGTAATGGTCCGTGACCTTGAGGCTGTACCGCCCGGTGCGGACGTGAATGGAGTCGTGGGAGACTCCGGGGCCCTCCCAGCGCCCCTCCCGATCCAGGCGTCCGGAGGAAGCCAGGAGCTGGGGCATGCTTCCGTTCTCGGCGGTCAGGATCGCCGTGTTCTCGCGCCGCGCGCCGGAGACCACCCCGACCGGCAGGGCGGCGCGCCCTTCGTGGAAGACCGAGGTGTAGCTTGCGGCTTCCCCGTCCTCGATGCGCGTCTCCAGCGGTTGGCCGAATGCATCACGCATGGTTACCTCGGAGGCGACGAAGAGGCCGACATCCGGATCGAAGGAGGGGACAGGCCCCTTATTGAGTTCCTCGTCCCCCCGGTAGCCACCAGGATCCCGCCAACCGTGGCTTCGGGAGACCCGATAGGCATCGATCGGGTCGTAATCCACTTTCGAGGATGAGACCGCGAACTTGCCTTGCGCCGAGTCGAGGGGCAGGACGGAATTCCTGTACCCGCCCAGGAACGCCTCGGTCAAATTCGCCGTGTCGGGATAATCGTATCCGACCATGCGCTCAACGCGTATTCCGGATCCGTCGAGAATACTCTGGGAGACGGCGCGTCGGCCGCCTTGCTCGGCGATGGCGAACAATGGGGCTTCCAGGCTGTCGCTCCAGACGCGGGAGTGGGTGCGATGCGTCCGGTGACTGCGATTCGGCCCCCAATGCCGCGCCACCGTCTTGGAGGGACGATTCATGGCGACACCCTGCGGCCAAGGATCCGCGACCGTGGCATCACGAACGCCGGGAGCGGACCATCCCCTGGAATATGGCGGTGCGTACGCCGTGTAGAGCACCGACAGCGTGTCGCCGAGGCCGTCGAGGGTGGTGATGCAGCGGACGCGTCCCGAGAGGCCCGCGGAGTCGAGCAGAAGCTTGTAGCCGACGTGATCGACGTGATGGGTGTAGATCGTCGCTCCGGGGACTCCGCGACGGGTGATTTTCGCGTATTCGAATTGCGGGGTAAGACTGTTGTGGTTGAACTCGGTGATGAAGGACGAATGCGGGGGGGTGAACTCGAACTCGATCACTTCCGGCGGATAGGCGCTGTCGGAGGCAACCTGCCGCACGAAACGGCGAACGACGCTCGCCGTTACCGGCGCGCTGTAGGTTTTCCCATCGAAGAAATACCTCCTGTTCCAGATCGTGTCGGGTCCGGACTGGTGGGTGATGTAGACCGCCTGCGCCAGGCGGGCTCCGAAACTCCAGCTTCGGTCACGCATGAAGGCTTCGCCGGGCGTGGAATGGACGGGATCCGTGATGGTGTCCAGGGTCAGGGCCGTGGAGTGGCTGTTCAGCTTGGCCGAAAGGTTCCGGATCCTGCAGTTGTTGGTGCATCCGCAGCCGGACGTTCCGCGATGGGTCATTCCCATCAGCACGTTGTCAAGTCCGGAGAAGGACATGTTCCAGGCTTTTCGCGAGCAGCCGTCCCACTGAAAGGTGTAGGCCGAGGCGGGCACGGAATCCACTCCGGCGGTATCGTTGATTCGATAGAGCCAGCTCCGAATATTCCCGGAGTCGTCCGTCAGCGGGGGCTTGCGCGGATGCGACTTGTCATCGAAGGTGCCGTTCGGGAAGTTCTCCACGCTAAAGTGGCGGGACCCCAGGGAGATGCGATTGTCCGCGTCGCCCTCGATGGGGATGTCCGTCCTTATCGTGGCCGTCTTTTCGAAGTAGATGCTGTCCGGGGATTGTCGCTTTCGCCAGTACTCCACGCGCTTGGGACCGTCCGCCCGGGTGTTCGCATGGATGAAATAATTCCCGGCCGAAAGGACATACCGGTCGTGGTTGATCCCGATGGCGGTATTGTTTCCCCGGGAGAGGAAGTCGTTTTCCCATCCCAGCGCGGCGATGCGCTTGACGTGCGTGCCGTCGTAGAACAGGAAGTCGTAGCGGGAATCTGCATGGTTCGCCGATGCCGTGGCGGACTTGACGAGAAGGTGATCCGTCCCAAAACGCAGATCGACGATGTGATGGTTCCAGTTCTGCGGGGAGCTTGCCCCGCCGCTGGTTTCCTGGATACCTTCGGGAAATTGCGGGATCAGCTGGCCGATGGAGTCGAACCCTGTCCCGTTTCCGTTGAGCGCGTACCAGTAAAGCAGGTTTTCGCCTTCCTCCCGCACCGCGAACATCCTGTCGTTCGCCGAGATCAGCAAGCGCTCCCTCCAGGCGAAACAACTGTCCCCCGCGGCCGGGTCATACAGCCCCCCACCGTTGGGTTTCGGGTGGTTGTCGAACTTGCACCCCGCCGATCCCCGCGTCCCGGTCGTCAGGTTCGTCCATTTCCCGGACACCGGATTCCGGAGGTAAACCCAAATCCTTCGCTTCAGGGATCCCCTTTCCTGCCTCCGGTAGACGAGGAAGTAGTTCGCGCCGCCGGGATGGACCTCGATGTCCGGATGCTCGCCTTCCGCATACCCGAAGTGGTTCCGGATCGGATCCCCGGGTTCCCCGACGCTGTCATTGCGGTGGATGAAACGCTTGCCGTCCCATTCCCATAGTTCCACCGTGGCAAGCTCGGTGTTGGCGATCAGGATGTAATCCCCCACCGGCACGATCCTCCACTGGGAGGCCGAGGTGCTGGCCGCGGCCAAGGTCTTTTGGAACACCACCGCTTCGGTGTCGAAGTAATTCCCCGTGTTGTGGGCTACGCGGACGTGCACCCGGTCGGGAGTCGTGGTGGTGGTGCGAATGATCTCGTGGCAAAAGCGGTCGTCGCACGCGGTTTCCGGCCACCATCCGTCTCCGTTGTTGGTGGCGGTCACGACGTTTCCGGCCGCATCGCGGAAGGCGTAGCGTCCCTCTCGTCCGCCCGAGGTTCCTTCCAGGTTCAGGGTCTGGTACTCGAACTCCTCCTTCAGGCCCGAGGGAGGCGTGATTTTCGCCAGCAGTTGATCGCTCTCGCGGTAGGCGAAAGACCATCCCGGCGCCTTCGCCTCTTCCGGGCCGTGGAGGGGAATGATGGAATCCAGGACGCCCTTTTTCCCGTACGCAAGGTCCATCACCTTCCGCCTGAGCAAGTACCTCAGCGTTTGCCGGCCCTCATCGAACACCGTCAAACTGCGGAGGTAACGGGTTTCGAATGGTTTCTGCGAGGTCTTGGCTTCGGCCGGGAAATAGCCGGAATACTCGCCGGCCTGCAACGTGTCCAGCGCCAACTCCACCCGCCGTACCTCGTTTCCGAACTCGTCGCGCCATACCGCTTTCTTCAAGTACGACTCCCGCGTGTAGCTTTTCCCGCCCCACAAGGGCTCCTGGTGCCGGTCGTATTCGAAGTCGAGGCCGGTTTGTCCGGTGTGATCCTCCAGGCGCCGAAGGTCCCAACGGTAAATGAACGGCTTGGCCGACGCCGTATTGTAAGGGCTGGCGACGATCATCCCGCCGGCATGCTGGAGGTAGCGGTGCGAGTTGACTATCGTATCGGCGCCTGCATCGCCGAATACGAGACGCACCCCCGTGGCGGGAATGGTGAAACTCCAAGCCTTGACTTGCCCGTGCAACGGCGATGCCGGGTTCGAAACGGTGTCCCGCGTCACGATGATGCCGGGCGCGGTCACCACATGGAACCGTTTCGTTTCTGGCTGCCACATGACCTGTCCACCCCCGTAGGGCCCCAGGTCGCAGAAGACTACGTCATCCGATGGGTTCCGCGTGCCCTTGTGGTTGACGGACACGAACGGCGTCCGCAGCGACCAGCCCACGCCGATCCACCCCGCGGGCGCGCGTTCATTGTTGTTCTCCACGGTGGGAAAGGTGGGGCCTGAAAAGGCGAGGCTGAAGGGGAAGGCTACTTCACCCCGTGCGTTGAGCGTCAGCAAGGGCAGGATGTAGGCGGGCTGACCCGTGAAGGTGTTCACGTTTCCAACCGTTTGTCCCCCGGTTCCTCCGGGCTGGTGGAAATTGCCGCTGAAAACGCGCGTGGCCGCCTGTCCGGGTTCCGAGCGAAGAAATACGCTTCCGGCGTTGATGCCGCTTGTCGCGAGCTGCGATTGCCCGAGGAGCGGAGCGGCCGATGCGAGAAGGAGGGCGAGGTGTCGGAGTGTCATGGGGGACCTTCAATCCAGGGGGTTCAGGATGTGGTAGCGCCGACGCAGAAAGGATTTGTCCTCTCCCGAGAGGCCGCGCATGGTGTCGATTTGGGCGGGATCCGTGATCCGGTTGGCCAACGCGAAGAGATGTTCCTGTCCGTTCCGTGCGACCTGGGGACCTTCGCGGGTTTCCGGCCGCCTCCCGGCGCTATCGGCATGGGCGGGGCGCGGCGCGATCAACATGGATTTTCGGAAAGGCTCTTGCCGGAGCGGCTGGCCGGAAACGGGCCCCGTCGCGACGAAGCATGCGGCCAGCAGGGCGTGAAACGGGTGCGCGAAAGGCGAGAGTGGCGTTCTCATTTTCGTGCCTCCCTTCCGATCGTCCGCAGGTTTCCGATTTCCTCCTCGAGCCTCGTGTTTTTCTTGTCGAGGTCGATCACATGAAGCGTCAGCTCCTCGACGCTCTTGAGGAGACGCAAGCTCATTTCGGCGAGGTCCAGGCCTGAGGTTTCGATTTCCCTTGCACTGGGGATGTCGGGGAGATGCCGACGGGAGCGCACGAAGGTTTCGATCTCGGCCAGGGACCTTCGGGCATACCCGGGCTCGAACACATAATCGGGAATCCGCCAGGTCGGGGTGGAGACGACATGCGTCGCGAGGACACGGCCCGCCCGCAGCGTGTCGATGTCCGCGGAAGGCGCGGCGAGGTTGGGAGTCTCGACCCTTTGGGCGCTGAAGGCGGTCCGCGCTACCTGCACGGGTTCCGGCTCGTGGAAGCTGGTGTAGATTTCCGTGAGAACGATGCTGTCGGGCGTCACGCTGACACGGTAGGAAGGGTTTCCATACAGGTCGATCGCCTCGATTCCCATGGAATCCGATGCGTACTGCGCCCGGATGAAACGGGCCGAGTCGCTCATGGCCCCGTGCAAGGTCAGCCCGCGATTATAGTGCAGCCGCGAGTCGAAGTCATAGACGTAATCCCATCGGCTCGCGCCTTCCGGCCCTGTCAGGCGGGTTCCGCCGACCGGCTCCCCGAAGCTCACGATCGCCGCGCCCGGCCTTTGGGTCTCGTAGCTCAAGCGGATCCAGTCCGCACCGCGGGCCCCGGAGGAAATGCGCACTTCGTCGATCCATCCATCCCAAAAGCGGTTTCCGTTGTTGGACGTGCCCGCAACGAAGTCGCTGCGTCGTCCGATCATGACATCGAACGCGGTGCTGCGGGGAGATCCGCTGTTCGAGTTGACGATGACCGTCGAGGGAACCCCGTCCACGTACAGCGATTCGGAATTGTCGGCGTGGCGAATGCCCACCACGTATTGCCACTCGCCCGCGTTGACGGGCCCGCCCGTGGCGCGTTCCCACCGGGACGGCGTTCCATCGGTGGAGGAGAAGGGGTTGAACTGCCATTCGTTCGCCACATTGTTCTTCATCAGGTTGTACTGGAAGTCGGACTTGGACACGATGCAGCGAAACGCGTTGGTCGTCGCCCCGGGACGAAGCTTCACCCAGGCGGAGATCGTGTAGGGCCCGTTCTCGGGAAGGTTGAGGGGGCCGGATGCGCTGCCCGGCAGGGTATAGTACCCTCCGGTGATGGTGGTGTTCGGGCCTCCGCCCGCGAACTCCTTCGCGCGGCCGATGACGCCGGGGGCGTCGGATGGAACCCCGCGCGAGGCCGTGTCGCGCGGGATCCCGAAGAATCCATTGCGGGTGGCGTCACGGGCCGTGTCGCCCGTCCCTTCGCCGAGGTGGAACACGGCGCGGTGCCCATGGGCCGTGTCGAAGACCGCTACGCCGTCAGAGCCATCGGCCGCGCCCGGATTTCCGAAGTACATGCGGAGGGAGGTCAACCCTGCCCGCCTCACGGTGTCGACCAGCACCCAGACCTCCGCCTCGCGCGCCGCCGCATCCCAGCGTTCGACCTGGTGGGGAAGGCGGGTCAAGCCATCGCTTCGCGTGAAGCGGAGGTCGTGACCATCGGGCCGCGCCGCGCCGAAGTCGAAGTTTCCCGCGTTCAGGCGCACCAGCAGCGGGAAATCGTGGATGGGGGCCGAAAGGGACAAGCCATCCGCGTTCATGTTCAGTTGCTTCGAGTAGCGCCATTCGCCGTAGTTCTCGAAGGCCATGGCAAGCGACGGAAAAAGAAACGGGATGATGAAGCGCAGGGACATCGGAACCTCCTGGAAGCGGCGATCCGCATGCGCCGTGCCGGGCGCGGATGCCTGCCTCCGATGATGTGGTTGCGGATCGCGGTGCGATTTTCATGCCTGCGCGAAATGCCCTGAAATCAGCGCTGGAATACCGTTCGCGGCGGAGGACGCGGGGGGTCGGAGCCAATGCGTACCGTACGCTTTTACACGCGGTGGACTTGTCCTCCGCGCATGCCCGGACGAAGTCCGAGGCGGGCGCCTGCGGAAAATCACGCGGTTCCGATAAAATATTGAGGGTAACGTTACCCTTATTTAAATTGTGAAATTGCGGGTCCCTGACGGGTCAACCGCGTTTCCGGGAAACTCCGGGTTGACGGAGATTCGGGAGTTGGAAAGGCATGGCGCGCGGAAACGCGGGTGCGCGGCTACAGCACCTCCAGGATCCACCCCTCCACCGTCTCCGCCGGGTATAGCCCTTCGATCCTCC
Source organism: uncultured Fibrobacteria bacterium (assembly GCA_965652255.1). Taxonomy (GTDB): domain Bacteria; phylum Fibrobacterota; class Fibrobacteria; order UBA11236; family UBA11236; genus UBA11236. Next base: position 28,599 of record CBFGVC010000001.1, on the reverse strand, counting down.
TCTTCACCTCGCCGTCGCGCCCGACGAGAAACGAGGTCGGCAACGCGCGCAGTCCCCCGAACGCCTTCTCGGCCCTTTCGTCTTCCTCCACCAGCACCGGATAATTGATCTCGAACTGCCGCATCAAGGTCGGGGCGTTGCGGCCCTCGGGGTCGTCGATGTTGATCGAGACCACGTGGAACCCTTGGTCGGCGAACTTGCGGTGGAAGTCCTTGAGATGGGGGATCTCCTCGATGCACGGGACGCACCACGTGGCCCAGAATACCACGAGGCTTGCCCGGCCGTCCTTCGGATCGTACGTGACGGACTCGCCCTCGTAAGTCTTGAGCGTGAAAGGCGCGAGCTCTCCGGGGACGGGCGTTTTTTTGCAGCCGGGGAGGCCGAGGAGGGCCGGCGCCAAGGCGAGAGCGAGGAGGAGGGGGCGGAGCATGTAGGAACAATAGAACAATACGGCAATGCAACAATGCGGTAGCGGAGCAGCACTACAAAACGGCAGAGCAACGATACAACAATTAGATGACGAGACTGTGGGGCGAGGGAAGGCGGGGACAGCCGCTGTGTTCTATTGTTGTATTGTCGTACTGTTCTATTCCTTCTCCTCCACCACCCTGAACTCATACCCCCTCGCTCCCAGCATCCTCGCGCCTTCGCGTTGCGCGGTTTCGGCGTCCGGGTAGTTGCCGGCGAGCACCCGGTGCAGGACGCGGCCGGAAATGGAAATCGGCGCGACGCGAGCGTCGATTCCCTTCGTGGCCAGCTCGGCGCGCAGGCGTTCCGCGTTGTCGCCTTGGGCGAAGGCGCCGAGCTGGAGCGCGAAGCCTCCCATCGTCACGGGTGGGGGCGATGGGGGCCGGGGAACAGCCTGGGGCATCGGCGTCGGCGCGATGGTCGGGTTCGGGCGTGACAGGGAGCGCGTCTCGGGCGAGAGCGGGTATGCCCAGCGCAGCGAATCCTCCCAGGCGCTTGCCTGGGGCGCGGAGGGCTGGGCTTGCAGCGAAAGCAGCAGCACGGCCGGGGTTTCCTCCGGGGGAGTGGCGGACCGGGCGTCGTGCAGGGCCCGGGCGGCTCCCGAACGGCTTTCGGCGTCGCCGCGCTCCAGCAGGATCCGGGCCCGGGCCGCGCGGGCGAGGGACCAGTAATAGGAGTTCCGCCCCTTGGATTCTATCCGGTTCAGGTAGGCCTCGGCGGTGTCGAGGTAAGCCGCGCGGCCGGCGCGTTGCCGGGCGTACTGCAGGCAGGAGTGGGCCATCCAGTATGCCGAGGCCTCGGCCCAGGCGCCGTCGGGGTGATGGGCGAGGTATTGCCGGAACTGCGGGATGGCGAGGTGGTGGCGCCCGGCGGCGTAGTGATGCTGTCCGATCCGGAACAGGGCCTCCCCGCGCATTTGTTCCGGGGCCGAGTCATCGGTCGCGCCCGCATAGCCCTGCGCGGAGGCCTCACCGTCGATTTCGAGCTTGCCGGAGAACATGGCTCGCCATGCCGCGGGCATGTCCACGCCGTGGCGAGCCACCAGGCCGAGGGCCTGCTCGAGGCGGCCCTGTGCCGCCAGCGCGCCCACCTCCCGGCGCACCGAATCGGCCAAGCGCGAGTCGCCCGCGGCCTGCGCCGCGGGGCATACGGGCAGGGCTCCCGCGAGCAGCGACGAGGAAAGCAAGGCGATGCGCAGGAGGCGACTCATCGCGGATCCGGACTCCCGTCGCGTTGTCCGCCCCGCAGGCGCTCCAGCTCGCTGCGGAGCTCGTCGGTTTCCTGGTCGCGCCGGCGGTTCTCGATACGGCGCAGCATGCCCCTCCACGCGTCAAGCACGGCGAAGAGCGCCGCGCCCGCGATGAAGGCGAAGAGCAGCCAGAAGCCCAGCACCAGCGAGAAGCTCCAGCGGAAGAAGGCGAACTCCACGGCCAGCCCCAGGCTTTCCTGGTTCTGGAACAACGCGACCACAAGGACGATCAACAGGACGACGGCGAGCAGGCGGCGGATCGTATTCATGGGCTCTCCGGGTTCAGGGGGCGGATGGCGCCGCCAGCGGTTCGAGGGTTTCGACGGGCTCGCGGAGGTCCACGATCTCGCCGCGCAGCACGAGGCCCCGGCGTTCCCGCACGCGGACGGTGGCGAATGCGCCTTTTCCGACGCCCGGGGCCGCGGGTACGATCACCTTCTTGAAACCTTGGGTCTTGCCGACCCATTCGTTCCCGTCCGGTCCCGGGCGGCTCGAGGGAGACTCGACCAGGATCTCCTCGTCGCGGCCAAGGAGCGCGTCGAGCCTTTCCTCGGTATGCCGCATCTGCAATTCGATGACGCGCTCCAGGCGCGCCTGCTTCTCCGCGCCGGTCAGCGTCTCGACCTCGGAGAACGCAGGAGTGCCCTCGCGAGGCGAATAGGAGAACATGAAGGCGTGGTCGAATCGCACCGCCTCCATCAGCGAGAGCGTGTCCTCGAAGTCGGCCTCCGTCTCGCCCACGAAGCCGGCGATGATGTCGGTGGTGATCGCGACCTCGGGCATGGCCGCGCGCAACTCCGCGACGATCTCGAGGTAGCGCTCGCGCGTGTACTGCCGCCGCATTTTCTTGAGCAGGGCGTTCGACCCGGACTGCAGCGGCATGTGGACATGGTTGCAGACCTTGTCGCACTCGGCCATGGCGCGGATGGTCTCGGTGTCGAAGTGGCGAGGGTGGGGTGAGGTGAACCGGATGCGGCGAAGACCCTCCACCTCCTGCAGGCGGCGAAGCAGGTCGGCGAACGACACCCCGTCGCGCCGGTAGGAATTCACCGTTTGCCCGAGCAGGCAGATCTCCCGCACGCCGTGCGCCACTGCGTTCCGCGCCTCGGCCACGACCTCGGCCGCGTCGCGGCTGCGCTCCACGCCCCGCACGCTCGGCACGATGCAATAGGTGCAGCGCTTGTTGCAGCCGCGCATGATGGTGATGTGCGCGGTGACCGACCCGTCGAGTCGCGCGGTCATCCCCGCGTAGTTCTCGAAGTCGTTCTGCTCGGTCCAGACCGCCGCAGGGCGGGGAAGGTCCCCTTCCGCGGAGGATCCCGGGGAAGGGCCGCCGCCGAAGATCATCCCCTCCAATGCGCCGTAGCCATCGGGGCCGACGACGTAATCGACGTGCTCGAGGGCCGTGGGGATTTTTTCCCCGTGGTTTTGCGCCATGCACCCGATGACCGCGATGCGCACCCCCGGCCGGTGCCGCTTGTGGTGCCTCAGCGTGGCGATGCGGGCGTAGGCCTTGTCCTCCGCGCCGCCGCGGATGCTGCATGTGTTCACCACGAACAGGTCGGCCTCGTCGGGATTCTCGGTGATCGCCATGCCGCGCTTTTCCAGCATCGCGCCGACGAGGTTCGAGTCGTACTCGTTCATTTGGCAGCCGAAGGTGGCGAGCAGGTACTTGGAGGCGGGGTTCATCCTTCGGACTCCAGTTTTCGCGCGAGATCCAGGAAGGATCCGGTCGCCAGGTCGGGGCCCTCGGCGGCCACGGCCTCCGCGTCGCCGAGCCCGCCCAGAAAGGCCAGGAAAGCCGTGCCCGCGGCGCGGGCCGTGCGCAGGTCCTGGATGCTGTCGCCCACCAGCACGGATTCGCCCGGGGAAGAGTTCATGGCCTTCATAATATAGGCCAATCCGCGGGGGTCGGGTTTCTTCCCGAGCGGTCCGTCGCCCGGGACCACCTCGGTGAAATAGTCCTGCAGGCCGAGGCCTGCCAGCACCGCGCGCGTGAGGCGGTCGGGCTTGTTGGTGAGCACGGCGAGGGGCAGGCCGCGGGCCTTGAGCGCGTCGAGAAGCTCGCGCGCGCCGGGGAACACCGTGGTGCGGTCGAGGCAATGGGCGGCGTAGCGGTCCAGGAATTCGCGCAGGATGGCGGGAAGGTTTTCACGGGCCTCGGCCTGGGGCCATCCTGCCGCCGCGAAGGAGCGCAGGATCAGGTCGTCCGCGCCGTCGCCCACGAAGGACACGATGAGGTCCTCGGGCAGCCGGGGGAGGCCGCGCGCCTCGAGCGTGCCGTTGACGGCGTTCGCGAGGTCGAGGCGGCTGTCGATCAAGGTGCCGTCGAGGTCGAAGACCCAAAGGTTGAATGAGGTGAGACGAGTTAAGCTCATGCAGGCATTGCCGGGCGGAAGTAACCTTTGATACACGAATCATTGCGAACGCAAACTTGTATATGGGTTTTCCCGTGGAATCCGGAATTCTCGTATAAAGGGCCACCCTCCACGAAGATTCCCCTGACTGTATCGAATGCCGGTTTTTCGGCATCCTTGTAAAAGGCATGTATGGTTTCAATTACAGCGCAATCGAGACGCCTTAGAAGCAAATCGTGCGTTTCTCCCTTCGGGGAGGAATTTTTTGGGAGGGGCGCGCCATGCTTTTCGGACGAGGCGACCAACATGTTATAACCTTCTTGTACGATTTTGAGATAACCGTGCTCCGTGAGGTTGAGGCAATTCCCCAGATCAATCACTGCTCCAACCACAAAAGGATCCCGAATCGGCGGCTTGCCTTTTTGTGGATGGGCTTTCAAATGGCGCGCATATTCCAAGGCACGTGATGGATTACCTTCCCAGAAGTACACGCCACTCCCCAACCAGTCATAGTCGTTCTTGCTATGGTCGAGCCTTGCTTCGCCGAGTAATACTTTTTCACCAACCGACTTATCGCATCCATGGTAAGCCAGGATGAAGGACGGGAAAAATGATTGCACTGCGATGGATTACTTATAAGACGCTTTAAGTGCCCCGGAATGCGTATAAATTCCCGTCTTTTCAAGGAATTTCTTGGCAAGCGAAGAGGAGGAAGAAAGCTTTCTTGTAAACGCCTTCATTTCGCGAACAACTTTGTCCGCTTCCTTTTTGGAAATATTGGCGCCGTTCGACATGATTCACCCTCCTGAAGAGTCAATATAACTCATTTCCTTATACATCCGGGCACTATTATCGGCCGCGATTTCGAATCAAAAGCACGCTTTTTCCATCGTACCACACCGTGTCCAGCGCCTCCAGGAACCTTTCATAAGCTGGAAGCTGCTCCGGGGCGAGGAAGTCGCGCGGCGTGAGTCCGCCGCGCTTGGTCAGCGCCGTGCGCGGGACCTTCGTGCCATTGAGGTAGCCCCGTTCGGGGTCGAGCGTGAGCGCCCCTTTCTTCCATTCCGGCAGGCCCTCCACGCGGGCATTCAGCCACCCGTCCGGCACGGGGGCGATGCGCTTGAAAAATCCGGCCGCGCGACCTTGAAGGGAGTCCACGGGGCGGGATGTTTCCATCGCCAACAGCGAGTCGTGCGCGACGAGGCGGATGCGGAGGCCGTCGCGGATGACGGCCGGAGAAGCGGCCGCCAGCAAGGTCAGGTCGGAGAGGGAGAGGGACAAGGTGTCGGGGCCTTCGCCTGCCGGAAACCTCCTCAGCAGGCCGCCGAGCGCCGCGAGGCGAGCCGAATCGCCGGTGGTCGGCACGGATTCGGACACGACGGGTTCGGGGGATACCATTCCACGGAACTGCCGGTACTGGAGCAGCGCGATGATGCCGGCGATGACCAGGAGGCCCGCCGGGGCCATCAGCGACAGAAGGAGGAGCGAGCGGCGGGAGAGGGCAGGGGGGTGCGGCGTGGGCATCGGACTCCGATTCACGAGGACGGCTTACTCGTCCTCGTAATCGTAATCGTAGTCGTCCTCGTCATCGTAGTCGTAATCGTCATCATCCCCGGCGGCGTTTTCCTTGGCGGCTTCGTTGGCCTTGATCACCGGCGATTCCCAGTTGATCTGCTTCTCGAAGGAGGGGTCGATAAGCCCGCGGTAACGGACATCGGCCCAGGTGAAGACGGCGAACAGGGCGAGGAAGGCGAAGTTGCTCAGGAACAGCAAGGTGTTCAACTTCGAGGACTCGTACTTGAGGCCCATCAGGTATCCGGCCACCACGGCCGTCATGGCGACGGAGAGTCCGAGGATGATCAGGCCCTTCAGCACGTGAAGGTCGATCCACTCGATGGGCAGGGCCTCGAGGGGAAGGCGCGAGATCGCCACCATCGCCGCCGCGAAGGCGAGCAAGGTCAGGTAGACCCGCAACAGGACCTTGGCGTCGTAGGTGTGTCCGGGAAGCTTTTCGTTCGAATCGGGATGCGACATAAGGTCAGCCCACCAGGTAGAGAAGGGGGAAGAGGACGAACCAGACCAGGTCGATCAGGGCCCAGTACAGGCCGCTCAGCTCGACCGGAGTGATGTAGGCGCGCGTGAACTTCACCTTGCGCGAGACCAGGAGACACCAGGCCATGAGGCCCATGCCGATCAGGACGTGCACGACGTGCAGGCCGGTGGCCGTGAAGTAGTAGCCGAAGAACACGTGGGCGTGCTCGGAGGTGAAGCCCTCCGCCGACCAGAAGCCCCCGGGGAGGGTTCCGTGGTGAATCTTCGAGGAATACTCGAAGGCCTTGACCACGAGGAAGGCGGCGGCAAACAGAATGCTGAGCCAGAGGGCCCGGCGCACCTTCGCCTGGTCGCCACGCTGCCCGTGAAGCGCCGCCAGCGCCATTGTGAAGCCGCTGGTGAGCAGGAAGAAGGTGTTGATGGCCCCCAGGCGCCAGTCGAGGTGGGCGCGTCCCTCGGCGAAGGCCTCGGGGAAGCGGTAGAGCAGCATGAAGCCGCCCACCAGCAGGGCGCCGAACATCATGATCTCGGAGGCCAGGAACAGCCACATGCCCATTCGGTGCGACTCGAACTCCTGCTCGAGATCGTCGAAATGGTGGGCGACTTCGTGCTCCTTGGGAGCGGTGATTTCGGCCGACATCAGGCTTTCTCCACGGGATATTCGTAGGGACCCTCGGTGACGACCGGGGTCTCGGTGAAGTTATAGAGAACCGGGGGGGTGGCGGCGTGCGTCCACTCCAGGGTGCGCGCGCCCCAGGGATTTTGCGGCGCGGGCTTGCCGTTCTTGAGCGAGATCAGCAGGTTGCCCAAGGCGGTGAAAAGGCCCAAGGCCAGGATCACGATCCCGACGGTCGAGAGCTGGTGGAAGATCTGGAACTCCGCGAGGTAGTTGTAGTACCGGCGCGGGCTTCCATGCGAGCCCATGATGAGCTGCGAGAAGAAGGTCAGGTTGAAGCCGACGAACACCAGGATGGAGGCGAAGGCGCCCCAACCCTCGTTGTACATGCGCCCGGTCATCTTGGGCCACCAGTAGTAGATGCCGCCGATGAAGGCGATCATGGTGCTGCCCATGGCCACGTAGTGGAAGTGCGAGACCACGAAGTAGGTGTCGTGCAGGTGGATGTCGACCGACAGGATGCCCAGGATGATGCCCGTGAGGCCGCCGATGGTGAAGTTGAACAGGAACTGCAGCGCGTACAGCATCGGGGTGGCGAACTTGATCGATCCCTGGTACAGGGTCGTCGTCCAGTTGAACACCTTGATGGCCGAGGGCACGGCGGTGAAGAAGGTCAGGAAGGAGAAGATGGTCACCGCCACGTCGGACATGCCGGCCACGAACATGTGGTGTCCCCACACGAGGAAGCCGATGATGGTGATGGCCACCGAGGAAAAGGCGATGAACTTGTAGCCGAAGATGTTCTTGCGCGAGAAGCAGGTGATCAGCTCCGAGACCACGCCGAAGGCGGGCACGACGATGATGTACACCGCCGGGTGCGAGTAGAACCAGAAGAAGTGCTGCATCATGAGCGGGTCGCCGCCCAGGGCCGGGTCGAAGATGCCGATGCGGAGAAAGTTCTCGATCAGCAGGAGGGCGAGGGTGATGCCCAGCACGGGCGTCGCGAACACCTGCATGATGCCGGTGGCGTACAGCGCCCAGACGAACAACGGCAGGCGGAACCAGGTCATGCCCGGCGCGCGCATCTTGTGGATGGTCACGATGAAGTTGACGCCGGTGAGGATGGAGGAAAAGCCCAGGATGAAGGCCGCGGTCAGCATCCACATCACCGCGGGATTCTGGGAGAGGGAGTAGGGGGCGTAGAACGTCCAGCCCGACTCGGCGCGGCCCTGCGTCAGCGAGAACAGCGCGAGCAGCGCGCCGATCCAGTAGAGGTAGAGGCTCGTGATGTTCAGCTTGGGAAAGGCGAGGTCCTTCGCTCCCAGCTGGATGGGCAGGAGGAAGTTGCCCAAGGCGCCCGGAATGCCGGGGACCACCACGAGGAACACCATGATCACGCCGTGCATGGTGAAGAAGTGGTTGTAGGTGTCGGGGGACATGAATCCCTCGAGCGGGCTCCACAACTCCAGGCGGAACAGGAAGGCGTACACTCCGCCCGCGATGAAGAAGAACAGGATGGAGGCGAGGTACATCATGCCGATCCGCTTGTGATCGACCGTGACCAGCCAGTTGATGAGGCCCTTCGAGGCCTTCAGGTAATTGACGTTGTCGTGATGCGCGCTCATGTTGGTCGGTTCCGTTCCGCGTTATTTCAGGGTCTGGATGTAAGCGGTCAAGGCGTCGATTTCCCGGTCGCTCACGATGCCCTTGTACGAGGGCATGACCGGCGGGAAACCGGCGACGATCTCGGATGCGGGATCGATGATCGACCGGCGGATGTAGTCGGCGTCCACGGTGACGGTCTGGCCGTTGGTCAGTGCGTGGGTCTTGCCCCACATCCCCAGCCAGGTCGGGCCGATGCCGGGCTTGCCATCCACGCTATGGCAGGCGTTGCAGCCGCGTTGCGTGTAGACCCGCGCCCCCAGTTCCTCGAGCGGCACGTCGGCGCCGGAGGCCGCGGCGGCCTCCTTGGCCCAAGCGTCGTACTCCTCGCGCTCCAGCACCTTGACTGCCGAGAGCATGTAGGAGTGGCTGGTGCCGCAGTACTGCGTGCAAAGCACCGGGTAAACGCCGGTCTTGGTGGCCTCGAACCACAGGCTGTGCCAGCGGCCGGGTACCACGTCGGCCTTGGTGCGGAAGGCGGGGATGTAAAAGCCGTGGATGACGTCGGTGCTGGTCACGCGCAGCCTGACGGGCTGGTCGACGGGCACGACGAGGGTGTCATTCGTGAAGCCTTGGGGGTACTTGAAGGACCAGCTCCACTTGAGGCCCGTCACCTCGACCACCAGGGAATCGGAAGGGGCGATGCGCATGTGCCACCAGCCGCGCATGCCGATGAAGAACAGCCCCATGACGATGATCAGGGGAACGATCGTCCATGAGGTTTCCAGGAGCGTGTTGTGGGTCATCTGGCCCGTGGCGAGCTGGTCCTCCCGGCGCCGGCGATAGCGCACCAGGAAGAGCGCCATGAGCCCGATCACCAGCACGAAGAAGAAGACCGATATCCAGAGATAAAGATTGAAGGCCCAGTCCACCATGCCGGCGAATGTCGAAGCCTGCTCGGGGAGCCAGAAGGTCTTGGTGTTTTCCGTATGTTCCATAGGGGCGTTTGGCTGTCCTTGGCGAAGGAGTTCAGGCATCCTTTCCCGGAGAAGCGCCGGTACGAAGCCGGTGGCTTCGCGCGGGCGCGGGGGTATTGGCAATCAAAAGACGCGTGCCGGCATCGCCGGAACGCAGCTTCCCGAAGTTCCGGGCAAATGTAAATAAACCTGCCGCAAAACGAGGCACCTTTCCGCCCGCCTCAGCCCTTGGCGGAGGCCCTGGAACGGGCTTCGCGCCGCCAGAGCGGAATGAGCAAGAGGAGCAGGAGCGCCAGCACCACGAGTCCCCCGGCCTTCATGAAGTTCCGGGCGAACAGCACGTACCCTTGGGCGTCGGGGTCGTACTTGAAGCACATCAACGCGAACTTTTCTCCCATGGAAAGGCTCTTGCCTTCGGAGGCGTCGAGCAGCGCGAGCTTCATGTCGCGAACCGGAAAGTCGATGCCGTAGAGGTAGCGCGACACCACGCCCGAAGGGCTGAGGAAAATCAGGCCGGCCGCATGGGCGAAGTCGTTCTGCCCGGGCACGTAGTTGTAATTGAAGCCGGTGGAGCGGGCGAGCGCCCGCACGGCCTTGTAATCGCCCGTCAGGAAATGCCACCCGCTGTCGGCTCCGGGCTTTTCGATGGTGGGGACGAGGCGCTCCTTGACGGGCATGGCCTCCTCGGGCCCTTCGCGCCAATCCATGCTCACGGTCAAGACGAGGAAGTCCTCGCCCGGAGACCAGTCGATTCCCTTGAGGGCCTTGGCCATCCCGTCCTGCACCAGCCCGCACAACATGGGGCAGTGGAAGTAGGAGAAGTTCAGGAGGAGGGGTTTGCCTTGGCCGAGGTAGTCGCCGAGGCGCACCTCGCGGCCCGTCTCGTCGAGGAAGGCGAGGGCGGGGTCGACGCTCTGGCCCAGCTTTTCCTCGATGCCGGCGCCCACGGTGGCCTGCAGCGCCGCCCCTGCGGTGTCATGCGCCGACATGTCGGGCATGACGGACAGGGCTGCGGCGAGGAGAAGGGCGGATTGCAACGTGAAGGTTTCCCGAGCCGGTTGCGGGCGCTATTCCCCGGTGGACAGGCGGCGCATGGCATCCTCGATCGGCACGGCGCCCGAAGCGAGGGCCTCGCGCTCCGAGGCGCGATGCTCGATCAGCTCACGGCGCGATTGCTCGGCGCCCATCCGCTCCTTGGCCCTCATCTCGCGGCTCGCCGCGGCGGGAGCCCACAAGGCCACGATGAAGACGAAGACCGCCAGCAGCACCATGCTGAACGGAATGGCCCAAATGGCGTAGGTGCCCTCGAAGTCCTCTTTCTCGTGGCCGCCGTGCCCGGTGTTGATCGCGTGCGTCGTGCTCATTTGGGAATCCCGTTGTCGTAGGAAAGGCTGTCGCCCAGGCGGGGGTCGCCGGTGGGAACGAGGCTGGCCTGCCGCATGTTGTGGACAAGGAAGAATAAATAAAACCCGCCGATCGCAAGCAAGGAGCCGATGTCAGCGAGCCCGAAGCGCGGGTGATGGTGGAAATACGGCTGGACCAGCCAGTAGATGTCCACGTAGCACATGACGAGCAGGAGCGCCGCGCCGGCGGAAAGGAGCAGTGGGCGGCGCTTGACGTTGTGCGACATCAGGAACAGGAAGGGAACCGCGAAGTGCAGCCAGGGGAGGGAATAGCTCACGGCCTTCCAGCCGTCGCCGGAGCGGTGCAGGAAAAAGAGCGTCTCCTCGGGAATGTTCGCGTACCAGATCAGCATGAACTGGCTGAAGGCGATGTAGGTCCAGAACACGTTGTGGCCGAACAGGAGCTTGCCCATGTCGTGGTAGTGCTCGGCATTCACCGACTTCGCCAGGTGGCCGGAGCGCTTCAGCCAGGTGAGCACCAGGATCAGCGCGCTGTAGAACGCGACGACCGCTCCGGCGAAGTAATAGACGCCGAACATGGTGGAGAACCAGTGCGCGTCGATGGACATGATCCAGTCGAACGCGAAGAAGGTCAGCGTGAGGGCGAAGAGGATGAGTCCGACCGCCGACACCTTGCCCATGCGGGTGGTGAGCGCCGGATCGGCGGTCTCGTCCTGCCGCCTCGAGGTGCGCAGGAACCACCAGGCGAGCACGGCCCAGACGATGAAGTAGAAGGCGGTGCGGGAATAGAAGAACGGCAGGTTCAGGTACGCCGCCTTCGTCCGGATCAACGCGTCGGTGGCTCGGACGTCCTCGTGCGACCAGTGGAAAAGGTCGTGCACTCCGGGCAAAAGGGGCAGGAAAAGGATCACCAACAGGATGAGGTTGCCCGAGATGTTCTCGGCCGTGCGGCGCACGGTCACGCTCCAGCCCGCGCGGGTCAGGTGCTGCACCATCACGAAGAAGATCGCGCCCAGCGAGATCGCGAGGAAGAAGCAGAACGCGGTCAGGTAGGAGATGAAGAAGTCCTGCCCGTTGCGGAAGTACGCGAAGGCGCAGAGCGCCACGCCGAGTATCCCGGCGCCGAGGAACCAGGAGGTGCTCCGGGCGAACTTTTCGCTAAGGCGTTCGTCGGCGCGGAGGGTGTCGGGGTTTGCAGCCATTTTTCGGTGACCTCAGTTTCTCGATGGGCCGCCGGCGCGGCTGTATTGCAGGGCCCGGATGTAGGCGACGACGGCCCACCGGTCCTCCTCGGGAATTTGCTTGCCGTAGGCCGGCATGTTGCGGATCCCGTTCGAGATGATCCGGAACAGCTCGCCGTCGGGCAGGGCCGCCACGCGCGCATCGTGCAGGCTGGGCGGCGGCAGGAAGCCGCGCTTCACCACCATCCCGGCGCCTTCGCCGGTGGCGGAGTGGCACGGGGTGCAGTAAATGTCGTAGCGCGCGCGGCCGCGCTCCATGAGGGCGGGGGTGACCGCGACGGGGTTTTGCGTCACGGGGGACTGCCCGCCGCCGCGGTAAAAGGCGTCGTCCTCGCGGAGGTGTCCGCGGGCCACGGTGCCCTCGGGCGGCGTGCGCATGTTGCGGCCGTCGGCGAAGAAGTCGTTGCCCTCGAAGGCGTTGTAGCGCGGCTGGAACTCCATGCCGTGCATGATCCAGAGCGGGGGCTTGCGCGAGGTTTGCCCGCGGCAGCCGGAGAGCAGGACGGCGGCGCCCAGCAGCGCGTATCCCAGCAGCGTTGTGGGGGCGATGATGCGCTTCACGTCAATCCTCCAGCACTTCGATGTTCTTGCCGCCGGCCGATTCGAGCAGCGACCGCGCGGACTCGACCGCGAACTTCGGATCCCGGGCCTCGATGCAGATGAAGAAGCCGTCGTCGGTCGCGCGCTTGAAGTTCTCGCTGCGGAAAAGCGCGTGGTAGAAGCGCGGCAGGCCGTTGAGGGCGAGCATGCCGAAGATGCAACCGAAGGCCGTGAACAGGATTCCCGGCTCGAAGGTCACGGGAACGTAGGCCGGCAGGGCGGCCATGGGCTTGCCGCCGATCAAGAGCGGGTAGGCGTGCTGGTGGATCCAGTACTGGAGCCCGAAACCCCCGAACGCGCCCGTGGCGGCGCAGAAGAAGGCGATCCAGCCCAGCTTCGAGTCGCCGATGCCCATGGCGCGCTCGATGCCGTGGATGGGGAAGGGGGAGTGCACGTCCCATTTGCTGTAACCGGCGTCGCGCACCTTCTCGGCGGCATGATAGACGTCGGCGGGACTCTTGAATTCGGCGAGCACCCCGAAGACGCGGGGGGCGGAGGCGCGGCTCATGCTAGTGGCCCTTGTCGTGCGGGTGGTGGTGGGGGTTGGATTCGGGCATGACGGCCTTGACCTCGGCGATCGCCAGCTGCGGGAGGAACTTCAGGAACAGCAGGAAGAACGTGAAGAACAGGCCGAAGGTGCCGATGAAGGTCGAGACGTCGACCCAACTCGGGCGGTAGTATCCCCACGAGCCGGGGAGGAAGTCGGCGTGCAAGGTGATCACGATCACGAAGCGCTCGAACCACATGCCGATGTTGATGAAGATGCAGATGACGAAGATGGCCCAGAGGTTGCGGCGGATGGCCTTGAACCAGAACAGCTGCGGGGCGATCACGTTGCAGGAGACCATCCAGAAGTAGGCCCACCAGTATTCGCCCAAGGCGCGGTTCCAGAAGGCGTAACGCTCGTACATGTTGCCGCTGTACCAGGCGATGAACAGCTCCATGGCATAGGCGTAGCCGACCAAGGTGCCGGTGAGCAGCATGAACTTGTTCATGTTCTCGATGTGGTGCATGCGCACCACCTTCTTGAATCCGAACACCTCGCGGGCGATGATCAGCAGGTTGGCCACCATGGCGAAACCCGAGAACACGGCGCCTGCGACGAAGTAGGGGGGGAAGATGGTGGTGTGCCAGCCGGGGATCTTGGAGGTGGCGAAGTCGAAGGACACGATGGAGTGCACCGACAGCACCAGCGGCGTCGAGATGGCGGCCAGGATGAGGTAGGCGCGCTCGTAGTTCTGCCAATGGCGGGCCGCGCCGCGCCAGCCCACCGCGAAGATCGAGAGCACGAACTTGCGGACCTTGGTGGTGGCGCGGTCGCGCAGGGTCGCGAGGTCGGGGATGAGGCCCATGTACCAGAACAGCAGCGACACGGTGAAGTAGGTGCTGATGGCGAAGACGTCCCAGAACAGCGGGCTGCGGGCGTTGGGCCAGGCGCCCATCTGGTTGGGGAGGGGGAAGATGTAGTAGACGACCCAGACGCGGCCCACATGGAAGGCCGGAAACACGCCCGCGCACATCACCGCGAAGATGGTCATCGCCTCGGAGAACCGGTTGATGGCGGTGCGCCATTTCTGGCGGAAAAGGAACAGGATGGCGGAGATCAGCGTGCCCGCGTGGCCGATGCCGATCCACCACACGAAGTTGACGATGTCCCAGCCCCAAGCCACCGGGATGTTGGAGCCCCAGATTCCGATACCCTCCCAAAACAGGTAGCCGAAGAGGCCCAGCATGAGGCAGAGCAGGGAGGCGCTCAGCATCAAAAGCAGGATCCAGGTCGGGGTCAGCTTGGTCTCGGTCGGGCCGGCGATGATGTCGGTGACCTCGTGGAAGTCGGAGGACTCCACGAGGACCGGGCGCCGGGTCGGATCGTCGTCGCGATGCGGGATCATGTGCGTGCTGCTTCCTTGCTCGGTCCCGGCCTCAGGCCGCGACCCTCTCGAGCGCCGGGTTGGGGTTGCGCACCCGCGCCAGGTAGCTCGTGCGGGGCTTCAGGTTGAGGTCGCCCAGAAGGCCGTAGTTGCGCGGGTGCGCCTTGAGGCGCGAGACGCGGCTCTGGGGGTCGTTGATGTCGCCGAAGGCGATCGAGCCCGAGGGGCACGCCTGGCCGCAGGCCGGCACGATCACGCCGTCGGCGACGCGCTCGCTGCCCGCGTTCTTCGCCTCGATGCGCGCGCGCTGGATGCGCTGCACGCAGTACGTGCACTTCTCCATCACGCCGCGGAAGCGCACGGTGACGTCGGGGTTCATGCGCATCTTCTCGGTCTCGGTGTACTTGTTCGTGTAGTTGAAGAAGTTGAACCGGCGCACCTTGAAGGGGCAGTTGTTCGAGCAGTACCGCGTCCCGATGCAGCGGTTGTACACCATGTCGTTCAGGCCGTCGTGGGAGTGCACGGTGGCGGCCACGGGGCAAACCTCCTCGCAGGGCGCGTTCTCGCACTGCTGGCAGGTCATGGGCTGGAACTCGAGCTGCGGATCCTCCACGTTCCCGGTGAAGTAGCGGTCGAGGCGCAGCCAATGCATCTCGCGGCCCCGCAGCACCTGCTCCTTGCCCACGGTGGGGATGTTGTTCTCGGCCTGGCAGGCGATGAGGCAGGCGTTGCAGCCCGAACAGCTGTTGAGGTCGATGACCATGCCCCACTGCATGCCCTGCGAGAAGTCGTAGGTGCCGCGCACCGACTCGTCCCAAAGGCTCTTCTCGGGCGGATGCTTGTTCCACTTGTCCTCGGAGGCGAAATCCTCCGGGGCATCGAGGTATTCGGCGAGGTTCCCGGTGCGCACGATGGGGCGCCCCATCAGCGACCAGTGGTCCTGCGTGCAGGCCAGGGCGTAGAGCCGTCCGAGCTTTTCGATCCTCACGCCGGAGGCCGCGAAGGGCGAGGCGGAGGACATGAGCGCGTAGGCGTTGAAGCCGGACTCCTCGCCGACCTTGCCCACATGCATGCGGCCGAAGCCCAGGTGCAGCACGGCGGTCTCGTCCGCGAGGCCGGGAAGGATCCAGGCCGCTGCCTCGAGCGAGGCGCCGCCCGCGGTCACGCGCACCATGGGACGCTTGCGATAGTCGGCCAGGGTCGTGCCGGTGGCATCGCCGTTGAGGAGGTTTTCCGTGATGCCGAGCTTCTCGCCGAGCTTGGGGCCCACGAGCAGCGCGTTGTCCCAGGTGAGCTTGGTGATGGGGTCGGGAAGTTCCTGCAGCCAGGGATTGTTGGCGAAGCGCCCGTCGAGCAGGCGCGAGTCCTCGCGGAAGATCAGCTCGACGCCCTGCGGCGCGGCCGGGATGCCGCGCATCAGCTCCTGCAGGACGGCGGTGGGAGCCAAGCCGACGTCGGCAGCGCCGCCGAGGGTGACGATGCCGTCGTGAAGCCACTTGCGCCACGCCGTATCGAAGCCGAGGCCGGCTTGGCCGGCCCAGTAAGCGCGCACGATCTCGTGCGAAGCTGTCCGGCCGAAGCCGGAAAGGCGCGCCAGGAGCTCGGCGGAGTCGAGGGTCTCGTAAAGCGGGGCGATGAGAGGCTGGGCGATGGAGGTGGTGCCGTCCAGGGCGCGACCGTCGCTCCAGGTTTCGAGGAAGTGGCTGACCGGCAGGTGCCAGCCGCACGCGGCTGCGGTTTCATCGGCCTCGGATCCAAGGTGGGCGCTGAATTTCGCCGAGGCGATCTTCGCGCCCAGGCCGAGGTCGGCGGGGGACGCGTAGACGGGATTCGCCTCGAGCACGAGCAGGGCCGACACGCGTCCTGCATCGAGATCCGAGGCCAGGGCGCGAAGGCCCTCGACTCCGTTCTCGGGCGCGTCGCCGGAGGCATTGAGGGCATGCGCGACGGAAACCTTCCACTCGACGGTCTTGCCCACGTTGCCCAGCGCGTGGTTGATCGCCTGTCCGAGCGCGTGCACTGCGGCGGGCTGGTACTTCCCCACGGCAACCACCGACTCGCCTCGATGCTTCAGCAGGTCCTCGGCCAAGGCCTGGATCCACGTCGTGGAAATGCCCTCGGCGTTGCGCGGAACCGCGTTCAGGTCGATGCCGAGGCCGGGCAGGCGCAGGCCGCGGGACTGCAATTCGCGGGCGAGGGCCAGCAAGGCGTGCGGCACCGCGCCGGGCTTGACGCGCAGCCTGTGATCGGCGGAGCCGCCGGTCACGGAAAAACCCGACTCGATCACGTAAAGCCGGTTCATCCCATCCAGCCCCGCATCCGGGTTGCGGGCTTCGGCGAAGTCGCGGGAATATGCCAGGTTGAAGGCCTCGGCCTCCAGGAAGTCGCAATCCACCGACAACACCCGCTTCGCCTTGGCGAAACGGTAAAGCGGCTCGGCGGCCTTGCCGGTCAAGGCATGCATGCCGGCGATCACGTTGTCGCGCGAGACGGGCTCGTAGGCGATCCACTTCGCTTTCGGGAAAACGCGCATGGCATGGTCGCGCACGGCGCGGAACGAAGGCGACGCCGTGTGCGACGAAAGGATGCGCAGACCCTCGCCGCCATTTGCCTTCAGCTCGTCGAAGACCGGGTTCGCCTCTGCCCAGAAGGCCTGCCAGGACGAAGCCGCGCCGCCCTTGAGCGGGACCTGGCTGCGTTCCGGATTGTAAAGGTCGAGGATGGCGGCCTGGTGTTGCTTCGAGGTGCCGCCCCGGCTGGCGGGATGGGAAGGATTGCCCTCGATCTTGGTGGGGCGCCCCTCGTGCGACTCGACGAGGAGGCCGACGGCGTCGCCGGCCAGCGAATGCGTGGTGGCGTAGAACTGGGGAACGCCCGGAATGAGGCGCTCCGGCATCTGGTTGTAGGGAAGGATGTGCTGCTCGGGGCGGCGGATGCCCTTGCACCCCGCGAGTCCGGCGAACGCCATGCCCGCCCCCATCACCTGCAGGAAGCGGCGGCGCGAAATGTCGGCGCCCATCGTGTCCGCGCCTTCGGGGAATTCGTGGGAGGCGAAGTCCTTGAACTCGGGGGAACCGGCGAGTTCTTCGAGGCTCTTCCAGGCCGCCTTTTGCGGCTGCTTCGGATCGAGGTTCAGCGATGGCATGCGGAGCAGTCCGTTCTGGGATTCACGTTGTAGAGCTTCATGAACTCGCGGCCGTACTCGGCCGGATCGCCCTCGGGCTTCCACGAAAGGTCGGTGACCTTCGAGCGGTCGCGCACGTACGGCGCCGGGTCGCGGTGGCAGTCGAGGCACCAGCCCATGCTCAAGGGCGTCTCGGCGCGCACTTCGACCATCTGGTCGACGCGCCCGTGGCAGTCGACGCAGCTCACGCCCTTGTTGACGTGGGCGCTATGGTCGAAGTAAGCGAAGTCGGCCAGCTTGTGCACCCGGACCCACGGTACCGGAAGCCCCTTCTCGTGGTACTCGAGCAGCTTCTGGATCTCGGGCGAATCGGTCTTCACCAGCGAGTGGCAGTTGAGGCAGGTCTCGGTGGGCGGCACGCCCGCGTGGCGCCCCTTCTCCACGTTGTAGTGGCAGTAGCGGCAATCCATGCCGAGTTGTCCGGCATGCAGCTCATGGCTGAAGGCGATGGGCTGAACGGGCTGGTATCCGACGATGTAGTTCTTGGGAGAGCCCCAATAGGCGAAGGCGAAAACAGCGAAGCAGACCAGGAAAACTACGGAGGCCAGCAAGATGAGGGGAACCTTGTTGGTCCACTTCGGGAATACCATTCGGCTAGTCTCCAGCGGCTCACCGGAAGGTTTCCGGTTCCCGATTCGAGTCAGGGTTTCCGTTTTTCAGGCGGCGAAAAACTAAATCGCGAAAAATGGGCATGCAAGACTTCGACACGTAGCCGTGCAAATTCTTTTGAGATCGTATCTCAACGATATTCCCGGTCAAATCCGGGCAGGAGTCGCGCCGACGTTCGTTACATGCCTATCGATGCGCGTAAGCCGTTGCGATCACGTGAATTGGGGCGATGCGAATTCCTTCGGCGCGACTCAGGCGACGAAGATCAGGCGCTTGTCGAGCGCCATGACGATGAGGACCAAGGGAAGGTAGGCCAGCGACCAGAGGAAAACCTTGACCGCGTCCTCGCGCCTTCGCGTGCGGCGCAGGCGCCACGCCAGCGCCAGGAAAACCGCTCCGCCCGCCAAGGCGGTCGCCGCGTACCACGGTCCCGCGAGGCCATACACGTAAGGAAACAGCGACACGGGCACGAGCAGCACGCTCTGCATCCAGATCTGACGGAAGCAGATGTCTCCGGATTCGTCGGACAGGCTCAGCATGCGGAAGCCGCCGCGACGATAGTCGTCCTTGTACATCCACGCCAGGGCGAGGAAGTGGGGGAGTTGCCAGAAGAACAAGAGGGCGAAAAGCAGCATCCCGCCGGTGCCGACCTGGTTCTGGGCCGCCGTCCAGCCCATGAGCGGCGGAAGGGCGCCGGGAATGCCGCCCACCAAGGTGTTGAATGTCGTCATCCGCTTCAGGGGCGTGTACACGGCGGCGTACAGCACGACGGTGGAGAAGCCCAGCAGGGCCGTGAGCGCGTTCGCGTGGATCCACAATATCCACGAGCCCGCGAGCGTCGTGAGCCCGCCCGCGATCCATGCCGCGGCCGAGCTGAGTCGTCCGGAGGGCAACGGGCGCCCCTTCGTCCGCTCCATCACCGCGTCGTGCCGCTGTTCGATGGCCTGGTTGAAGCTGAAGGCGGAGGACGCGAGCAGGCCCGTGCCCAGCAGCGTCCACCCCAACACGCCCCAGGCGATCTCGGGCGGGGAGGCCATGTAGAATCCCACCACCGTGGTGATGAGGATGTGCAGCGTCATCCGCAGCTTGAACAGCTCGAGCAGCGCGCGCGCGCCGCCGCGGGGGTTAGCGGGATCGTTCATGGGGAAGGGGAAAACTAGCAACGGGGGAGGGGGGATTCTCCGGAGTCTTTTCTTCGTCGATGGTGGCAAGGCGTTCTTCGCCGCCGATCGTTCCTCGAAGGTGGACGGTGGGGAACGAATCCGTTGCTACCGGCCCTTCCTCGAGGGTAGGCGGTGGAGGGAGGACAGTGGAAAAAACAAAACGCCATCTCCGCTTTGCGCAATTGTTCCTGTCCCCGGTCGTCTTGAAGGCCCCAAAAAAGGGCAGAAACGCCTTTGGTGCTCACACATCTCGGAAATCATATCCGTCTTGCCCGGTACCACAGGCGTCTACCCCTCGACATAACCGCTAGTCAACGCGGTGTCAGAACCTACAACCTCCCGAGCCCGTTCCAAGGCGGGCTCAAAGTTGGGGAACAGATTCGCCTCCCCGATTTTATCGGCCAATCCACTCTGGAAAAGGGCAATGGTCGGTTGGACGTGTACCCCTGAGAGAATTAGGACGATGCCTTGTCGTTCGCAATTCTTGTGCACGCTTTGCAAGGCGTGTAACCCCGAGGCGTCGAGGGACAGGAGATTGCGCAACCGGAGTATGAGCGCCTTGGGCTTAAGGCTGATGGCAGTTATGGCTTCCTCGAATTTCTGAGCGGCTCCAAAAAACAACGGACCATTGACCTCATACACTTCCACGCCCTCAGGAATCGAGCCCCGTTCGAGGATATCTTCCTGTCCCTGCCCATTCGCCAGGGGACCGACATGAAAAGCCTCCGACATCTGCTTCATGAACAGCAGGAGTGCCAGCACCACACCCGTCGTGATAGCGACCGTGAGGTCCACCACGACCGTCAACACGAACGTAGTTAGCAATACCGCTATGTCGGCTCGTGGTCCCCGGAATAGCGCGACGAAGGTGCGCCACTCACTCATATGGTACGCCACCACGAGTAAGATGGCCGCAAGGCAGGAAAGGGGAATCAACACGGCATAACGGCCGAGAACCAGCATAATCCCCAGGAGCGTGAGTGCGTGGACTATCCCCGCAATCGGTGTTCTACCCCCATTCTTGACATTCGTAGCTGTGCGGGCAATGGCCCCTGTGGCCGGAATGCCTCCGAATAGCGGGGAGGCAATGTTCGCAATGCCTTGGGCGACCAACTCCATGTTGGGGCGGTGCCGCCCGCCAATCATCCCGTCCGCAACCGTAGCCGAAAGCAAGGACTCGATTCCTGCGAGGAGAGCGATTGCAATTGCGGGTTGCACCAGGTTCCGGAGAATCTCCCATTCGAGGTCCGGTAGGTGCGGAGCGGGAAATACGCCGGGAATACTCCCGAACCGTGACCCAACCGTTTCCACGGAAAGATTGAACCACCGTGCGAGCACGGTGCACAAAATCAACCCCACCAAGGAAGCCGGAACCTTGCGGGACACCTTGGGCCAAAACATGAGAACGGCTACGCAAAGAACGCCGAGGCCAAGGGCCTGAACGTTTACCGTGCCAACGTGCCGGAAAATGGCAGCCCACTTGGCGAAGAATTCCGAGGGCATGGACGGCATACCTAGACCGAAAAAGTCACGGGCCTGCGTGGACGCTATGATGACGGCGATCCCGCTGGTGAATCCGACAATCACCGGGTGCGGGATGAAGCGCATGAGCGATCCCAACCTCGCGAGCCCCATGGCAACCAGCATTGCTCCGGCCATGAACGTGGCAATGGCAAGCCCGCTAACGCCGTACTTCTCCACGATTCCGTAGACGATGACGACGAAAGCCCCGGTGGGACCGCCAATTTGCACTCGGCTTCCACCCAAAGCCGAAATGAGGAAGCCGGCTACCACCGCCGTCACGAGCCCTTTTTCAGGCGCCACACCGGAGGCTATCGCAAAGGCTATGGCCAGTGGCAACGCCACGACGCCGACGACGATACCGGCCCACAAATCCCCGACGAAATCTCGTCGCGTATAGCCTTTTAGCAGGGAAAAAAGTTTGGGGTACAGCGCATCACGCGGTGGCGAGGATGCCGCCTTGGAAGACTTGTCAAACCCGGAACCCGGGCCAAGGGAGCCCACCATCCACTCTCAAAATTAATAAGTCGCAACTCCCCGAGATGACGCCTCCGCGCGTCATCTCGGAAGGCATGCTTCCTTCAACCGTCCACCACAACGCACCGCTTCGAAGAGGGTTTCCCAAATAATGAACAACATGATCGAGCAACAAACCGAAGATGCGTTCTGGTCCAGCGTCAGGCCTTGTGCAAACAGGGATTTGTTATCCATGTTTCGTGGCGGGCTTCCAGCCCCGCCGTAGCGTTCCTCTACCTTCCACCGTCCACCCTCCCCGAAGCTTCGAAAACAAAGAACCCGGCCCCCTCGCGGGAACCGGGCCTTCGTCGCCGGCGTTTCGCTTACTTCTTCGCGAGGTACGCGCCCACGTCCTTGAGGTCGGCCTTCATGGCCTTCTGGCCCTTCGTCCAGCCCGCGGGGCAAACCTCGCCGTGCTCCTCGCTGTACTGCAGCGCGTCGAGCAGGCGGATCACCTCGTCCACGTTGCGGCCGATGGGGCGGTGGTGGACCACCTGCGCCTGCACCACGCCGTTCTTGTCGATCACGAACGAGGCGCGGTAGGTGATGCCCGCGTCCTCGTCGAGCACGTCGTAGGCGCGCGAAACGCGCTTGTGGATGTCGGCGATGATCGGGTAGTTCACGCCCTCGATGCCGCCCTGGTTCTTCGGGGTGCGCAGCCAGGCCATGTGCGAGTGGGCCGAGTCGACCGAGCAGCCGAGCACCACCGCGCCGCGGCTCTCGAACTCCTTGCGGGCCTCCTCGAACGCGTGGATCTCGGTGGGGCAGACGAAGGTGAAGTCGAGCGGGTAGAAGAACAGCACGACGTACTTCTTGCCCTTGTAATCGGAGAGCGAGATCTTCTTGGTGGACTGGCCGATCGCGACTTCCTCGGTGAAATCGGGGGCGGCTTTGCCGACGAGAACTGCCATGGGGGATCCTTTCGTGGGGGTTGGTTTGTTCGGTTAAAACACAGGGATTAGAATCAATCTAAATCGAAAGATTGCGAGCGGGTAGGGTCTGGCGTTGGCTTATCCCTCGCCCCTAACCCCAGGAAAGTCGATGGATTATATCAAGCCCCCCTTTCCCCTCTCCCCGGGGGCGGAGAGGGGAAAGGGGGAGCATTCGGGGGCGATGAACGGATTCGGGGCCGGCGGATGCCGAAGTGGCGCCCCTCCGGGGCCGCCCGTGGCCTCAGGCCTTGAGGATCATGCGCCAGGCGGGCCCAGGCCCAAGGACCTCGACGTTCCATCCTTCGCCTTCCAAAAGCCGCGCCGCGCCGCGCCAGAAGTGCGCCTGGGGCGCGGGCTCGAAGAGCGCGACGCGGCCGCCCGCGGCAAGCCGCGGGCGCAGCGCGGCCAGCTTGCGCGCGAGGCCGTAGCGCGCCTCCAGTTCCTCGACGAAGGCGGGATCCCCCGCGTTCGCGGCGTCGGCGAGCCAATCGTCCTCGTCGGAGTGGACTTCGCCGAGGCTGTCGGCGCACAGGATGAAGTCGAAGCGCCTGTCTTCCGGAAGGTCCCGCAGCGATTCGAAGCCTTGCGCGGCCAGCGCCGCCTCGGAGGCGGGAGAAAGGTCCGAGACCGCGACGCGCGCTCCGCGCGCGTCGCGGAGCCAGGTGGCAAGGAAACCTCCGCCCGCGCCGATGTCGAGGATCGAGGAGCCGTCGAGGGGAAAAGGCCGTGAGGCATCCAGCGATTCGGCGATGGCGACGAGGCGATCGAAGCGATGGCATGCGAGCAATCCGTGCAGGTCGTTCCCTGCGACGAAGTCATAGAAGGCGCGGGCGGTGCGCTCGGTCGGATAGGCGACGAAGGCGCGGTGCAGCCGCGCGAACTCCGAGGTCTTGTTCGACGCCTTTTCGCCGAGCCGCGCCTCGGCGCGGCGCAGGACCTCCTCCCATGCGAGCGGTTCGAGGCCCAAGGAGAGAAAAAAGGAAGCAGGGGAGGTCATGGAGAAGAAAAGGTAAACCTCGGCGCCGGACATTTGAAACAAAAGGGGGCGACAAAGCTGGACACTTATGGACAACTCAGCCGCCTTTTGTTTCAAACGCCCGGCGCTACTCTCGCCTTTCTTCCGTTGTTATGATTGGGCCAGCCCGCCTCCGCCTCCGGAGTTTCACATGCCCGCCTCTTCAAAGTCCAAGTCGAACCCGAAGTCCCCGAAAAGCTCCAAGCCCGCGAAGGCCTCCCCCAAGTCGCGTGACCTCGAGGAGCGCTCGATTCCGCAGGCCGACGCGCATCACGGCATCGAGGCGGCGTTCTTCCGCCATCTCGAGTCGTCGCTGGGCAAGGACAAGTATTCCGCCACGCCCTACGACAAGTACCTCGCGCTGGCCTATGCCGCGCGCGACAAGCTGATCGCGCGCTGGATCGCCACGCAGCAGGCCTACTATCGCCACGACGCGCGCCGCGTGTACTACCTGTCGATGGAGTTCCTGATGGGGCGCTCGCTCGGCAACGCGCTCATCAACCTCGGCCTCGACTCCGAGGCGCGCGAGGCCATGTACGACCTGGGGCTCAACCTCGAGGATTTGCGCGGGCAGGAGCTGGAGGCCGGCCTCGGCAACGGGGGCCTCGGCCGCCTGGCGGCGTGCTTCCTCGATTCGATGGCCACGCTCGAGTTGCCCGCCTACGGCTACGGCATCCGCTACGACTACGGCATGTTCCACCAGAAGATCCGCGACGGCTGGCAGCAGGAGCATCCCGACAACTGGCTGCGCCTGCCGAACCCTTGGGAAATCTCGCGGCCGGAGTACACCGTGCCGGTGCGCTTCAAGGGGCGCGTGGTGACGCGCCGCAACGCGCAGGGAGTGGAGCTTCACGAATGGGTGGACGCCGAGACCGTCCTGGCGGCGCCCTACGACACGCCGGTGCCTGGTTACGGCTGCGGCACGGTGAACACGTTGCGGCTCTGGTCGGCGAAGTCGTCCGACGACTTCGGCCTGCATTACTTCAACAGCGGCGACTACGTGGAGGCGAGCAAGGACATCGCGCTGGCCGAGAGCATCTCGAAGGTCCTATACCCCAACGACAGCTCGATGAACGGCAAGGAGCTGCGGCTCAAGCAGCAGTACTTCCTGTGCGCGGCCACCTTGCACGACATCCTCCGCCGCCACAAGAAGTACCACAAGGACTGCAGCCAGTTGGCCGAGAAGGCCGTGATCCAGCTGAACGACACGCATCCGGCGATTTCCATCCCCGAGTTGATGCGCCTGCTCGTGGACGAGGAAGGCTTCTCCTGGGAACACGCGTGGGACATCACCACGCGCGCCTTCGCCTACACGAACCACACCTTGCTCCCCGAGGCGCTCGAGAAGTGGGGCGTGGAACTCCTGGGCAGGCTCCTGCCGCGCCACCTGCAGATCATCTACGAGATCAACTATCGCTTTCTCAAGCAGGTCTCGTGGCGCTATCCCGGCGACGGCGACCGCCTGCGCCGCATGTCGCTGGTCGAGGAGGGGACCGACCGCTCGGTGCGCATGGCCTACCTCGCGGTGGTTGGATCGAGCGCCGTGAACGGCGTGGCCGCGCTGCATACCGAACTCCTCAAGTCGCGGGTGCTCAGGGACTTCGCCGAGCTGACGCCGGAGAAGTTCCACAACAAGACCAACGGCGTGACGCCCCGGCGCTGGCTTTACAAGGCCAACCCCCGGCTCTCCTCCCTCATCACCGAGAAGATCGGCGACGGCTGGGTGCGAGACCTCTCGCGCCTCGACGCGCTGGAGCGCTTCGCCGACGACGGCGAGTTCCGCGAGCGCTGGCGCGAGGTCAAGCGGGCGAACAAGGCGGCCTTGGCCGCCTGGATCCGCCACGCCCACGACACCGAATGCGATCCCTCCACGCTGTTCGACGTGCAGGTGAAGCGCATCCACGAGTACAAGCGGCAATCGCTGAACATCCTGCACGTCGCGCACCTCTACAACGAGATCAAGGCGGGGCGAGGCGACGGGATGCTGCCGCGCACCTTCCTCTTCGCCGGCAAGGCCGCGCCGGGGTACCACACGGCGAAGCTCATCATCAAGATGATCAACGGGGTGGCCTCCGTGGTCAACGCCGATCCCGACACGCGCGGGATCCTGCGCGTGGTCTTCCTGGAGGATTACCGGGTCTCGCTGGCCGAGAAGATCTTCCCGGCCAGCGACCTCTCGGAGCAGATCTCCACGGCGGGCACCGAGGCCAGCGGCACGGGAAACATGAAGTTCGCCCTGAACGGCGCGCTCACCATCGGGACCCTGGACGGCGCCAACATCGAGATCCGCGAGGCGGTGGGCGCCGAGAACTTCTTCCTGTTCGGGATGACGGCCGCCGAGGTGCAGGCCCGCAAGGACTCGGGCTACGACCCCGCCGCGGCCGCGGCGGCCGATCCCGCCCTCTCCGCCGTGCTCGGGCTCCTGCGCGCCGGGCATTTCAGCCCCGAGGATCCGGGCCTTTTCCGCGGCTTCCTCGACGGCCTGCACCACCACGACGAGTACATGCTCTTCGCCGATTTCGCCGCCTACGCCGCCTGCCAGCGCGAGGTCTCGGAGCGCTACCGAGACTCCGAATGGTGGACGCGCGCGGCCATCCTCAACGTGGCGCGCATGGGCGAGTTCTCCTCCGACCGCACCATCGCGGAATACAACCGCGACGTGTGGAAGACGACGCCGGTCAAGGTGGAGGGGTAGGGGAGGTCCTTCGCCGGCGAAGCTTCGTCGGGAACGGGAACGGGTAATGGGTTTCGGGTAACGGGTAATGGCGTCGGAACCCGGTCCAGCCCCCCCTCTACGTGCTCTCCCGCACCCGTTACCCATTACCCGTTACCTTGCCCCAAGGAAGCTTCGACCCCGAAGAATCCCCGCATTTAGCTACCCTTTGATCCGTCTCCCGGCAGCCGACCGGGCCTTCCAAGGCAGGCAATGCGCAACAGCGACGTCCTCATCGTCTCCAACGTCTCCGACGACCCCTTCGCCATCGACCTGGCGCACATGTGCGGCCAGCGCGACGAGATCGCCGACCTGATCTCGCTCAAGGTCTACGCCAACTCCGAGTTCTGCCCGCGCTACATCAGCGACGAGGGCGACATGGAGCGCATCGGCCGCTCGCTCGAGGGCAAGACGGTGGTGATCTGCTCGGCGGCCACCAGCGACTCGCGCGGTTCGCTGGCGATGCGCACGCTCATGCTGGCGCGCGGCGCCAAGGAGAACGGCGCGAGGCAGGTGGTGCTCGTCGAGCCCGACCTGTTCTTCTCGGCGCAGGACCGCGGCCCGCGCCGCGCCGAGGACGAGGAGGCGCGCCCGCTCGAGGACCTCAAGAAGTTCGACGGCCAGCCGTTCACGGCAAACCTCTACGCCGAGCTGCTCAAGCTCTCGGGCGTGGACGCGGTGATCACGGTGCACAACCACAGCTCCAAGGTGCAGAAGCTGTTCGGGGAGA
Organism: uncultured Fibrobacteria bacterium; assembly: GCA_965652255.1. GTDB lineage: Bacteria > Fibrobacterota > Fibrobacteria > UBA11236 > UBA11236 > UBA11236. Next base: position 1,819 of record CBFGVC010000001.1, on the reverse strand, counting down.
CCTTCGGCGGGGAGTTCCACAACCTCATCCCCAACGAGGTGTACGCCGATTACATCAAGCACTCCGACATGGTCTTTCCGGGGCAGGGCGGCGACAACCTCGTCCTTTGCGCGCCCGACATGGGCGCGCTGCCCTTCGTCCGCGAGGTCCGGACCTCGCTCGACCTGCCCGGCGCGCGCTGCATCGTGATGGAAAAGTCGCGCACCGGCGAGCGCCAGGTGCGCATGGAGGTCAGCGCGCGGTCCGACGTGCCCCTCGAGGGCATCGCCGGGCGCGACGTGATCATCCTCGACGACATGGTTCGCACCGGCTCGACGGTGGTGGAGTGCTGCCGCCTCCTGCGCGAGGGCAACCCGCGCAAGATCATCTTCGGCGTGACGCATTTCTACGCCTCGCCCGAGGGGCGCGAGAACCTCAACTCGCCGCTGCTCGACGAGATCCTCTCGCTCAACTCCATCCCGTCCATCCTCAACCGCGACAGCCAAGGGCGCCTGCGCAAGAAGATGGTGGTGCTGAAGATCGAGAAGTGGGTGGCCCGCTTCCTGCTCGAGTACCTCGGCAAGGACGCCTCCAAGTTCGCCCGCGATTTCTATTCGGTGGACATGTCCTCGAAGAATCCGCGCTGGAGGCCGAACCTGGGGAACGGGAAGTAGGGGGTAGGGGCGGGTGGGTAGTGGGTAGTGGCCTTGAACCGATCGTTCGCCGTCCATTGAATTCGGCGCTTCCTGTATTCGGTCCGAGCCCTCCTTTTTTTCCTGACTACCGCATCCACTACCTGCTACCCACCAGCCACTACCCACCGGCCACTACCCGCCGGCCACCACCCACCAGCCACCCTCTTAGTAGTTTCCTCCCATGGACTTTTCCGCGCTTAAAGCCGAGTTGAAGAAGGGCGATCCGAACCGATTGAGCGGGCGGCTCGTGGCCTACGTGCGCTATGAGCGCCCGGAGGACTCGCCCCGCGCCCCCGGCGAGGAAGCCTCGCCGCTGGAGGCGCTCGTTCGCAACGGGATGCTCGCCGTCACGGCCAACTACGTGGAGCAGCGCGACATCCGCGACTTCTTCCGCAAGGAGTTCGGAATCTCCCTGGAGAAGGGCATCGAGGAGGTCATCGAGCAGGCGCGCGAGACGGGCGGACTCGAGGGCGCGCTCGATCCCGAGGCGGTCAAGGAGCGTCTCGACTCGATGAAGAACGCCGACTTCATCCCCATCCCCGCGAAGGTGGCTCACTTTTCCTCCGAGGAGGAGATGCTGGCGCAGGACGCCGACGTCTATTACCTGGGCTCCTTCACCGTGCTGGCGCACGCGCACCTGTGCGTGAACGCCTTTCCGCTTCTCTACCAGGCGCATTACCGGGAGCAGGAGCACAAGGCGGTGGAGGGCGAGATCGCGGCTCTCCTCGGCGCGATCGAGTCCACGACGGCCGAGCCGGAGGAGACGGAGGCGAAAGTTCCTCCCGCCGACTGGAAGTCGCATTTGCTCACCGTGCTGATCCCGCGCATGATCTACACTCGGGGCGGGGGAGACGATCACGCCAGGTCGGTGACGGAATTCCGAACCTTCATGGCCGATTTCGGCTTTCCGGAGGACACCGAGGCGATGGTCAGCCTGATCGAGGCCGCGCCCTCGCTCGACGCTCACACCTTGCGCAAGCTGGAGCTTTTGGTCTCGAAGGTCGAGGCGCTGCAGAGCGAGGACTACGAGAGGCTCGAGTCGATCAAGAGGGAGCTGGGAACGCTCTAGGAAATCAGGAATCGGAAACATGAAATCAGAAAAGAACGCGTTTCCCCTTTCCTGTTTCTGATTTTTGATTTCTGAT